>JBILVU010000254.1:0-4284 GCA_044370285.1 Prosthecobacter sp.
CTTCACGCAGCCAAACATGGCCCGCAGCATCGCCCAGCATCCGTCCACCGCGACGCTGTTCCGCCTCGACCTCGCCAGCCAAGGCGTGCTCGACGAAGCCGGTGCCGCCGCGCTGCAACGTGAACTCGATGACGAACTCGAAGGCGGCGTCACCACGCTGGCCGAGAAGGACAAGAGCGCCAATGGCGGCAATCCTTTCGAAGGCAGCATGGCCATGCCGCAGCCTGCCTATGATTATGTGCCGGTGAAGACTGGCGTGGAGATGAAGAAACTCAAAATCGTGGCCGAGCGCCTGCTCGAAGTGCCGGAGAGCTTCAATCTGCATCCCACCATCGCGAAACGCTTCCTCGCCGCTCGCAAGAAGGCCGTCGAGGCTGGTGAAGGCTTTGACTGGGCCTACGCCGAGTCGTTGGCCTTTGGCACGCTGCTCACCGAAGGCCACGGCGTGCGCCTCAGCGGCCAGGACGTGCGTCGCGGCACCTTCAGCCATCGTCACAGCGTGTTCTACGATTCACAGACGCGTGAACGCCACATCCCGCTGAACAACCTGCAACCCGAGCAGGGCCGCTACTGCGTGTACAACTCGCTCCTCTCCGAAGCCGCCGTCTTGGGCTTCGACTACGGCTACTCGCTGCTCGCCAGCAATCTCCTCGTCTGCTGGGAAGCGCAGTTTGGCGACTTCGTGAACGGAGCGCAGGTCATCATCGACCAGTTCATCGCCTCCGCTGAGAGCAAATGGCAGCGTCCCTCGCATGTGACGCTGCTTCTTCCGCACGGCTACGAAGGCCAGGGCCCCGAGCACTCCAGCGCTCGCATGGAGCGCTTCCTGCAGCTCTGCGCCGGTGGCAACATGCAGGTGTGCAATTTCACCACGCCTGCGCAGTATTTCCACGCCCTGCGCCGCCAGCTCAAGCGCAGCACCCGCAAGCCCCTCGTCGTCATGACGCCGAAGAGCCTGCTGCGTCATCCGAAGTGCGTCAGCAAACTCGCCGACATGGCCGAAGGCACTACCTTCAAGGAAGTGCTCGACGACGAACACCTCACCGTCGCACCGGAGCGTGTCACGCGTCTCATTTTGTGCAGCGGCAAGGTTTACTACGACCTCCTCGAATTCCGCGAAGAGCACAAGATCAAGAACGCCGCCATCATTCGCGTCGAGCAGCTTTACCCGCTGAACTACGAGATGCTCAAAGAGATCGTCGCCAAGTATCCGCGAGCGCAGAAGAAGTGGATCTGGTGCCAGGAAGAACCCCGCAACATGGGCGCCTTCTACTACATCCGCCCGCGCCTCGAAGAGCTGAGCAATCACAAACTCCGCTACGCCGGCCGCGAACGCTCCTCCAGCCCCGCCGCAGGCTCCAAGGCCATCCACTCGCTTGAGCAAGACAAACTCGTTGAGGATGCCTTCAGCGTGTGATCCGTCATTTATGATTTACGATTTATGATTTACGATTTGGAGCCACCAGCGAATGCCAAACATGCTTCTTGGAGTGCCAAGACGCATGAAGGCAGTTTCAGGCTCGATTTCGTCTTTTGGCGTAGCGAGAAATGGTTTCTCGGCTTCTTGAATCAGTTTCCTGAGCATTGGACGCAAGGACACACGCAAGCCGACCTTCGCAGACACCTTCTCGACATCTTCCGCACCCGCACCTCCCCAGATTTCATCTTTTAGTTTTCATCTTTTATCCTTCCTCGCACACCATGGCTGACATCAAAATCCCCGCACTCGGCGAATCCGTCACCGGAGGCCAGATCGCCAAATGGCACTTCAAAAACGGCGACTTCGTCAAAGTCGGCGACATCCTCCTGACGCTCGAAACCGACAAAGTGGCTGCTGAAGTCACCGCCGAGGCCGCTGGCACTCTGACCATCGCCAAACAGCCTGGAGACGATGTCGTCATCGGTGATGTCGTCGGTCAGATCGCCGAAGGCGCTGCTCCCGCCGCCCCGGTCGAAGCTCCCAAACCCGCTGCACCAGCCCCCGCGGCCGCCCCAGCTCCGAAAGCCGAGGAGAAGCCCACCAACATCACCGAGTTTAAAGTCGTTCCGAAGCCCGAACCGGCTCCAGAACCCGCCGCGAAGCCTGCACCTTCCCCCGAAGGCCGCATCACGCGGAAGAAGATGACCCCGCTGCGCAAAAAGATCGCCGACCAGCTCGTCACCGCTCAAAAGACCGCCGCGATCCTGACCACCTTCAACGAGTGCGACATGTCCAACGTCATGGCGCTGCGTTCCAAGCTCCAGGATGCCTTTGTCGCCAAAAACGGCGTCAAACTCGGCTTCATGAGCTTCTTCATCAAAGCCGTTGTCGAAGCGCTCAAGGCCGTCCCGCAGATCAACGTCCGCGTCGAAGGCGATGAAATCGTCCACCAGCACTACTACGACATCGGCGTCGCCGTCGGCACCGAGCGCGGCCTTATCGTCCCCGTGCTGCGCGATGCCGACCAGAAGTCCTTCGCCGAGCTCGAGCAAGACATCCTCGGATACGCCAAAAAAGCCAAAGACGGCAAAATCCAAGTCTCCGACCTCACCGGTGGCGTCTTCACCATCAGCAATGGTGGCGTCTATGGCTCCCTCCTTAGCACCCCGATCATCAACCCGCCTCAAAGCGCCATCCTCGGCATGCACAGCATCCAGCAGCGCCCCGTGGCCGTCGATGGCCAGGTGGTGATCCGCCCGATGATGAACCTCGCCCTCAGCTACGACCACCGTGTGGTCGATGGCAAAGAAGCCGTCACCTTCCTCATCCGCGTGAAGGACTGCATCGAAAACCCCGCCCGCATGCTGGTGGGGGCCTGATCGCTCCCATTGGCTTAAAATTGGTCGGGCTGGCGGGATTCGAACCCACGACCTCTTCGTCCCGAACAAGAAACGAAGGCATTCACCGCATGCAGTCTGGAATGATCTTTCGTCGCCAAACCACGCAGTGTCAAGGGTTTCAGGGCGTATCAGACGCCGGACGACCTCGCCCCATTTTACCCCAAATGGCCCCATTTTATAGCAGGGTGTTACTAATTTGTTACTAATGACGACAGGCTGTCAGTCCCACTGATTCTCAGTGTCAAATTCATGCGCGGAAATGTTCGCTCAAAATTTTAAAAAGTGTTGCGCAATGCGGCGGCTCTACAATCATACGGACAGCAGTGCGGGTGGCTTGCCATCTGCACAAAGTTAAGCAGCATCTCATTATAGCAGTGCTGCTCAATGCGTTGGAGCGCACCTTGGTATCAAGCGCTTCAAATCAACCTCAATTGATTTGAAGAAATGCAGAAAATACCAAAATCCAACACTCCAGAACGACAACCCGCCACTCTTGAAGGGCGATTGACACTTCGCATTCCCGAGGTGGCCCAGGCACTCGGCGTGAGCGAGTCAAGTGTGCGCCGGATGATCCGCCGCCGCGCACTTCGGCCTCTGCGCATCTTGCGCGTGCTCCTCGTGCCAGTGGACCAGTTGCAAACCTTATTAGGGAGCAAATGATCGTGGCCGCTTATACAGAGCCATCATCACGGACGGAAGAGCTAAAGCCACGTCCAACCGAACAGCCCCGAGGCACCCATGCCTTCGGGCAGATCAACTGTGTAGCCCCGGCTTTTCGCCGAGGTGGTGGTGGCACAGTAATCTCGAAGCATTGGCGACGGCACTAAGCATGCAAAGCCGTCCCCGCACCACCGAAAGACGAACCGAGCCACGGCTCGAAGCAAAGCAAAAATCAAACACAAATAACACAATGAAGGCAAATATAAAACTCGACCCTATGCATGATGCCATCACATATGGCACCCATGCGGGCGCAAAGATACCAGCACTCATTTTACGGCGCACCGACTGGTTTCTATGGTCATTAAACGAGCGGAGCCTCGTGCGGTCATTCGACGAAGAGAAACTTCAGGCACTGTTCACCAAAGCCACCCGGATAGCAGTTTCGGATGGTATGGTTGCAGATTACTACAGCACCGCAACCGAAGGCCTCGTCGCAGTGAAATTGCGACGAGCAGACGAGTCCGCCAAAATACCGACATCCGGGACTCTGGTGACAAAAAACGTCCTCGACCTGGCCCACGATTTTTACGCATATCGAGGATGCCGCCGCCCTGTTTTTGATCCCGTCCTTGATGTGGTGATTGACCGCCACTTCGGCGGATCGAGAGCAAACGTCACTGAGGAGGCTGCCAAAAATTTCTTCAGCGACGACTCCAACTTCGCTCTCGCAACTCGGCCACTCTAACACCTAACATGTATGAATGGTCCTCCATCTCCATTTTACGACCCGATGCCTTTCGG
>JBILVU010000137.1:0-14778 GCA_044370285.1 Prosthecobacter sp.
AGTTCTTGCGTAGCGGTCAGCAGCTTGGCCTCGACCTCGGCGCGGAGGATGGTGAGGCGCTCGATTTCTTTTTCGTATTCGGCGGCTTTGCGCTCAGCCTCGACGCGGGCGGTGTTTTCGGCTTCGAGACGCTTGGCGAGTTCGGCGATGTGACCGCGGAGGCGTTCCTCGCGCACCCATTGCACGACGCACACGGTGCAGAGGCCGAGCGTGACGATCACGAGGAGGGTGGAGAGGAGCCGCTTCATGGCTGCGCGGGCGCGGGAGTGCCGCCAGTGGGTTTCACATTGAAGGCGACCTTGGTGAAGCCGACGCGTTTAACGAGGTCGAGCGCCTTCACGAGGTCGGCGAAGCGGGTGTTCACATCGCCGCTGATGTACACGGGCGTGGCGGGGTCCTGGCCGAAGCGCTTGGCGAGCTCGGTTTCGAGCGCGGGCAGGGTGATGGAGGCCTTGTTGTAAAAGACATCGCCCTGGGCGTTCACGGCGAGGTTGATCATGTCGGGCTTGAAGTCACTCTGCGCGGCGGAGGCGACGGGGAGGTTCACCTTGATCGTCTGCTGCTTCGACATGGTGAGGCTCACCATCATGAATGAGGCGAGCAGGAAGAACATGACATCGATCAGCGGGATGATCTCCAGCCGTGTCTTTTTCTCTGGAAGAGGGGAATGCAGCTTCACGGTGAGAGATCAGTGTTTCGCGCCCACTTTATCAAAACCATGCTGGGCGGCGAGGATGAGCACATTGTTCGCGGCGGCTTCGAGGTCGAATTTGAGCGCGGCGAGGCGGCTGTGGAAGTAATTCATCGGAACGAGCGTGCCGATGGCGATGCCGAGGCCCGCGGCGGTGGCGATGAGGGCCTCACCGATACCACCGGTGACTTTTTCGACGGCGAGTTCGCTGCCGCCGATGCTGGTGAAGCTGCCCATGATGCCGGTGACGGTGCCGAGAAGGCCGAGCAAAGGGGCGAGCGTGACGATGGTATCCATCGCTCCGAGGAAGCGGCCTGCACCACGCAGTTCCTGGCCGGCGGCGACTTCAAGGGCTCCCTGCATGCTGCTGCGGCGATGGTGGAGACCGTGGTGGATCATGCGCACGACGGGATCAGTGGTGTTTTGGGATTCAGCGATGGCTTTGGTGAGATCACCGGCTTCGAGAGACTCATAAACGCGGTCGAGCTGCTTCGCGTCACGCTTGGAGGCGAGGCGCAGCCACCAGAAGATGCGCTCGACGAGCACACAAAGCGCAAACGCGGAGACGACCAGGATCGGATACATGATCGGGCCGCCTTTGTGGATGAATTCGATGACGATGTTGGCGAGGGGCATGGAGCTGGGAGCGTGGGGCTTGGAGTGCGATCAGCGAAGTCGGAAGGAAAGAGGGAGGGTGTAGCGCTTGCCGGTGCCGGTGGCGGGGAAGCGCCAGTTCCGGCGCACCCAGTTGGCGGCATAACTATCGAGCGCGGAGAAGCCGGTGCTGCTGACCACGCTGGCTCCTTCAACGGCTCCCGAGGGGCCCACGCTGAGGCTAAGGCGCACGGTGCCCTGCATGTTCTGCGATTTGGCAAAGCTCGGGTAGGGCGGTGCCGGAGTGACCGTGCGTCCGCCGCTTTTGGCGGTGCCGGTGCCGCCGGGAGTGCCGCCTGGTGTTCCCGGAGTCGTGGATGGGCGCGAGGGCGTGCGGGAGGCGGTGGTGGATTTGCGCGGTGTCGGCGTGGGAGCGGGCTTGGGACGGATGATGGGATCGACGGGCTTGAGGGCCTCTTCGACCTTCGGAGCGGTCGGAATGGCAAAAATGTCCTCCTGCGTCATGGCTTCGGCCACTTCGGGGAGGTCGAGATCGGGCGGAGGAGCTTCCTCAGGCATTTCGATCTCGAGGATTTCAGGCGTCTCGGGCGGGGCGTCCTCGGCGGGGGTAGGTTCCTTGGTGTTTTCGGCCTGAAGCTCGGCCATCGTGGTCTCGATCAGCGGGAGGTCATCGGCCTGAGTGACATCGGCGAGGGTCTTGAGGCGGATCAGAGGCATTTCGGTGGCAAAGACACCCGCGATGCCCACGGCGAGGAAGCCGGTGCCCACAGCCAAAAGCCACGAAAGTCCCACCGGCACATCCTCCAACCTGCCAAAACGCCAGGCCAGCCGCGTGATCGCGGAGGCGTGCTGGGGCGAGGTTTCGGCATTCATGGCGGGGTGGAGGAGACGAGGTGAAACGGCGTTTCCCATGGAAAATCAAGGCGGGGAACGGTTCCGATGGGTAAAACGCAAAAGAGTAGCGTCAAACAGCAATTGAGACTCAATCGCAAATAGTGCTTGCGGGATTTTCATTGGCGAGCATGATCGCGCCACTGTTGCGACAGAATCTCAATTTCAAAACCCTTCGTCATGTTCCCTCGAATTTCCCTCACCGGCCCTGCCATCGCCCTCGGTGCCCTTTTGGCCCTCGCCATCAGCTCTCACGCTCAATCTCCCACGCTGAAGCCCGAATTGACCGTCGAGGAACTCGACATGGTGACCGTCTTTGGCGAGTCCGAGAGCGATTCGATCACGCAGAACTCCTTCCCTCAAGCCGTCGAGGGCACCAAAATCTACGCTGGCAAGCGGGCGACGGTGATCGACCTCGATGCCCTGCCGAAAGTTCAGGCCAATAACTACCGTCAGGCTCTCGCCTCGACGCCCGGCCTGCTTTTCTCCGAGGAAACGACCCCGCTGGTAAGCATCGGCTACCGTGGCCTCGGTGAGCCGCATCGTTTTCAGTTCATGCAGGTGCTGAAGGATGGCATTCCGATCCATGCAGACCCGTTTGGCTACCCGGAGGCCTATTACACCCCGCCGCTTGATGTGGTGGACCGCATGGAGTTCATCCGCGGCGGCGGCGGCCTGATGTATGGCCCGCAGCCCGGCGGCGTCTTCAACTACGTCACCTACATGCCACGCCGTGATAAGGCCTTCGGCTTCCGCTCCCAAAACATCTACGGCACCGACAATCTCTTCTCCAGCTACACCGCCGTGGACGGCACCTACGGGGACTGGGGCTACTACGGCTACTACAACCACCGCAGCAGCGAAGGCTTCCGCAATTGGAACAGCGATTACCGCCTCGATGGCGGCAACGTGAAGCTCGTCCACACCATCAGCGATGATACCCGCCTCATCTTCAGCGTGGATTTGTATGAAGAAGAGCACGGCGAACCTGGCGGCCTCACGGCGACGGCTTTTGCCTCCACACCGGAGATGACCACGAAGCTGCACGACCGCTTCCGCCTCAAGCGCTACGCCGCCAGCGCCGAACTGCAGCACAAGATCCAGGAAGGCACCGAGCTCAGCGTGCGAGCCTGGGGCGGCTACTACCAGCGCTGGAGCAAGCGCCAACTGGGCGGCGGCTTTGGCACCTTGCCCGTGGGGCCTGCGGCAAACACCAACAACATCGAGAACCAGCAGTTCTACACCTTCGGCGTCGAGCCGCGCATCCGCCACGACTGGGAAGCCTGGGGAAACAAGCACACGCTCTCCGCTGGCATGCACTTTTACTACTGCCAGTCCCCTCGCGTGGACCAGCGAGGCTTCCTCGCCGATGCAGAAAGCGGGAATGTCTTCCTCGATTCGGATCGCGAGACTCTCTACGGCTCCATCTTCGCCGAGAACAAATTCACCTTTGGCAAGTTCAGCATCACGCCCGGCTTCCGCCTGGAAATGATCAAGCAGGATGTGCAAACGCGGAATTTCGCTCCCGCCACCGGCCTCTTCGTCAACGAGGTGCGAAAGAGTGAGATGGATATTCAGCCGCTCTTCGGCCTCGGCATGGCCTATGATCTTGGCAACGAAAGCTCCATCTACGCCAACGTCTCCCAAAGCTACCGCGCTGCCGTTTTCCAGGAATCCATCGTCGCACAGCCCGGTGCCATCGCCACCGATGCTGACCCCGGCCTCACCTGGAGCTATGAGGTCGGCACTCGCGGCCGCCCCGTGAAGTGGCTCACCTACGACACCAGCGTCTTCCTCATCGATATGGACAACCGCTTTGGCACCGTCACCGCCGCCGGAGTCACCCGCCTCACCAGCGTGGGCCGCAGCATCAATTACGGCTGGGATGGTGCCCTCGACATCGACCTCATCGGCCTTGCCGACCGTCTCGCAGGTCGCGGAGAGGTGCAGCGCTCTAGCTCACTGAATTTCTACGTCAACGCCTCCATCCTCGAAGCCGAGCTTTACGGCGGCCCCAATGATGGCGGCAGTCCGCAATACGCCCCCGACTACATGATCCGCACCGGCCTCATCTACAAGCATGGCGACCGCGTGAAGGTGGGCTTCCTCGGCACGCTCGTGGCCGATCACAATGCCCAGGACAACAGCAATCCGAACTTCGACATCCCCTCCTACATGACCTGGGACCTCACCGCCGAAGTGAAGGTGCATGAAAACTTCAGCGTCATGGCCGGCCTCAACAATGTCTTCGACGAAAGCTACTACGCCCGCGTCCGCCCCGATGGCATCGACCCCGCCTACGGCAGGAACTTCTACCTTGGTGGTGAGGTCAGGTTTTGATGGCAATGGGTACGCCCTCCTGCGCGGTCAAACTGTGCTGAGTTTGGACTCGCTCCTATCTCATTGATCAGATGACATATCTGTCAGGCATCTTCTTCTTTCGCAACGCACCGGAGTGTGCAGGAAGGCGGATGACGGGCCGACTGTGAGCCCCTTTCGACCTGTGGCGGACCAAATGCCGACCGCCTTGACTTCTTGATGCATTCCCGGAAAATTGCCGCGCCCTTTCGGCCTACGCCTGCCATCAAACGGTGAGCAAATCGTAGGCACCCACAAATTAGTGTAGATAAACAAAGCCAGCCTAAGCATGAAAATTCTCCATTATCTGGTGTCCGCATTGGCTTGTTGCACACTCATCAATTGCAAGAAGTCAGAAGTAGCCACCCCAGTTGTTAAGCAGCATCGTGCGATTCTGTATTTTGACAGCGAGCAGAAATTTCGAATGGATTATGAGGGCACTGGTTACAGGCAATTCAGTTCCCAGGATGGCGATTCAATAGAATTCAAAGCCATGCACCTGAATAACTGGACCGATAAGGATATACACGACGAGAAGTGGGTCGATGCTTCTTTCCAAGGAACCATGTCCACCTCCGGTGAAGATACGTTAAATGTTCAGATCAGCCTGAAAGTGAATAACCAAGTTCCTTTTGAAATTCAGACTCTGGGCATCACTCCAAAGGGTTCTCAATCCTCATCCGATCCAGTTTCACATCCATTCGATCCCGGTCAGCATGAACTCCTCATCGAAGGACAAGTTACAGATCTATACGACAAGCAATAATCGAAGAAGGCTGCAGGGAAATGACATCAGACTGCAACTGGCTGACAAATTTCTCTCACCGATCGGCGTGAAGCAGCATTAGCGATCATTTTTCTGCCCCCATCTGCTGTCAGCCGGATCGAAACCTTCACGAGCCCCCCCCCACCTCACTCCTGCGGCAGCTTCGCCTCGGCCTTTTCCAAAGGTTTCGCGGCAGGGGCGAGCGGGCGGGCCACGAAAGCATCGAAGACCAAAACGCCCTTCAGGGCATCCACGGAGCGTTCGAGCTGCTTATCGCCGAGATTGGCGAGTTCGAGGGCGGCGGCCTCGCCGGAGCCGTGGGAGGCACGCCACTTCGCGATGCGTGTTTCCTCCTCGGTGGTGAGCGCGGCGATGATGTTGGGCTCCACGCCGTTCTCGTGAATCGTGCGGTGGCTGGGGGTGTAATACTTCGCGGTGGTCAGGCGCATCGCCGCGCCATTTTTCATCGGCAGGATGGTCTGGACGCTGCCTTTGCCAAAGCTCGTCGTGCCCACCACGATGGCTCGTTTCAGGTCTTGAAGAGCACCGGCGGTCAGCTCGCTGGCACTGGCGCTGCCGTGGTTGATGAGCACGGCCATGGGATACTTACGCGGCTCCTTGCCTCCACGAGGCGGCGTGCGGTAGGGCGGCGGATTTTGCGAGGCCACGCGGCCCTCGGTGGTCACCACGACGGTGCCTTCCGGCAAAAACTCGCCACAAATCTGCACCGCGCTGTCCACCAGACCGCCGGGGTTGTTTCGCAGATCGAGCACCAAGGCCTGCAAGCCCTGCTTTTCGAGTTCATCGAGTGCTTTGGCGAGCTCGCGAGCCGTGGGCGAATTGAACTGCGAGACACGCACATAACCGATGCGGTATTCACCGGCCATTTTCTCCGAAAGCAGCATCGGATCATGCACGGAGCTTTCCGCCAGCGTCTCGTGCTTCACCTTGAAATCGAGGAACTGCTTCGTGCCGGGTCGGCGCACGGTGAGGCGCACTTCATCGCCCGCCTTGCCCTTCAAGAGCTGCATGGCCTCCGCCACGCCCACGGAATCGGTGAGCACCTCGTTGATGCGCACGAGCTGGTCGCCCGCCAGCACGCCCTCGCGGGCGGCGGGGCCGTCATCACGCACGGTGATGATGGTGAGCAAATTTTGCCGCAGGGCGATGGTGATGCCGATGCCCTCCGAGGTATCGCTCTGCTCACGACGCATGTCTTCGAAGAGCGATTTGCCCATGTACTCACAGTGCGGATCAAGGCGGCTCAGCATGCCTTCGAGAGCACCTTCCACCAGCTCCTCGTAGGTGACCTTGGACTCCTCCACGTAATTCTGACGCACCATCTCCATGGCCCGCGTGAGCATCTCCATCTGCAAATAAGCATCCTCCGGGGGTGGCTTCACCGCAGGTGCGGCGGGTGCCGGAGCAGGCGCAGGAGTCGGCTTCGGGGCGCTTTTCGGCACCGCAGGCTTTGGCGTGGGCTTCGGAGCCGGTTTAGTAGCAGGCACCGCCGCCGGAGCGGGCGTGACAGGCCCTGCGGGAGCCGCATGGAGACTCAACCCAGCAGCCAGGATCGGAAAAAGGACAATAGCGCGACGCATGCCGCCATCCTGCATGCTTTCCGCCCTCACGACAGCGGAAAGTCAGGCACCTTCACCGCTCACTTGGCATCGTAAAACGGAAACAGCTTCTTGATCTCCTCCATCGACGGCCGACGGCCATACTCGCAGATCTCAAAGGTCTCCGCATACTTCACCGCCTTGCCCTTTTCCTCGCCGTAAAGCTTGATCAGCAGATCGCGATACTTGTCCGCCTCGTTTCCCTGGCGGGCACCCCAGCGGCGCTTCAGCCACGCACGCCGCCCCACCTCATCGCTGGCCGGAGGGACACTCTTCACATGCTCCTCGGAGCCATTGGCACCGCCTTCATAGTGCTGGGAGGTCAGCTCATGGATGCCGTCCAGCTTTTGATCGAAGGAATCATCCACACTCACCGCGATGTCCGGCGTGAAGGGATAGGGCTTCTGGAAACCATCGCTCGAATACAAAAAAACCGGGTTCTTTTTCAGCGGCGGCACATCCGGGCAAATGAACGGCACCGCCACCATGAAAGCCGCGTCCTGAAGCAGCACGCCGACGTAGCGATGGTCGGGATGATAATCCCACGGCCGCGGCGCGATGACGATGTCCGCCTTCCACTCGCGAATCACCCGCGTGATGAGCTTCCGATACTCCAACGAAGGCACCAGCTCGCCATCGTGGATGTCCAGCACCTGCGAGGTCACGCCGAGCTTATTCGCACAGGCCGCCACCTCCGCCGCACGACGCAGCGCCAGCGGCCCGCCTGCTTCTTTCCAGTGGCCGATGTCGCCATTCGTCACGGAAACCAGCTTCACGTGATGCCCTTGCTTCGCCCACTTCACCGCAGAGCCCCCGGCTTTGTACTCCGCATCATCTGGATGCGCGCCAAAGACGATGATGCGGAGCTTTCCATCGCCTTTCTCTTCAGCGTAGAGGGTGAATGAAACGAGGCAGACAACAAGAGTGAGCAAGGAGCGAATCATGGCGGCAGGATTACGCCGCCATGACACAAACTCTCTCGTGTTACTCCTCGCTCTTCGGCTCAGGCAGGAACATCCCCACCACGAGTGCCAGCAAGGCGATGCCAAGGCCGACATAGCCAGCGGCTTTGGCGAGGTGCATCGGCAGGATCTTCGTGGGATCGCCGGAGACCATCGGGGCGACGAGGTTGGTCGTTACAAAGGCCATGCTGGTGCCGATCATGCGACCGCCGACATTGGTTGCAAAGCTGCCGCCGGTGCCGCGAAGGTGCATCGGGAAGACTTTCGGCAGGTACTCACCGAAGTAACTGAACTGCGCCACGGTGACGAGACCGCACAGCGCATACGCCCACATGAAACTGGAGCCACCCGCCGTGAAAAGGCTCAAGTAGGTCAGCGGCAGCAGGATCAGCGCCGGCACCTGGAAGACCTTCAGCAGCGCCACGCGGCTCAGACCGACCATGATGAGCACGGCGAGGAGGATTCGGCCCACGAGGCCACCCATCTCTTGATAAAACTGCACCTTGTTGCCCACGGCCTTCACTTCCTTATCCAGCGGAGCCATCTCAGCCTTCACGGCGGCGAGTTTGGACTTCGCCTCGGCCTGCTCTGGTGAATCCGGCGTGGCTTTCCCCACGGCCACAGCCTGCTCAGCGGCCTGTTTGCGCAGCGGAGCCATCTTCTTGCTCGTTTCAGCGAGTTCCGGCAAACCGGGGGCGATGCGCAGCGGCGTGATTTGCAGCGCCCCAAAGGCCAGACCATAGGCACAGGCAGAGAGGACGGCCGTCACGATCGTCACGCGACGCAGTTCCGGCGCGAAGAGCTGCCCAATACTGGCACGCTTCAGCAGGCCTGCGGCCTTCTTTTCCTTCCACACCTTCGATTCCGGCACAAAAGGCAGCATCAATGCAATCGGGATCGCCGGCAGGATGCCCGTCATGAGCAGGTAACGCCACGAAGACGCCACCGGCAGCCCCAGCGCGGGCAAATCCTTCATGTTCGCGAGGATCCATACGTTAATCGCCGTGACGAGCAGGCCGCCGAGCGAGGCAAAAGCCTGCGTAATGCCCAGCCATTTTTCTCTCTGGTGCTTATCCTCAAACACCTCCGCCAGCCAGGTGATCGCCGCGATGAACTCCACGCACACGCCGATGAAAGTGAGGCTGCGAAAGAAGATGAACATGCCCAGCGAGGTCGAATACGCCGCGCAGAAGGGCGAGAACGAATAGACGAAGATACTCGCGGCCATCACAAACTTGCGCCCCAGCACATCCGTGAGCTTGCCGCCGATGAGGCCAAAGATGCCGCCGCACAGCGCCGTGATCCACAGCAGCTTGCCCGTCCATTCCGTCACCGCCGGATGTGTCATGTCCACGCCGAGCAGTTCCGCGATGGCGGGCGGTGCCGTCAGCGGCGTCATCAGCAGCTCATAGGTATCAAAGAGGAAACCAATGCTGGCGATGATGATGATGAGCCAGTGCGTGTTGGTGAGCTTGGGGGCGGGAGCGGAGGACATGGTGGGCGCGATGCTGTCTGGAAGTGGGGGCCAAGTCAACGACCGCGAAGAGCGGATTCCGTCAGGAAAGTGGAGCGGGCGGCAGGCTGGAGTGTTGGAGCACTGGAGTTTTGATGATCCATGGCGCCATCACTCCAATTCTCCATCACTCCATCCGCCATCTCCGACACCTGTCGGACATTTTTCTCGAAAAATCCGACACTTGTCGGCAAACTCGCAAAATATGGCGAAAAAAGCCCTCCCACCTCTCTCCGCCGCCGAGCAGGCACTCATGGACATCCTTTGGAAAAAGCATCCCGCGTCCGTTTTGGAACTGCTGGAGGCTGTCAATCAAGGCCGCGACGAACCGGTGACCCGCAACACGCTCCAAACCCAGCTCACGCGGCTCGAAACCAAGGGCTGGATCGTGCGCGATGACTCCAGCCGCAGTCATGCTTACGAGCCCGCGGTGCCGGAGCAGCGCGGCCGCACCAGCGTTCTCTCCGAGCTGAAGCAGCGACTCTTTGGCGGCAGCGGCCTCGCCCTCGTGCGCTGCCTCGTCGAGAGCGGCGAGATCACCGAAGAGGAGCTGGCGGAGCTGCGCAAGCTCGTCCGCAGCAGGAAAGGAGGGGCCGAGTTATGAGCACGGAGACCATCACCTTCATCAATTTCCTGGTGCACAGCCTCGTCATCGGCGCGGCGGCCTGGCTGCTGGTGCGTTTCGTCATTCGCGATGCCCTGCGCCGCTGCATCCTGGCGAATCTCGCGGTGCTGATGTGCCTCTACAGCCCGTTCGACATCTCGATGCGGGATCTTTTTCCAACGAAGCAGCACGTCCCTGTCCTCACACCGATTCGCGAAACGTTCGAGCACGACTGGCGGGTGAAGGTGGAGCCACAAAAGGTGATGCCCCCGCCCGTGTCCGTCCCCAACACGCCACCATGGAATCTGAACGACAGCGTCAAATGGCTGCACCGCCTCTCGTGGCTCGTCACCGCGCTATTGCTCCTGCGATTGCTGGTTCAAAGCGTCCGCCTTCAGCACTGGGCATGGAGCTTACGGGGCCTTTCCTCAGATGAGACGCCTTTACTTCGCGACAGCGTCCTGGAGTGCGCCGGGCCCCCGGCGCTTTCGAACGTCTCAAGGCCCGCGAAAAGCTCCAGAGGTCTGGAGCACTCCAAAACGCTGCCGCGCATGCGAGTGTCCGATGAGATATGCACCCCCTGTGTCGCCGGTTGGTTCTTTCCCGTCATCGCGGTGCCTGCCTCCGCATTTCAAGAACTCACACCGCCGCAATGGCGCTGGCTCATCCGGCATGAGAGCGAGCATCTGCGCACACACGACACCGTGGCGGTGCTGCTGCAAAACATCGCCCTCGCCTTCCTGTGGTGGAATCCCTTCGCCCATGCCCTCATCGAGGAATTTTCCCGCGCCCGCGAGGAGGCCTGTGACGCGGCCGCAGTCGAAGAAGAGCCGGATCAGTCATCCTACATCGACTTCCTGCTCAGCTGGGCGGCCAAGCCATCCCCCTCGCGTTTTGCGATGTCGATTGCTCGCTCACGTCCGGCTCGTCGGCTCCAGGATCGCCTCGTGGCACTGATGGAAGCCCGTGGCGTGCGAAAGAAGGTCGGTGCGTTGTTTGTGCTCGGCTGCTTGGCCTTCGCCGTGCTCGCGCCCTTCGTAGCGGCCTCTTTTGGCCTTGCGACGGCATCAGCGCAGCAAACGCGTCAAGCAGATCCCAAGGACAAGACGATGTTCACGCGGATTTACCGGGTGGTGCCCGATTTCCTGACCCTCGGCCAAGAGCAGAGAGACTCATTTGCTAGACAAGATCAGAGAGAACCGTTCGCCGTTAAGTCTCCACTGGTGAGCATGACAGCGCAGCAGGTTCTCGAAAAGAACGGCATCACCTTCCCGGAAGGTTCCCGCGCACTTTTTCAGTACGCCACCTCGCAATTGATTGTGCGCCATACGCGTGTCGCTCTCGATCAAGTCGAAGCCATCATTGACCGTCTTCACAAGCGGCTACCGCAAGTGTACTTCCAGTGCAGGCTGATCCGAGCCGACGGCCACTTTGGCACCCATGAAGGCATCTTGAAGCCTGATGAGGTCAAGGAACTGCTGAGCCAGGTTTCGCAGCAGAAGGGCATTGATCTCATGAGTGCGCCGGCCATCACGACGAAGCTCGGACAAAGCGCCACCGTCGAGGTCGTGCGCGAGGTGATGCCCAAGGTGCTACCTAATGGAAAGATAAGCGGTGAAATGAAACTTCTCGGCCCGAGCATCAAACTCGTCGCCAACCCAGCACTAGAAGGCAAAGCCGCTTTTGAGGCCAAAGTCGATCTCGGTGTCGATCCTGATGCCGAGCATCCGTGGTTGCCCCAAAAAGATGCCAAACCCGACTGGGATCGTCTGCAAACATTCACCGTGTCTTCCAAGGCCATTCTCGCCAGCGGTGAGACGCTCATCCTGCATCTCCCCACATCGAAAAAGCCCGTCACCGTGCTTATCATCGCCGAGGCGCTGAATCCCTCCGGCCAGAAAGCCATCAGCTTTGAATCCACCGCCACCTTGCAGCCTTCCAGCACGGGCATCGACGTACCGGACAAGGCCGCCAGCGAGTGGGCGGTGCGTGCTTACAAGCTCCCCGAAAACTTCGCTCAAGACAAACCAGCCATCGAGATGCTCAAAGCCGCTGGCATCGCCTTCCCAAAAGGCGCGGACACGTCGCTCAAGGATGGAAAACTCATCGTGCGGAACACCAAAGCCAACCTAGAGCTGATTGAAGCGTGGCTCGATGCGATGATTTATCGCGAGGTCAAAAAGAGCGTGCATCTCAGCGTGAAAGTCGTCGAGACGAAAGGCGACCTTGTGAAGCTGATGAGTGACTGGCTGCAACCTTCGACCGAAAAGGTGGACGCCACCCAAACGCCTGCAGCAACCGAGCCGCCACCACTCGCCATGCGGCAGCAGTTCACCGTGAGTGGCATTTTCACCGACCCTCAATTCGTCAGGGCAATGAAGCGCTTCGCCACCGATCCCGATGCCAAGATGGAAGTGCTGAAGCCCAATCCGAAGCCACCGATGTATGTCCTCCCCGACGCCATGGGAGGTCAGGAGATGAAGATAGATCCCGTGATCGGCCCCGACGGAAACACCATCGAGCTGATCATTCGCACGCCTTCACAGGATCAAAACCCAGCCAGTGGCATTTCCAGCGCCATCACCATCTGGGATGGCCAGACGGTCGTTTTGGGCTCCCAGCCATCCGAAGGTGTATCCCGCATCCTTTTCATCACGGGTTCCCTCATCGAAGAGAAGGGCAAAAAGTGAAATGAGGTTTTGCCGCCCGGAATGGACGCCTTCATCATGCGCCCCCCATGCCGCACGACCTCACCTCCGCACCGCAAACCGATCCCCTCAATATCTACCGCTATCGCGACAGCCTCTACGCGGTCGATTTGATCACGGCGGCGCTGAGCCTCGACTTCTTTACTTGGCTGTCGGCGAATCCATCGTCACTCACCGGCATTTGCGATCACTTTGGTTTCAAAGAGCGCCCGGTGGATGTGATGCTCACGCTGTTCACGGCGAATGGCTGGGTCAAGAAGGACGACGGCGTGTTTCATGCCACGGATACGGCCAAGGAGCATCTCCGCGCCGGTTCCGTGTGGGATCTGCGGCCTTACTATGCGTCGCTGCATGATCGTCCGATCGCCCGCGATTACCTCGAAGTGCTCAAAACAGACAAGCCCGCCGGTTGGAGCGGCGACAAGGCCGCCTTCGACTGGCACAAGGCCATGGAGCAGGAGGATTTCGCCCGCAAATTCACCGCCGCGATGGATTGTCGCGGTCTCTATCTCTCGCAGGCCCTCGCGAAAAAGCTCGATCTTACAGGGCGCTCCTGCTTGCTCGATATTGGCGCGGGCAGCGGCATCTACGCCAGCTCCATCGCGGCGCAGCACACGCATCTGGAAGCCATCGCCTTTGACCAAGCACCCGTCGATCGCATCGCGGCCAAATTGATCGAGGAACGCGGCTGCGCCGATCGCGTCAGCGTGGCGACCAGGAACATGTTCGACGGCCTGCCCAGCGGCTGCGACGTGCATCTCTACTCGAATGTGCTGCACGACTGGGGCGTGGCCGAGGTGCAGAAGCTGCTCGTCGTTTCTCATGCCGCGATGAATCCCGGCGACCTGCTCATCATTCACGACGCCTTCATCAACGAGGCCAAAAACGGTCCTCTGCATGTCGCCGAATACTCCTGCCTGCTCATGCACTCCACCCAGGGCAAATGCTACAGCACCGGCGAATACGCCGCGCTGCTGGTCGAGGCCGGGTTCACGCCGGGTGAGTATCACGACACCGCGGTGGCCCGCGGATTCATGACGGCGATTCGCCGTTGATAAGCCTCGCAGGCAGGAAAAGACATAAGAAACCTCCAATCTGGAGGCCTCTCAGGCCGTATTTGAAAGGCTCCCATCCGTCATGCCCCGTTTCCTCCTTCCTCTTTTCATCCTCCCCGCGTCTCTCCTTGCGGAGAAGATTCAATACAACCGCGATGTGCGGCCGATCCTCAATGAGAAGTGCTTTCATTGCCACGGCGCGGATGCCAGCCATCGCAAAGGCGAGCTGAGGCTCGACATTCGCGAGGAGGCGATGAAGCCCGCCGAGTCTGGCGACATCGCGCTGGTGCCCGGCAGCCCCGAAAAGAGCCAGATACTCACCCGCGCGATGCTGGCCGATTCGCACGACGACGTCATGCCGCCGGAGAAAAGCGGCAAACCGCTCACTAGCGCCGAAAAGGCCATTTTGAAGCAGTGGATCGCCGAAGGCGCCGAATATCAGGGCCACTGGGCCTTCCTCGCGCCGGCGCGAGTGGAGCCGCCGAAGGTCGCGGGGCTGGAGCAACCGGTGGATCGCTTCATCGCGACTCGTTTGGAGAAAGAAGGCCTCCAAATGTCTCCGCCCGCCGATGCGGCGACGCAGATCCGGCGTGTATCTTTGGACCTCACCGGCCTGCCGCCCTCCCATTCTGATCTGTCCGATCTGACCGATTGGTCCGATAAAAAATACGAAGCCTATGTGGACCGCCTGCTCGCCAGTCCGCACTACGGCGAGCGCATGGCGATGCAGTGGCTGGATTTCGCCCGCTATGCGGACTCGAACGGCTTTCAAACCGATAGCAGCCGCCAGATGTGGCCGTGGCGTGACTGGGTGATCAAGGCCTTCAACGACAACAAGCCCTTCGACCAGTTCACCATCGAGCAGATCGCCGGGGACCTCATTCCGAATGCGAAACGCGAGCAGGTCGTCGCCACCGGTTTCAATCGCAACCACCGCATCAATGGCGAGGGCGGCATCATCGCCGAAGAGTGGCGCATCGAGAACATCATGGACCG
>JBILVU010000138.1:0-14512 GCA_044370285.1 Prosthecobacter sp.
GGCGAGTGTTCAGCCCGAGCATGAACGACGTGCGGCTGGGGGTGCAGACCGCGCCCTGGCAGTAGGCCTTGGTGAACACGACACCTTCGCTGGCAAGGCGGTCGAGGTTCGGCGTGATGGCCGCCTTGTCGCCGTAACAACCGAGGCGCGTGGCGAGATCATCAGCGATGATGAACAGGATATTCGGCTTCGATGGCTCGGCAGCGGTGAGTGACGCCGCTGCGGTAAGGATGAGTAACAAGAGACTTTTCATGAATCGGATTTTCGACAGGAGAATGGGGGCAGGAGAATCAGATTCAGAATATTCTTCTGTCCCCATTCTCCTGTCGATCTCAGTTCACTTCAGCAGCGGCTTCAGCTTCTCCGCATACACGGCATAGCCTGCGGGCGAGAGATGAATGTTATCCGGTGTGAACATATCCTTCTTGATCGTGCCGTCGGCGTTGGTGAAGTCGCTCCAGAGGTCGATTACTTTCACTTTCGGATCACTGTCGAGTTTCAGCGGGTCGAGCGCAGCATTGGTCTTCTTGATGTCTTCGTAAAAGGCGTTTCCGGGCGTGTGGGCTGGCAGGATCTTCGCCACGATGATGGCGGCGGCGGGGAACTTCTCTCGGAGGTTCTTCAGGCACATCTCGATGCCTTTCGCAGCGGCTTCGATTCCGGTCTCGGGCGTGAAGAACATGTTGTTGTTGCCGATCATGAGCACGATGGCCTTCGGCTGCAATCCTTCGACACCGCCATGATCGAGCCGCCAGAGTACGTTCTGCGTTTTGTCGCCGCCGATGCCGATGTTGACGGCTTTGAGTTCGGGGAAGTGCTTCTTCCACGACTCGCCCCACTGGATCGTGATGCTGTCGCCGACGAGCAGCACATCGATGGGGCCTTGATTGGCCTGCACGGTCTTCACATGGGCTTCGTGAAGCTTCAGCCACGAATCACCACCGAAATGGCCTGCGCTAGGCACTTGAGGCCAAAGCTGCGGCAAGTGCTTGTTCGACTCACGACCCGGGCGGCGATCATGCTCCGGTTTATCGACCACATAGGCCCGTTCTTCCGCTGTGAGCGGCCAGCCTGTCTTTTGAGGCTCGGCGGTGACGTGCGGGTAGTCGAGAGCGACGGCGGTGGAGGCAAAAAGCAGAAGGACGGTTGGACGGATCATCTTGGAGAATACGGAGAACCATTCAGACACTCGACAAAGCATTTTAGGCAGGAGAATGGGGGCAGAAGAATAAGACAAGACATTCTCTTGCCCCCATTCTCCTGCCTACTGCTGATCTTAGCGCTGCACGATTCGCACGGGCAAGGCGGGTTGGGTTTTCAAGGTCAGCTTCACGTTATCAGCGGACAGTTCGTCGAGCTTGGCAGGTCGAAGATTGGGGCGGGCGGCGATTTGGATGACGGCGAAGTCGGCTTGAGCGGGAATGAGGCACTTCGCAGTGAGGGTGCGCACGCCTTTAGCATCGGAGCCGAGCGTGGTGACCTGGGCACTGCCGCTGGCGAGGGCTTCCGGGATGCTTTGCGGCCAGGTTTGATGCAGCGAGCCGGGATCGCCTGAGAAAAGGTAGAGCTGACCGAAGAAGGACACAGAGGGTTTTGTGTTGGGGGCACGACCATCGCGAAAATCGGCGCTGAGTTCGAGCACGGAATCGCCCTCCGGGCTCAGGGCGTGCCGAAGCGGACGCAGATCGACGAGTTGGAAGACATCGCAGGAGATCGCGCGACCATTGGGATCGCCCGAATCGCTGCCGGGGGCGATGAAGCGCAGTTGGCCATCGCGGATCGCCGCTTCATCGCCGCTCCAAAAGCCTGTTTGGTGGGGAAAGCCGCGCTCCAGACGCATTTCATCGAACGAGCCGTTGAGGAGCGAAAAAAGCCTCTCAGTGGTCGCCTTGGGCGATGAGATGGCCCAGACAATCGATGCACTGAAAAGGCCGATGACCAGCCCGGCGGCCATCGCGGTGATGGGACGGGTGATCCAGGTGAAACGCTTCTTTCCGGAAGTGCGGCTAAAGCCGCAGCCACTTTGGAAAGCCTCCTGCCGAAAACGATCATGCAGCGCCATCGAGCGAACTTGCGTATCGGCAAAGAGCTGGCGTTTCGCCGGATCATCACGCATGGCGGTCTCGAAAGCGATGACTTCATCCGGCGTGAGCACACCATCTTGGTAGCGCATGGCTTGAGCGAGAAAGTCGGTGTCGTTCATGAGGCGGAGCCGGTTTGAAGGCGGGTGCGGATGCAGTCGCCGAGATTTTTGTGCAGACGGGCGAGCGCTTGATAGACGGTTTCGATCTTGCGACCCATGATCGCGGCCACGTCGGTGCAGTTGCGGCGCTCGAAGTAGCGCAGGCGCAGCAACTCGCGGTTGTTCGGCGTTATCTGCGTGATGCAGTGATCCAGTGCCTCCTGCATGGCATCGGTCTTCGATTCATCAGGCCACTCCTGGGCCAGCAGAGCCAGCATTTCATCGCTGAGGCCAATATAACGCCCATCCCGCGCCCGCAGGATGTCGATGGCGCGATTCTTCCCGGAAAGCCGCGCCCAGTTCATCAGATGCGCCGTTGTCTCGAAGGTCTCCGCCCGCGCCACGGCCTTCACGCACACTTCCTGAAACACGTCTTCCGCCAGATGAAAATCCCGCGTCACGCTGGCAAAGAACGCCGTGAGCGGCAGCCGCTCGGCGAGCAAGGTGGCGGTGATTGATTCAGGGGCTGGCATGAGTCTGCCAAGACTACGGCAAGTCTGGTGAGAACTCGACATCGCGTCACTTCTTCACCGCCTCTTCCACAAACTTCAGCAGCAGCTGAAAGGCAGGCTCGGGCATCTTGCCGTGGTCGAAGCCGTCGAGTTCGTGGAGCGTGGTCTCTTTGTGGCCGGTGAGTTTCATCATGCGCCAGAAGTAGGCGCACTCCTCGTAGCGGCCCATGAGTTCATTTTCTCGGTCGCCGGTGACGAGAAGAATCGGCGGGGCATTTTTGCGGACGTGAAACAGCGGTGCGAGGTCGTCGATGATGGGCTGCGTTTCCTCGATGCCTCGCTCGTCGCGGATAGTGAAGTGGGTGATGACCTGCGGACTGAGCGGGATGAGCCCGGCGGTGGGACTAAAGCGTTCACTTCACTGGCAGCACGATGCGCGACAACGCTCCGGGTTTGTGATGCACTTGCTCGGTGGCGATGGCGGTCTTGCTGCTGGTAATGCCTTCGGCGGTGTTGGGGTTGCGGTCGTAGAGCGGGAAGTCTGCACCGCTGATGTCCACGCGGAGTTGATGGCCTTTGGCGATGGTGGCGGCGACGGGAGCGAGATCGACGGTGATCTCGTAAACCTTGCCGGGCTGCATCAGCTCGGGTTTGAGGAGCGAGTTGCGATAACGACCGCGCAGAATGCCGCGGGCGATGTTTTGCGCGAAGCCATCGGGATGCACGTCGATGAGTTTCACGGCCCAGTCGGCATCAGGGGTGTCCGTGGAGACGTGGAGCTTGGCTTCAGCGTTGCCAGCGAAGGTGAGCGGCTCAGTCATCGGCGCGCTGGTGTAAACGAGCACATCCTCGCGATCCTCGATAGCGCTTTGATCAACCGGGCCCCAGACGGCGGCTTTGATGGGGCGTGCGTCGGTGATGGGGTTGGAGGGCGTGGGCTTCGCGGGATCTGCACGGAAGGTGTCAGGTGTTTCGTCTTGAGTAGCTGCTTCTCGAGTCAGGCGACCATTGCCTCGGCGAGTGTTCGCTTTGCCATCGGAGTGCAAGTAGAACGAGGTCGAGGTGAAGCCCTCGGGTGGCCAGGTTTGTGCATCCCGCCAGACGTTGTCGCCCATGGAGAAGTAGCGCACGGGCGGGAAGGGTTTCGCTTGTGCGGCGGGGTCCTGTTTGAGATGGCGCTCAAACCAGTCGAGTTGTAACGCAAAGGTGTCCACAGTGGCCTCGGGACCGAACTCAACTTCACCGGTTTTTGTTTTGCCCACGCTGCCGTGATCCCACGGGCCGAGGATGAGGCGCTGCTGCTGGCGTATTTTTGGGTCACGCGCCTGCTTTTGCATGATCATGAAATTGTCCACGGACTCACGCGAAAAGAAGTCGTAGTAGCCGACGACGTGCAGCGCTGGGAGTTGGAGTTCAGGAAGACGCGAGGTGAGATCCAGACGCGTCCAATAGCCGTTCGGCTCAGGATGTGTCAGCATGGCATCGAGCCACGGCATGTCCCAGCCTATGGCTTCATCCACATCACTGAGCGGCAGACGCATCAAGGCCTCGCTCATGTCCGCAGGCTTCACACCTTCAGGTTTCGCGGTGTTGCCTGCGATCCAACCGGCGATGAGCGAGAGCCGCACGGAGCCTCCGAGATAAAGATTGCGATAAAAGCTACTCCACGTCGCTTGCGGCGCGATCGCGGCAAGGCCGGGCGGATTCTCCGCCGCTGCCTGCCACTGCACCGCGCCCACATACGAGCCACCCATCATGCCCACACGACCGCTGCACCAAGACTGGCGCGTAATCCATTCCAGGGTGTCATAACCATCCTGGCCTTCGTTGTTGTAGGGAGCCGTCACTCCTTCGGATGCACGGGTGCCGCGACAATCCTGCATCACGGCGACATACCCCGCCTTGGCCCATCGCTCCGCCATGCCCTTTGCTTTCGTCCGATCATAAGGCGTCCGCATGAGGACAACCGGAGCCTTTGTCACGGCATCATCGCGATACACATCGGTGGCGAGCTTGATGCCATCGCGCATTGGCACGCTGATGGTTTCGGTTTTGATCTCCGCAAAAGCTGAGGTGGCGAGGACAAGTGAGATGACGAAAAATTTCATACTTTAGAGTTGGTTCAATCCGCTGAGGGTTCCGCCGCTGCTGCCGAATGCGGCTGATTCGATGCCCATGTTCTGCATCATGGAGACGAAGAGGTTGCAGAGCGGTTTGTTGTGCAGGGCGTCGAAGGCGAGGTGCCCGGCATGCTTGAAGCCGCCACCGGCGAGGAGAACGGGGAGGTTGGTGCAGTTGTGGACGTTCGCATCGCCGAGGTTGCTGCCGTAGAGGATCATGGTGTGATCGAGCAGGCGTTTGGAGTCGGCGGTGGGTGTGGCGGCGAGCGCAGTGAGGAGATCGCGCAGGTGACGCATCTGCTGGAGGTCCACCTTTTCGAGTTCGGCGAGCTTTTCTTTCGACTGGCCGTGGTGGCTGAGATTGTGATAGCCGTCGCGGGTGCGGTGTTGTGCATCGATCTCAAAGACAGGCGTGGCGAATCCGTCCACCATGAGGGTGATGATGCGCGTGGAGTCGGATTCGAAGGCTAGGCGGGCCATGTCGAGCATGAGTTGGATCTTCGGGAAGAACTTGGCCTTGTCGGCGATGTCCTTGGGCTCTGTGGTCTTGGTTTGCGGTTTGGGTTTTTGTTCCCATTCGCCGGAGAGGGCGAGTCGCTGCTCCAGTTCTCGCACGGAGGTCAGATACTGATCGAGACGGCTTTTGTCGTTACTGCCGAGTTGGCGCTGGAAGCTGCTGATGTCATCGCGAACGGCGTCGAGGATGCTGCCACGATCTTGGAGGCGTTTGAGCGAGGCGGCAGTCTGTTTGGCATCGCCTTGGATGAACATTTTGCGAAACAATGCCGCTGGGCTGTCCTCGGCGGGCAGCAGAACGCCATCGCGGGTCCAGGACAGGCTGCGGTTGGCCTTGTCGATGTTCACGCCGAGGTTCAGCGTCGGAAAACGCGTCTGCTGACCGAGCTTCTCGGCGGCGTATTGATCAAGCGAGATACTGTTGCGGAAGCCGCTGCGCGTCGGATCGCGCGCGGCGGTGAGGAAGCAGTTCTCCGTGCTGTGGCCGCCTGTGACGGCTGGATGCGAGAGGCCGCTGAAGATGGTGAAGTCGCTTCGGAATGCCGCGAGTTCCTTCAAATAGGGAGAGAGCGTGTAGCCCGTGCCTTTGTCCTTCGGGAAGAAATGTTGGGGTAGCACGCCGAGGTTGTTGGAGATGAGCAGCATGCGCTTTGGAGGCGTCTGTGATGCCGCACGGGCGTAGTTTTGCTCCAAGAGCGGCAGTCCAAGCGTGACGCCGAGTCCGCGCAGGAAACGGCGGCGTGGGATCGGGGTGGAGATGTGGGGGAAGTTCATGGCTGGAGTATTGAACCAAGGAAAATGCGGCTTTGCACGAGTGCGTGAATCAGGTCCTTCACACGAAACCCATTCGCGGCGCAGGCATCGAGGATCGCCTCGATTTCTTCGCGATCTGCGAATCCCACGGGCGTGCCGGTGGCGTGGAGGGTGAGGTGTTCGAGGAGGTTTTTGGCGAGTTGGCGAGGGTTGGCGGCGAGGAGGCGTTTGAGTTCGTGGATGTCTTTGAAGGCTTCGCCGGTGGGGAGCTTGCTGGAGGCATCGATGGGCTGGCCGACGAAGTAGGTGTAGGGATGCCCGGCGGGATCGATGCCGGTGATTTTTTCGCCGCGCTCCATGCCGCGATAGCGATCTCGCCAAGCGCCCATGACATCGAAGTTCTCCATGGCGAAGCCGACGGGATCAAACTTCGCGTGACAGGAGGCGCAGGTTTTGGATTCGGTGTGTTTCGCGAGCAGGGCGCGGATGGTGGTGGCTCCGCGGATGTCAGGCTCCACGGCGGGAACGCTTTTCGGTGGCGGTGGCGGCGGCTGGCCGAGCAGTTTTTCCATGATCCAAACGCCGCGCAAGACGGGCGAGGTGGTGGTGCCATTGGCGGTGTGTTTCATCAACGCGGCTTGCGTGATGAGTCCGCCATACGGGCTGCCTTTGGGCAAAGTCACGCGCTGCATGGCGGAGCCGCTGACGCGTGGCAGATCGTAGTGCGCGGCGAGGCGATCATTCACAAAAGTGAAGTCGGCAGCGATGACGGAGCTCGCGGGCAGGTTCTCGCGAATCATGGCGCGGAGGAAGGACTGCGTCTCGTGGGCCATCGAATCGACGAGATAGTCGTCTTTGCGATACTCGGGATACAAACGCTCGTCCGGGATGTCGCGGCGCAGTTTGCGCAGGTCGAGCCATTCTTCGGCAAAGGTGCGCACGAACTGCTCGAAGCGCGGATCGGCGATGAGGCGCTCAGTTTGCGCACGTAACACGGCTTTGTCATGCAAACGGCCGTTTTTCGCGAGTTGGGCCAGTTCGTCATCGGGTCGCGAGTTCCAGAGAAAATGCGAGAGACGGCTCGCGATGGCAAAGTGGGCATCGGGAGCGTCTTTTCGAGGCTCGGTGAGGTAAAGGCAGTGTGAGGAGCAAAGCAGCGCCTGATAGCCCGCGAGCATCGCATCGGAAAAAGAGGCTCCAGAGGTGATTTTGGCCTGAATGAGCTTCAAAAAGGGTTGGTGATCCTTCTCGCTCATCGGACGTAGTGCTGCCATCGCGGCGAATCGGCGGAAGAGCTTTTCAGCATCGGCTGCGGTGGCTTTGGCGATCGACACCTCATCAAACAAGACGTGATGCGATGGCGGCGGCCACTGTGCATCGCTGATCGGGCCGGTGACTTCGAGCCACTGAATCGCGACGCCGCGATGGCCCTCCGGCGGCATCGGCGGGTAATCATAGAAGAAGCCGCCATCGGTGCGGATGAAGGGCACGGGTAAGCCGAGCGGACTGTATTCAAAGGTCTCGCCTGCTTTGAGATGAATCGTCGTTTCGAAATCACGCGCCTCGGGCTGGAGGTCCATCCAGCCGCCCGTCTCGCGCACATCGCCGGAGACATCGGCTCCTGAAGGCTGCCGGGCGCGGAAGCTCATCGCCACGGGTTCATGCGCGGGCACGAGGCGGAAGTCGCGCACCTGTCGCACGGCTCGTCCGCGAAAACGCACGCGATACGCTCCCTTTTGTTTGGCACGGAAGCCAGGCGGATAGCCAAAATACGGCCAGGTGGCGGAACGAAAGAGCGCCATCTCCAAGCTGGGATCGCGGCGCTGCTCGGGTGTCATCGTTTTCACCTCCGCCGCTGTGATGGGCACCATGCGATTGTTGCGTGCGAAGAACATCGCCTCGCGTTCGCCGAAGGTGTTCAGACCTGGAAAAAGCTCCGTGCCGGTGAATCGTTGCGTTATGGGCGCAGCGGGTGGCTTGGTGCCCGCCATCGCCATGCGCAGAGCGGTCTCGGTGGCATCGAGATAGGCATCGAGCTGCACATGCGACATATCCAGCAGCGCAGAGACCTTGGTGAAACCATGTGCATCGCGGTCTTCGGGCAGTTTGTCGCGGATGTCGAGGTCAGGCAGCTTCAGCAGCGCACGCAGATTGTTTTCAAACTCCACCCGCGTGAGGCGCCGCACCGGACCGCGACCGTTTTTCGCCGTTTCTGCCTTTGCGGCGGCAAGCAGGCTCGCGCTGAGTTGCGAGACGACGGCTTTACGTTCCTCGTCGCTGACTTTGGACTTCTCCGGTGGCGGCATCTCGCCTTTTTCGATCAGATCAAACACTCGCGTCCACCGGCCTCGTGTCTCGGCCTGATTGAGATCAAAGGTCAGCGCGGTGATGTCGAAGTCGCCCTTTGCGAGGCTGTCGTCATGGCAGTCGATGCAATGCTTGTCGATGAAGTGGTGGATCGGGCTCGTGGCGGCTGATTTTGGAGTGAGTGATTCAAAGAAGTGAACATTCGTGATGTGCAGTTCTTCGAGGCCGCTTTTCTTATCGATGTAGCCGTCGATCTGATCCACCAACTGATCTCGTGTGAGCTTCCAAACGACTTTTCCGGCTGGATCAATCTCCGCCAGCAGATCGCGGCCCTCGTCGGCTTTCTGCATGTGATAATCCCCGCAGGCCATGAGCAGGTTGCCATTGGCCAGACGCGACATGCCGAGCAGGTAGCGACATTGCAGGCCGAGGTCTTCGGTGGTCCAGCAGCCGATTTTTTGGCCCACCGCATCCACGTGCAGCAACTGGCATCCCGTCGATGTGGCGACCCACAGCGAGCCGTCTTTGGCCTGCAAGGTGGCAAAAGCCTTCTTCACCGTGGGCGATGGCTTCAGCAGCGGATCGAGCGGAATGCTTTGCAACACGCGGCCCGTGCCTGTTTCGACTTTCAGCACCGTTTTGCGGCCGTATTGGCCGACCCAGAAAGCATTCGCACCCGGCACTTCACGAATCATGCGATAGCGAAAGTGCAGCGGATCGTCCTTGAGATCCGGCAGTGGTGTCTCGCTCACCACCTTGCCGCTTTGATCGACGATGCGGATCTGATTCACGCCGCTGTCCATGAGCGCGAACTTCCTGCCGCCTTCCAGCACGGCCACGCTGTTCGCTTCCGCACCTTTGGGGCCTGCGACGGCCTTGTGCTCCATGATGAGCTTCTTCGCCGCATCAAACACCGCTAAGCCACCCCGATGTGCATACGCGATGCCACCGTCCGGTAGTCGAGCTGCATCATAAATGCCGCCGTGGCCGGGATGCTTCCAAACCGCGAGCACTTTGCCTGCACGATTGATTTCAATGACCTGCGTGTCCGCCGCGAGGAGGTAGCGCTCCTCGGCGTGGGCGAATGTGGTGAGGAGTAGGAAGAGAAGAAGTCTCATGGTTGGATTCGAAAGGCCGGTAGGCAGGAGAATGGGGGCAGGAGAATCAGGCTCTTCATTCTTTTGCCCCCATTCTTCTGCCTATTGGTTTGGTGATCGCTCACGCGAGGATCTCCTTCACGAGTTTGCCATGCACGTCGGTGAGGCGGAAATCACGGCCGGAGTAGCGGTAGGTGAGGCGCTCGTGGTCGATGCCGAGGAGGTGAAGGACGGTGGCGTGGATGTCGTGGATATCGACGGCTCCTTCGACGGGGAAGTAGCCGAAGTCGTCGAGCATGCCGTGGCTGGTGCCGGGACGCAGACCTGCGCCGGCCATCCAAATGGTGAAGCCCCAGGGGTGATGGTCGCGGCCTGGTTTAGTGCCGCCACCTTCCGTGTTGGGCGTGCGGCCAAACTCAGTGGCGAAGACGACGAGCGTGTCTTCCAGGAGGCCGCGGCCTTTCAAGTCCTTCAAGAGACCAGCGATGGGCCGGTCGATGGCACGGGCGTTTTTGGCGTGCAGGTTCTGGAGATCGCCATGCTGGTCCCAGCCGTTGCTGACGATCTCGATGAAGCGAACGCCGCGCTCGAGTAACCTCCGAGCGACGAGGCATTGTCGGCCAAACTCATCGGTTTCCTTCTGCCCGGTGCCCACGCCGTAGAGCGCGAGGGTGGTAGCGGTCTCCCTGGTGAGATCGGTCGCCTCGGGCACGGCATCTTGCATGACGTAGGCTTTTTCGTGGTTGGAGATCGCGGCCTCGATGATCTGATTCTGCGCGGAGGATTTCAGAAAGTCGCGGTCGAGCTGCCCCACCGTCCGCATCTTGTTTTGCTGGAGCGATTTGATCTTCTCCGCCATCACGAGGTCGGCCAGAGGCCGGGCGGGGTCCTGGAAAAAGGGCGATCCTTGATGGACCGGCGGCAGGAATCCATTGGTGCGATACATGCGCTTCCGAGAGCCCATGACGACGAAGCCGGGCAGGTTCTGATTTTCCGAACCGAGGCCGTAGTGCGCCCACGAGCCGACGCTGGGGAAGCCCTGCAAAAGCGAGCCGCCGTGGAGCATGCCGATGGCGCTCTCGTGATCGGGGGACGGCCCGTGCACGCCATGGAGAAACGTGAGGTCATCCACGCAGGAGCCGATGTGAGGGAAGAGATCGCTCACCATCTTTCCGCACTTGCCGTAGCGCTGAAAGGAGAAGGGGCTGCCGAGGATGGCATTGGTGGTGCGTCCGGTGATGTCCTCTTTTTTGCCAGCAATCTGCAGCGGCTTGCCGTGATCCTGATTGAGGCGCGGCTTGTGATCAAAGCTGTCGAGATGCGAGAGGCCGCCGTCGAGGAAGAACCAGACAACGCGTTTTGCCTTCGGTGCGAGGTGAGGTGTGGTGAGCTGCACTTGCGAGCCGAAGGAGCGGTCTGCCAAGAGAGATTGCAGGGCGAGCCAGCCAAAGCCAGAGGCGCTGGTTTGCAGGAAGGATCGACGGCTAGGTGGTGAAGGCTGCATGGCGGATCAAGGGATGTAGAGGAACTCTTTGGCGTTGATGAGGACGTGGCAAAGGTCCGCCCAGAGCCGCTGGTCCGAGCCACGCGCGGCGGGCGGGAGAGCGTAGGCCTCGGCCTGGTCGTCGATGAACTCGACGAGCGACTGCACCTCCTGCGCGGAGGGCTGGCGGCCTAGCGCCTTGGCAAAGAGATGCTCGATGCGTTGCTCGGTCGAGTATCCTTTGCGGAGCTTCATATCCTTCGCGGCCCAGGCGGTGGCTTGCTCGTGGACCAGAGCGCTGTTCAGCATGAGCAGCGACTGCCCGGGCACGCTGCTGGTCTCGCGGTCGCCCTGCGTGCGGGATGGCTCCGGCGCATCAAACATGATCATCATGTGATCAAGCGCCTCGCGTCGGATGTATTGGTAAACACCACGCCTCAGCTTCGGATTGGCCACGGCAGCGCTTTCGCTCTGGTTCGCTGGCCCGGTGTAGCCAAACATCGTTTGATCCAGCGTGCCAGAGACCGCGAGGATGGAATCGCGCACCGCTTCGGCACGCAGGCGCTGCACCGGCATGTGCGAGAGGAGTCGGTTGGCGGGATCCACTTGCTGCGCCTTGGCGGAGGCGATGCTTTGCGCCTGGAAGGCCCGGCTCGTCACGAGATGACGGATCAAGGCTTTCATCGACCAATCATGCTCGACGAGATAGTTAGCGAGGTAATCGAGCAGCTCGGGATGGCTGGGCGCTTCTCCCATCACGCCGAAGTTGTCCACGGTGGCCACGAGTCCCTGGCCGAAGATCCAGCGCCACACGCGGTTCGCCATGACGCGAGCGGTGAGCGGATTCTGCGTCGAAGTGAGGTCGTGGGCGAGCTCCAGCCGCGCCTGCGATCCAGTGGTGTAACCTTCGGCACCGTGGATGACTTCGAGGAAACGGCGCGGAGCCTTTTCCCCTAGCGAATCTGGCGAGCCGCGACGATGCACGGGAGAATCAAAACCTGTGCCCTCCGCCACGATGGCCGAGGCACGCTGGAACCGTGGCACTGCGGATTCGTGCGCTCGATACTGCTCCGCGAGCTTTTGCATATCGCCGGGCAGTTGTTCCAATTGATTGCGCAAAGCACCGTGTTCCAGCAGCCAATTCAAGAGGTCCACCTCATCGGCGTTCGCCGCATTGCGGCCCCAGCGATCCAGCGCGGCATCACATTCCTTGCGCCAGTGAGCCGCGAGACCTTCCGCGTTCCACTCTGAACTCGCAGGCGCGAGACGCAGCGACAGGTGCAGCTCATTCTCGGGCGCTCCTGGAGTCTGGTGCTCCACGATCTGATCCACGCCGAACCACGAGCGACCAGTCGCGTCATTGACCACGAGTTGATAAGGTTTGTTGCCCTCATCGGAACGGCGGAAATGGGCCGCATCATCCTTGGTTAGGATTTCCAAATACGAGCGGCGTCCCTGCCAGCTCGCCTGATGCCCCACAGGCACCGTCACCCAGGTGGGAAAGCGTGAATCAAAGTGCCGCACTTTGTTCGCGTGAGCGATGTTCTCCATCTGCTGGAAGTTGTTTTGAATCAGCCGCACATGCGCCGACGAACCACCCGCCACACGAAGGCTGACGAACTGCGTGCCGAGCGAAAAATCGGTCGAACGAGCGATGCTGCCATGTTTGCGGGTCAACCGATCCGAGCTGAGGCCGGGGGTCACGAAACGATCGACCAACTCCTTGCCCTCCGGCATCAGCGTGAAATCGCTGCCACCACTCCAGACCGTGCTTGGCTGCACACCCGAGAGGAACCAACCAGCATCGCTCTCGCGAAAATCCGCCGTGGTCTTGAACTTGTTCCGGTTACGCACCTCGCGGGCGGCGGACTCACGCCGCTGCTCGTTGAGCCATGAAGCAGCCGCTTTTTCCAAACGCTCGTTCGCAGGCATTCGGGAGATGCTTGTGAAAAGGTGCCCCGGGTCAGCGCGATCCACTTTCTCCCGCAGCAGCACGCGGCCCCAGAAGGTCGCCTTGTTTGGTTTGTTGCCTGGTCCGGCTTGCAGCCACTTTTGCATGGCCGCTGCCTCATTTTTCACATCGTCTTTCCACAGCGTGAGCAGACGACTTTTCATCTGCTGCTTGGCGGATTGCATGGCCGCCATCCCGTTGTCCTTCACCTCTGGTGCATCGATGATCACCTGGCTCTGCCGCGAGCTGGCGAGTGTCCCGAAGAGCGCGTAGTAATCCGCCGTCGAGATCGCATCGAACTTGTGGTCATGGCATCGAGCACAGGAGACGGTGAGGCCTTGGAAAGCCTTCGCCAGCGTATCGATCTGGTTTTCCATAATCTGCGCCTCCTCTAGCGCCACGTCCGAGGCCGTCGAAGAAACCTCCATCAGTCGCATGAAGCCCGTGCCGAGCGGTGACTCATTGATCTTCATCGAGGCATTGATTCGCGGCGGAAGCAGGTCGCCCGCCACATGCTCCTGCACGAAACGGTCATACGGCACATCCGCATTGAAGGCGCGGATCACATAGTCGCGATAACGCCAAGCCTGAGGGATCGGGTAATCGCGCACATAGCCGCCCGTCTCGCCAAAGCGCATCAAATCCAGCCAATACGCAGCCCAGTGCTCGCCAAACTGCGGGCTCTGGAGAAGACGGTCGATGAGGGCTGCGGTCGTCGATGGGGAGACCATCGGATGGGGAGACGATGAGACATCCCCAGCAAACACCTCCATCTCCTCTTCCGTCGGCGGCAGGCCCACGAGAGTGAACTTCAGCCTGCGCAGCAAGGCGGCGGACGATGCCGGAGCCGCGGGTTCCAGGCCTTTCTCCTGCATCTTCGCCATGAGGAAGCTGTCCACAGGGTGCGCCGCCAGCTTCGGCACCGTTGGCTTGTGCACCGACTGCCAGGCCCAGTGAGCGCGACGCTTGGCCAGTTTGGCCTGCCATTCTTCGGTGGCAGCAGCTTGCGCGCTCGGCGGATTCTCCGACAAACCCGGCACGCCCATGCTCACCCAGCGAGTGAGATCAGCGATCACGCCATCGGGCAGCTTGTCGGCCCCCTTCGGCATTCTCAGGTCTTTTGAATCGTGGCGGATGGCTTGCAACAGCAGACTATTGTCAGGTGCACTCGCATTTACCAATTCACCACTCTCGCCGCCCTTTTCAAAACCCCCGCGATAATCCAGCCGCAGGCCGCCCTTGGTCTTCTCCGCGCTGTGGCATTCGTAGCAGTGCATCACCAGCACAGGCCGGATGCGTGATTCAAAGAACGCCGCGCCATCAGGCTCCGCCGCAGAAACAGCCACGGAAACAAAGCATGCGAACGCGATGAGGTGCGAGACGATGTGTTTCATGAGACGACAAAAGGATTGGAGACAGAAAGATGGATATTTTTGTCTCTCATCTTTTTGTCTCTGATGGCTTGAGATCATCATGCAAGAATCTCCTTCACTACCTCGCCATAGACACCGGTGAGGCGGTAATCCCGACCAAGATGACGTGACGTGAGCTTGATGGCATCGCGCATGGTAAGGCTGATGGTTTCGATTTT
>JBILVU010000043.1:0-40803 GCA_044370285.1 Prosthecobacter sp.
ATGTCGGAACTGGTGAGGGCATTACGGATGCAGCCCACACCGAAAAACTCTCCGCCCACCCACCGCTGAAAACTGCTTGAAGCTGTTTTGACACAGTCTCTGGCGAACGAGCCTACGAGGTGCGGTGTAGGCGCATTCGCCAGAATGCGGGAGATTAGCAAGAGCCAGGGCTCACTCGAAATTCTTCGTGCCGATGTCCGAGCGGCGTTGCAGTCCGTCAAAGGTCACCTTCGTGTTCTCGGCGTAGGCTTTGTCACGAGCTTCATGACGAGTCCCGCCCTGGGCCACGATGGCGAGCACGCGACCGCCATTCGTCTCAAACTGGCCTGCGGCGTTCCGTTTCGTGCCGCAGTGATACACGCGGGCACCGCTCACGGCTTCCAGGCCGCTGATGACATCGCCATGGCGTGACAAGGCGGGATAACCAGCGCTCGCCGAGATGAGGCAGATGCTCCAGCCGGGGGCAAACTGGATCAAATCAGGCTTCAGCGTGCCTTTCGCGGCCTCGAAGACGTAGTTCGCGAAATCGCCGCGTACCATCGGCAGCACGGCCTCGGCCTCGGGATCGCCGAAGCGGCAGTTGTACTCGATGATCTGCGGTCCGGTGGGCGTGAGCATGAGGCCAAAGTAAAGGAAGCCACGGTAGGTGAGGCCGTCCTTGCGGATGCCCTGCACGGTGGGGCGCACGATCTCGTCTTCGATGCGCTGCATGAGCGCGGCGTCGGCGAGTTCGAGCGAAGCCACGGCACCCATGCCGCCGGTGTTGGGGCCTTCGTCGTTGTCGCGGATGCGTTTGTAGTCGCGGGCCGGCATCAGGATTTGATAGGCATCATCGCAGACGGAGGCGAAAACGGAGATCTCAGGACCGGTGAGGCATTTTTCGACGAGCAGATCGCCCGCACCGAAACAGCGCTGCTCCATCACTTCGTCGATGAATTGCTCTGCCTCTTCCTTGGTCGTGCAAACGGCCACGCCCTTGCCAGCGGCCAGGCCGTCGAATTTCAGCACGATGGGCACCTCGGTGAGCGCGGCCTTGGCTTCCGCCGCCGTCGTGCAGAGGGTGAAATCGGCGGTGGGGATGCCGTGACGCTGCAAAAACAACTTCGCGAAGCCCTTCGAGGCTTCGAGCTGGGCGATTTCTTTGCGCGGTCCCCAGCACGGGATGCCCGCCTCGGCGCAGAGATTGGAAAGACCCGCGTCTTTGACGAGCAGCGCCTCCTCACCCGCCACGCAGAGGTCGATGGTGTTCGTTTTCATCCAGGTGATCAGCTCCGGCAGGCCGGGAACGTCCACGCGAGTCGCCAGGGTGGCGATGGCATCGCTGCCGGGATACGCGAAGAGTTCGTGCTTCTGCGGCGATTCGCTGAGAGCGGTGAGGAGAGCGTGCTCGCGGCCGCCTTTGCCTGTGACGAGGATTTTCATGGGGCGCGTTCCTTAGCGTGCCTCCCGGCCGGCGCAAATCAGGTTTTGGGGCGCTCGGGAGGAGGTGAAATCGGCGCCAAGAGTCATGCCGCATGCCGTGACGCAGCCGTTCTTTGTCCGTTGCACGTCGAGGCCTGGCACCCGCTACCGGGAGCGCCCCTCCGCTTCAGGTTGAGGTTTGTCGTCACACTCCGACTTCGACTCGGGGCGGGTAGCGGGTTGCTCAGAGCCGTCTTGTTCTGCCTCCGATTTGTTTGCGGAGATAGCCTGGCGGTAAGTCGGCTCAAGCTTGAGTGCAACTGGCTGCGAGAGCGGCCCACTCCACGATGGATGCACGCGGAAGATCATGCCGTCATCAAAGTGCCATTCCCACGTCCCTACGGATGAAAGGCGTGAGGTGAATGCCGGTCCGAAAGCCTCTATGGCTTCAAGATAGGTCTTGGGGCTCTTATCTCTTAGCTTCGAATCGAGGATGAGCGGTGCTATTCCAATGTATGCGGCAAAACGTCCTTCAACAGCCAAAACGCTGTATTCTTTGGTCTTCCATGGATCAGGCCTCACGACTTCGTCCGCCAGAGTCATGATTGCTCCGCAAAGCGACCCAATTGCTGTGAGTGTCGTTAGAGTCTTCATTTCTTGCAGAACAGGGGATTTATCGACAAAAGCGTTGCCTTGTCAGCTGCTTTATCTCCGACAAAATGTTGCTTTGCCACCGAGATTTTGAACTCGCGGCGTGGGTTTACCCTGCCTTTTGAGTGCGAAGCAATACTGTCTGCCTCGGTGCGCTTCCTCCACCATCAGGCCAAAAACACCGCCTAGACACGCTGGCGGCCTCGCGTTAAAAGCGGCCCTCACCATGCTCAAACAACTCACCCTCGCCGCATTCGCGGCCCTCACCCTCGTCTCCTCCGCCGCTGATAACGACGGCTGGACCTCCATGTTCAACGGCAAGGACCTCACCGGCTGGAAGTCGAACGAAGAAACGCCCGGCAGCTTTGCCGTCGAAGATGGCACCATCAAGGTCAGCAATGGCCGTGCCCACCTTTTCTACACCGGCCCCACTGGCGAGGCGAAGTTCACCAGCTTCGAGTTCAAAGCCAAGGTGAAGCACATGGAAGGCAGCAATTCGGGCCTCTACATCCACACCGCCTACCAGGACAAGGACTGGCCGGAAAAAGGCTACGAGTGCCAGGTGAACAGCACCGCGCACAAAGACCCCAAGAAGACCGGCGGCCTCTACGCGGTCAAAGACGTGCTCAACACCGCTCCCGTGGGCGATGGCGAGTGGTTCGACTACAGCATCAAAGTGGAAGGCAAGCACATCACCATCTCCATCAATGGCCAAGTCACCACCGACTGGACCGAGCCGGAAGGCTGGGACCCCGCCACCGCCCTGAAGGGCATGCCCGGCCGCAAGCTCACCGAAGGCACCATGGCCATCCAGGCCCACGACCCGAAGAGCGTCGTGTATTACAAGGATTTGTTCATCAAGCCGATCAACTGATCGAATCCGTGACCATGCCGTCGCGAGGCGAGGAAAGTGGAACAGGTTTGCAACCTGTTCGGCCCCTGCGGGTGAGGTGAAGAACGATTTTATCTCACTCGCACCCGATTCCCTCCGACAGCACAGGTTACAAACCTGTGCCACTTTCTCTTCCGTCCCTTCGACAATCAGCAATCGTCAATCTGCCTCGTGATGGATTGACGATTGACGAACAAGGATTGCTGATTGTTGAAGTGGGGAGGCACCCGGCCTCCTGATACCTTTCCCAAACCTTATGCGCATCCTTTCCGGCCTCCAACCCAGCGGCAGACTTCACATCGGCAATTACTTCGGCATGATGCAGGCCGCTCTGCACCTCCAGGAGGAAGGTGAAGCGTATTACTTCATCGCGGATTACCATTCCCTCACCTCCATCCATGATGGGAAACTGCTTCGCTCGCATGTGCGAGATCTCGCCATCGACTTCCTCGCCTGCGGCCTCGATCCGGCGAAGAGCGTCTTTTTCCGTCAAAGCGATGTCCCGGAGCATTGTGAGCTGTCGTGGATCCTTTCCACCGTGACGCCCATGGGCCTGCTGGAGCGTTGCCACAGCTACAAAGACAAGGTCGCCAATGGCATCAAGCCCTCCCACGGCCTCTTCGCCTATCCCGTGCTCATGGCGGCGGACATCCTCATCTACGACGCGGATGTCGTTCCCGTCGGTAAAGATCAAAAACAGCATGTCGAGGTCACTCGCGACATCGCCATCAAGATGAACGAGACCTTTGGCGAAGGTCTCCTGAAGCTTCCCTTGCCCCGCATCCGCGAAGACACCGCCGTGGTGCCCGGTCTCGACGGGCAAAAGATGAGCAAAAGCTACGACAACACTATCCAGCTCTTCGAAGAGCCTGCCGCGCTCAAAAAGAAGATCATGGGCATCAAGACGGACAGCACGCCCGTCGAGTCTCCTAAAGCCGTCGAAGGCTCCTCCATCCTCGCTTTGTATAAACTCGTCGCTTCACCGGCCGACTACGATCAAATGGTGCAGGACCACCTGAACGGCGGTGTCGGCTATGGCGACTTCAAAAAGCGCCTCCTCCAAGCCACGAGTGATTTCTTTGCCCCCTTCCGCGAGAAACGCGCCGCCATCACCGCCGATCCAGCTTACGTCGATCGTGTCCTCGCCGAAGGTGCCGAGAAAGCTCGTGCCGTAGCTCGCAAGACGCTCGCCCGGGTGCGTGATGCCGTGGGGCTTGGTTGAGATGCGGGTGAGAAAGTGTTCCCTCTCCGTCGCAACAACTCATGACTGGCGACAAGAGCGACAGAAGTCCGTGATCGCAGGGTTTGCGATGAAGCCTGCGCCACTTTCTTTTGCGTGTCAGTGCTCACGGCTTGAGCTTCGCGATGAGGAAGGCGGCGATGCTGGGGTGTTTGACCTCGGGGGCGGTGGGGTAGTTGAGTTCGCAGGTGGTGCCGTTGGCGTGGCAGTGCTCTTGGAGCTTCACGCCGTAGTTCACGGTATGGGTGGGGTCTTTCTGCGGCTGGCCGAGGGCAGGGGTGTCGTTGTATTTGAGATACACAGGCGGATCGTCGCGGCTGACGAGTTCGTAGGGGGAGTACATTTGGATCCACTTCAGCACGCTCTCACGTTTGGCGAGGAACTCGGCGAAGCGTTTGTCACGCGTGGCTTTGTCATTGGGGTCCATGAAGCCGAAGGCGTGACCGCCGTAACGGCTGTTGGGGGTCCATTCGATGAGCTGTTTGGGATCGAGGGAGGTCTGGGCACCATTGACGGCGGCGCACCAGAGGCGGGTGGATTCACGGGCGATGGGATCGCTGCTTTTCGGATCGGCCATGTCGTCGTGAAAGGCGAGGTAGAGGCTGCTGCAAGCTCCGGCGCTGCCGCCGCTGGCTCCGATGCGTGGTTTATCGATGTTCCATTCCGCAGCCTTGCTGCGGACGAATTGCAAAGCCCTCGCGGCATCCTCCAGCGGCCATTGCACGGGTGGCATGACGCCGGCCTGATGCGCGAGGGTGGAGTAACGGTAGTTGATGGAGACGACGGAGATGCCTGCGGCAAGGCAGGCAGCCAGTTCAGAGGGATTGGCCTTATCGCCATTCACCCAGCCGCCGCCGTGGATGAAGAAGAGAAGCGGCGTGGGCTTGTCCGAGGTGGCCTTGTAAAAATCGAGCACCTGACGCTCATGCGTGCCGTAAGCCACATTGGCGAGCGTGGGCAGGATCTTGGGCTTGGGATCGGGTTTGGCGGCGGGGGCGGTGGTTTGGGCCTGGAGGCTGGAGAGGAGACTGAGGGCGAGAAGAAGGCGTTTCATGGCGGGAGTGCCAAAACGCACGGTCAGGCTGTCATCTGGCTTTGTTCTATCTTTTGCCTTCCAGGCTGGCGATGCAGGCCCGCACGATGCGCAGGCATTCATCGGGACTGGCGGGCATGGGCAGCGTGACGGGCTGGCCTTGGACCTTCAAATGACGCGTCATGCCGAGGCGATGCACCTCGCTAACGACGATGCCGTGGGAGGCGAAGAACTGGACGACTTCCTGATCACTGGCGTAGCGGCTCATGCGGATGCGTTTTGGGTTTTTGCGAGGCTGAGGAGTTCCTTCAGGCGAGGGAGCCCTGAGGCGGAGGTTTTGGCGACGAAGCCACGGGCGTGGGCAAAATGCACATCGGGCTGCTTCTCGATGAGGGTGAAGTCGTAACGCGGATCGTCGTTGTGGCGGGAGAGGCCGTAACCTCCGCCTCGGCGGTCGGGGTAGATGAGAGCGGCCACGCGGGTGTTCTTGCCGATGCCTTCAAGGTAACGGCCGATGCCGGCGGAAGGTTCATCGGGCATGGGATCGGTGCGGGGGAGGAAGAGGACCTCGTGGTCCTCGAAGCTCCACAGCTCGGCGTGCTGGGCGAGGTGATCGAGGCGGTTTCGCAGCTCTCGCAGATACTCCAAGAGGTCCTCGCCGATGTAACTGATCATCTCCCAGAGCGGCTCGCCGGGCTCCAGACGCTTGGCTTTGGCAAAACGGCGCAGCAGAGTGACGTCGATGGGCGAGTTGAGCTTGTTCATCGTGTCGCGAGATACGCCGAGCCATTTGGCGGTCACATTGGGGCCACGCGTATCGAACCATTCGGCTGGCTCCAGCCAATCGCAGAACTGCCGGGCATCCTCATAAATGCCGAGGTGCTGCATCACGAGGCTCAAAGCGCACACGGGTGGATGATCGGCGGGGAATTGATGGTGATCAAAATTGCTCCGCTCCGGGGCATGCTCGCCGCCCACATCCACGACGGCGATGGTGGGATCGGCGAGATCATCGGCGGTGGGTTCGCGACGCACGATGGGCACGCGGTGAACGGCGGCGAGCAGGCAGCAGGCGAGGAGTTCATCCTTATGCGCTCCGCCGGGATGCGTGAGGATGAGCGAGAGAGGAGCGAGAGAGGAGGTGGCAGTTTGGGACATGAGCAAGTGGCTCTTCGCTCGCGATCACCCGCCTGCAAGAGGCTTCCTGCCGCAACGGATTCGGAAGATGCTCGTCATTGCCAAAATCCGCCTCCCTGCCACACTCGCGGCCCCATGCAGACGCTCACCCGCCAGCTCCTCGAACACACGCCCCTCGATGCCGCCCAGATCACAGCGGCGGCGTCGCAATTGGTCGATCCTGCGATTGAATCGGCGCTGAAGGCGGACTTCCTCCGGGCGCTGGCGAAGAAGGGCGAGACGCCTTCGGAGATCGCGGCCTTCGTGAACGAGTTCCTGAAGCTCGCCGTCGATCCTGGGCTGGATCGTTCGAAGCTGCCGGGGCCGATGCTGGATGTCGTAGGCACGGGCGGCGATCAGCTTCATCTCTTCAATGTCTCCACCACGGCGATGTTCATCCTGGCTGCGGGCGGCGTGTGCGTGACGAAGCATGGCAATCGCGGCATCACCTCGAAGGCGGGTGGTGCGGATGTGCTGGAAGCGCTTGGCATCAAGATCGACCTGCCCAAGGAGAAGGTGGTGGCAGGCATTGAAAAGACCGGACTCGGCTTCTTCTTTGCCCCGCTGTATCACCCGGCCTTCAAAGCCGTCGCCGAGGCCCGCAAGCTACTCGCCGCTGAAGGTCAGCGCAGCATCTTCAACATGCTCGGGCCGCTTTTGAACCCTGGACGCCCGGATTACCAACTTGTGGGGGTTTTTGATCCGAAGCTCACTCGCACCTTTGGCGAGATTTTGATTCAGCTTGGACGAAAAGGTGCCTGGGTGGTGCATGGCAGCACGGGGGATGGTCGCGGCATGGACGAGCTTTCCAGTCTCGGCGTGAATGACATCTGCCAAGTCAAAGGCGGTCAGCTCGATGAAACCCAGCTCGATCCGCAGCAGCTCGGCTTTCCTGCGGCCAAGGTCGATGATCTCATCGGTGGTGAAGCTGGTGAAAACGCCGCCATTCTCGAAGGCATCCTCGCTGGAACCATCCAAGGTCCGAAGCGTGACATCGCCGTGCTCAATGCGGGCGCTGGATTCGTCATCACCGGCCTTCGCGAAAGCCTAGAGGCTGGCAAAGCCTTTGCCGAGGAGCTTCTGCAACGCGGCGCGGCCCACTCAAAGCTGCGTGAGATGCAGAGCTTGTGCTGAGAGTGGAAGGAGACTTCTCGCGGCGTGATGTAGGCCGGATGTGTTGGGCGGAAAACGTGTCGCATCATCTTCGATAGCCATCGCCCAATTATCCGGCTGTGGGTGGCTTGCAAGTGCGCAATGGCCTGCGCACGCCTCCAAGCCAGCCGGATAGTTCGGCGATGGAGTTGGGTCTGTTGGCGGAGTTTTTCTCGCTGAACACATCCGGCCTACGAAGGGCGGCATATCATTGCAGCGCTTGGCGGATCATTGCTAGGCTGGCGTTTCCGCCGGTGAGCACGCAGGCCACTTTTTGGCCCTGCCAGGATTCGCGATGCTTTTTCAGGGCGGCATAGGCGAGGGCACCGGCGCCTTCGGCGATGTTATGGGTGGCGGAAAGAATCTCGCGCATGGCCTGCACGGCCTCGTCATCATTCACGGTGATGATTTCATGCGCATGCTGGAGCACGAGATCGAGCGCCTCGCGATTCGGTGTTTTGCAGGCCACACCTTCTGCCACGCGGGTGGTGCTGGATTGCTCCATCCATGTTTGGTGCTGAAACGACAGCGCATACGCGGGGGCATGCTCGGAGACCACGCCGATGAGTTTGGTCTTTAGCCCGAGCGCCTCGCGAGCTGCGGCGAGGCCACAAAAGCCGGAGCCAAGACCAATCGGCACGAACACCGCCTCCAGCCCGCTTACGCTGCGAAAGAGTTCCAGACCATACGTGGCCACACCACGCACGAGCCAAGGATGAAACGAAGGCACGGCATGCAGGCCTTCCTGCTCCGCCAGCACGCGAGAATGCTCCAGCGCCTCCTGAAACTCGCGACCATGCTCCACCAGTTCCGCACCGAGCGAACGCATGGCGGCATTTTTCTCCGGGTTATTGCCATGAGGCACCACGATCACCGCCCGCAGGCCATTCTCCCGCGCCGCGAAAGCGATCGACTGTCCGTGATTCCCCGTGGTGGCTGCGATCACGCCGCGTACCTGCGGCTCGCGGCGTTTCAGCTCGTCGAGATACACCAGCCCTCCACGGATTTTGAATGCCCCCACGGGCGTGTGGTTTTCATGCTTCAGCCACAGTTCACATCCCATGCCGGATTCGAGCAGCGGCCAGCGATAGACGGGCGTCTCGCGGATGTGCGGTCGGATGAGTGACTTCGCAGCTTCGATCTCCGTGAGTGTGGGCAGAGCATTCATGGGGCTCACCTGAGCAATGCCATCCGCTATTCCACTCGCACGGTGGCCCGCAGCGTGGGCTTATCCGTGAGTTCGAGGACGGCGAGAGATTCGGCGTCATCCGGGTGACGCGTGGAGGAGGTGAGGAAGAGGCTGCGGCCAGCGGCACGGAGGGTGAAGTTTACGCCGAGCTGGCTGTTGCCATTGTTGAGCGCCCACTCGTGATCGTAGAGGTAACTGCGCGGCAGGGCGATGGTGAGACGGCGGAGGCCATCGGGCGTGCTGGAGAGCGTGGCATTGATCTCTTTCTCGTCGTAGTTCGCGGCGTAGCCGGTGCCAAAGGTCCACACGGCCAGTTTTTCGATCTGAGCTTCACCATCGGCGGCTTTGCCATGGATGCGGATGCCTGCGGTGGCACCCGGCGTGAGGCGCTGGCCGTAACGGCGGGCATCGAGATGCAGCGTGGCCGCAAAGGCGTAGCCGCTATCCCCATCCTCCACGAGGTCGAGGCCGTTTAAATCACAGGTAACGAAGAGTTTTTGCCCATCGGCATCGAAGGTGAGCTTCACGGCACTCTCTTTGCCATCCGCCGCAGTGAGCGGGATGGCTTGCTTGAGGCCGATGTTGCGCACGATTTCGATTTGGCGGCTGAAATCTTGTTTTTGACCTCCGGCGTCGATTTGGAAGGTGAGCGGGCGTTTTTGGCGCACGGGCGAATCCGCCTTCAAAGCGAGGTCGAGCTTCAATTCGGGCACCTCGTGGCCTTCGGGAGCGAGGTCGAGCTTTCCATTGAGCTTCTGGCTGCCGAATTCGAGGTTCCAAGAGCCAGCGAGCTTGTCTTTGCCTGTGTTGAGCAATTCGATGCCGGGCGTGAAGATGCCTTCGTGGTTGAAGGTCGTGCGTGATTTGACCTCCACGGCCAGCGGCATCACGGGAAGCGTCAGATCATGAATGCGGGCGGTGCTGCCGGAGATGACCAGCAAGGGCAGGCGCAGGTCAGATTCATCCGCAGAGGCCGAGATCGAGTAGGTGATGGAGATCGTGTGGCTGGTGCCGGCCGCCAGCGTGAGCTCGGGGCTGGCATCCTGCGGCTTGGCCGTGGCGGTGGGCAAAGGCAGCACGGTGAGGCGGAGCGGCGCTTTTCCCCCATTTCGCACCTCGGCGGTGAGCTTGATCTTGCCGGGGCCATCGGCCGTGCCACTCACGTTTTGCACCAGCCACGGAACAGCGGGCACGCCGTCCATCACATCTTGAAACACGATGTCGCCCATCGCTTGATGCAGCTCAGTGGTAGCCAGCGAGACACTGCCTTCTGGCTCGACGTGGAGGCGGGACTGATACTGACGAGCTAGCACTGGAAAACTACGATACGCCTCCGCGAGATCCGGTGGCGGAGCGATGAGGCGGGAGAGATCACCGAGATCGGAGAAGAGGACTTTTTCCTCCTCGCACACTTCCCGCAGCACACTGGAGACGCCTCGTGTGATGGCGAGGCTGGCCTCGGCAGGCTCGGCAGCTTGGAGCATCGGCCCGGTGACGAGCACCTCGATTCGTTTGGCCTTCGCGGCACCGATCACACCACGCAGCCCGCTTTTCACATCGCTCAGTGGCGTGCCGGTAAGTGCATCCTCAAACCCCAGCGACACGAGAACGAGATCCGGCAAACCGCGAAAACCCTCGCTGGTGAGTGCGGCGGTGGCCTGCACCATGCTGGAGGCCTGGATGGGCTGCAGCACGATCTCCGGGCCCATCACCGTGCGTTCTTTGGGGGCGTAGCTGGAGCCTGGGCGGGCGATGCGCACGCCACCAGTGAAGTAAAACTGGGTGGCTAGAAGCTTGGCAAAGGCACCGGGAAAGGCGGCGAGAAGCGGATCGGCATCACCGGACGCTTTGGCCCCTTCAAGCATGCCATCGCCGATGACGACGATGTGCAGTCGCTCACGGCGTGAGAGCTTCAAAAGGGTGCGTGGCAGCATCTGCGTGAGGCGCTGGCGCTGGGCATCGCTGATCTCGAAGTAGTTCTGCGGGGTCGATTGGGCCGCAGGCAGCCGCGTTTCGGCCTCCAGCGCGGCGTTTTTCAACTGATCGAGCGTGGGCTTGCCCGGCGGGTTGGCGAGTTCCGGCACCGGCTGCGCCATCGCGAGCGATGCGACGAAGGCCGGGAGCAGGAGGAGGCGAGGGAAAGGCATGGGCCGCCTAAGTGGGCGAGAAGGGGGGGCATTTCCAGCGATAATCCGGCAGGTTGAAAACGGCTCTCTCGGCCCTTAAATCAGCCGCATGACCTTCCTCTCCCGCCTTTCCGTCTTTCTCCTGGCCGCAACCTATTCCACCGCGGCCGATTTGACGCTCACGGCCATCGACGGCACGAGTCACAGCCCCCTGGCCGCGAAGAACGGCAAGCCAGCCCTGTTTTTCTTCGTCTCGCCCTTCTGCTCCACCACGAAAGCCTTCGTCAAAGAGATGAATCAAATCACCGCCGATCACTCCGGCAAGGTCTCCGTCTTTTTCATCGAGTGCGATCCCGAGGTCACCCGCGATGTGGCCATCGAGCACGCCACGCTGAGTGAATTCAAAGCGCCCGTGCTGCTCGATGCCGCCCAGCAACTCACCCGCCAGCTCCAAGCCACCCTCACGCCCGAGTCCGTGCTCGTCGATGCCACCGGCAAGGTCTTCTACCGAGGCCGCATCAACGATCTCTACCTCGGCCCCACCAAACGCCAACGTGCCGCCACCACGAATGATCTCCGCGAGGCCATCACGGCTCTCCTTGCTGGCAAACCTGCGCCACAGCCGCAAGAGCCCGCGCAGGGGTGTAAGATCGGTCAGATCAAATAGCTCCAAATAACAAAGCCGGACCTTGCGGCCCGGCTTTGTGATTGATCGTATTGGTCAGAACGAATTACTTCTTCTGCAACGGCGCGGTCTCTGCACCGGCGGGCACTTTATCCGCCGGAACGAGCTTCCACAGAGCACCGCGTTCGCTGGTGTAGGGATCGACGGGGCCGCCGTAGTTGGCAGTGGCGTGGGTGAGGTAGAGATTGCCTTCTTCATCGAAGCCGCTGCCGGTGGGGCGCAGCGGGGTGTCGAGGTCGAGCAGCTCTTCCATCTGGTAGCCGCCTTTGCCTTTGGCGATGCCCCAGACCTTGCCGCTGCCCCAGTCGGCGCAGAAGTAGGTGCCTTCGAGGCTTGGATTCGCCTTGCTGCGGCTCACGCCGATGTTGATGACGCAGATGCCTTGATCGACGTGGCTGTATTCCGCGACGGGGAGCACGCCGACGCGGGGATTGTCCTTCTCGGTCTCGAGCGGGAAGGTGTGGGAGCCGCACATGAACTTCCAGCCGTAGTTCTCGCCGCCTTTGCTGCCCGCGGGCTGCATGTTGATTTCTTCCCAGTGATTCTGACCGATGTCAGCCATCCAGAGGTCGCCGGTCTGGGAGTCAAAGCTGAAGGTCCAGGGATTACGCAGGCCATAGGCCCAGATTTCGGGCTTGGCTTTCGGATGAATCTTGGAGAAGGCCAGCTCGGTGACGCCGAAGAGGGTCATCTGCTGAGGCAGGGTGAGGAAGGGATTGTCCTTCGGCACGCTGTAGTTGCGATCAGGCGTGGTGTTGTCCACGTCGATGCGGAGCATCTTGCCCATGTGGGTGTGCAGATCCTGACCGGCGCTGATGACATCGCCTTCCCAGCCGCCGTCGCCGACGCCGATGTAGAGATAGCCATCCGGACCAAAGGCGATCTGGCCGCCGTGGTGATTGCAGTAGGGAAAGTCGAGCTGCATGAGCACCTTGATGCTATCCATATCCGCCTGATCGGGCTTGTCCTTCTTCGCTTTGACCTCAGCGATCATGGAGGCGCCGTTGAACCACAAATCGGAGTAGCAGAAGAAGATGCGGCCGTTCTCTTTGAACTTCGGATGAAAGGCGATGCTGAAAAGCCCGAGTTCGAGGAAGGAGCTGATGGTCTTGTCCTTGATGTCGAGGAAGGGCTTCTTGTTCACCTTACCGTCTTTGACGATCTGGATCACGCCTGGACGCTCGGCGACGAAAAGGCGACCACTGCCATCGGGTGCACCAGCGACGGCGACAGGATCGACGAGGTCACCCGCGACCTTCACGAGGGCGATTTTGGTTTCGACGGGCAATTTGCCGCCGGGCTGGATGGTCTGTGCCGGGAGGGCAAGTGGCAGCGCAAGGGCTGCGAGGAGTGCGGTTGGTGTTTTCATGGGGAAAAGAGGTGTGAGGCTATGAAAACAGCGCTGACACGGCAAGCGTGAAATTGTGCGGAAAGTGCGCAAGCGGTGAAAGACAGGCGGAAGCGCCTGCCAAACGTCGCAAGGTTGACAATCCCAGTGCTGCCAAGATACTCCGCGCATGAGTTCACTCGCCCTGGAAATCGACCAAGCACTTCAGCGCCTGGCCCCGCCCAAAGCCTCCCATCTGGAGCGTCTTTTGCGTGATAGTTTGGCCTTAGCATTGGGTGATGAGACAAAGGAGGAACCCTCAATGAGATCCCATCGCCGTGAGCTATTCTCCCGCCGCTTTGCCCCTTTGGCATCGGTGCCTGAACGCGATTTGAGCGACCTCGTGAATGAAAATCGTGGCGAGGCATGATCGTCACGGCTGACACCAGTTTTCTCGTCTCGCTCTACGGTGTGGATATCAACACGCCAGCCGCTCGTGCCTGGATGGCTGCCAATGCTGAGCCGATTCTGCTCACGGGTGCTTTGCGTTTTGAAGCCGAAAACGCCTTGCGGCTGGCGTGCTTTCGAGGCCGGATTTCTTCGAATGAACTGGAGCAGGCACTAGCCGAAATCGAGAGTGACATCGTTCAGGGGATACTCATTTCGGCACCACTCGCCTCAGATATGCACTGGGAGGAATGCCGTCGGATCAGTGCCGCTCAGACGCTCGCTACCGGATCTCGGGCCTTTGACATCACGCATGTCGCGGCTGCCGTTGTGCTCAAGGCGGATGTCTTTCTGAGCTTTGACGGCCGCCAGCGATTGCTGGCTGGATTGATGGGAATCTCAGTCGCTCCCTAACTGGCGACCTTGGCATTAGAAGGATAGCAAACAGGTCATTCATACCCGCTCAGTCGAGTAGTCAACTCGGCCTGCGCATCTCAAAGACATCCGTCGTCCTCGCATACCAATGCGGGCTCTGCATGCGGCCGATGGGGAAGTAGGTGCCGGGCTGGATGAGCCAGGTTTCGGGATCGAAAAGGCCGTCGCGCACATGCACGCGGAGGACTTCGCCGATGATGAGGCGGTTATCTCCAATCTCGAGGATGCTGTGGCTGCGGCATTCGAGGCTGGCGGGAGCTTGGAGGATGCGCGGAGGCTTCACGACGCTGCTGGCGGCGGCGGTTAGGCCAGCGTGAGTGAGTTCGTTTTCGCCAGGAGGCAGGGAGGCGGCGCAGCGGTTCATCTGCTGGGCGATGGCTTCATCGACGAGGTTCACCACGAACTCGTGCGTGAGGCGGATGTTCCGCGCGGTGTCCTTCGGCACACCGGGTTCACGGTCGCCGGGGCAGATGCCGACGATGGGCGGCGAATCGCCGAGCACGTTGAAAAAGCTGAACGGCGCGGCATTCACGCGGCCCTCAGGATCGACGGTGGTGACGAGGGCGATGGGGCGCGGCGTGACGAGTCCGGCGAGGATCATGTAGGCATCGTCGCGATGCGGTCCGGTGAGATCGAGTTCCATAAGGTTAGACGGCTTCGACGATGATTTTATCGGCGCTGATCTCGCGGACACGCACGGCGCGGCCGCTTTCGAGGTAGGCATTCGCATCGGCGACGGCTTCGATGATTTTGCCGCCGATCTCGATGCTGCCGTATGGCCTCAAAGCACTACGGGTGATGCCGGTATCGCCGATGCGGGCCTTTGCGGCATCGCGTTGAGCAGGTGCATCGGCGGCGGTGCCACCGGCGGCGGCTTCGAGCACAAGGGCACGGAAGGGCCGCAGCTCCGGCACCCAAGCGATCATGAGCGCGATGAGAATTCCTGCGCCGGTGACGCCGAGGGCGAAGTTCCGCAGGCCCACGGCATACTGCGCAAGGTTGAATGTGCCGCCGCTTTCGACAGGCGTCGTGCTGCCTTCGGTCGGCATCACCGGGGCGATTTCCCAGCCGCTCATCGTGTAAACCAGTGCCACCATGATGCAGAGGAAGCCGAGCAGACCTGGGATGATCGTTCCCGGCGCGGCAAGCAGTTCCACGCCGATCAAGACCACACCGACGACAAAGAGCAGCGTCATGATCATCGTCTCGTGACCCACCAAACTGCCTGCGACGTAGTGCCCAAAGAAAAAGATCGAGAAGGCGATGAGCGCCACAAAGCCCGCGAGGCCGAAGCCGGGCGTCTGCATCTCCAGATAGCCGGAGGCAATGCCGACAAGGATGAGCAGCCACGCAAACTGCGTCACCCAGATGGCGATCCACTCAAACATCGTGGGCTCGGCGATGAGTGTCTCGCCTTTGAGTAGCTCGCGGCCTTTGATGTCGTCGATGCTCTTCACGATGGCCTTGGCGAGCAATGGCTTGCCCGCGACGAGCATGGTGGCCTGATCGGCATCGAGGGTGACGATCTGACCTTTCGGCACGATGACCTTGCCGTTGATGACGAGGCCCGCGTTCATATCGATCATGCCTTCGAGGATGCGCACGTCGTGGCCCTTCGCCCGCACGGCGGCGCGGGCCATGCCGAGGAAGGCGGAATTGTATTTCGCCCGCTCCGCCTCGCCCATCGACTCGCCACCGCCGGTGACCGGTGTCGCGGCGCCGATGCTGCTGGCAGGAGCCATGTAAATCGCATCCGTTGCCATCGCCGTGAGCGCTCCGGCGGATATGGCACGGGTGTTCACATAGGAGAGCGATCTGATGGTGAGCTTTTGCAAATCCTGCATCATCAGCGTCGTCGTCTCCCAGGCCATGCCACCGGGTGTGTCGAGGTCAAAGAGCACGGCCTCGGCGCCTTGTTCATCGCAGAGGCGCAGCGTGCGCTTCATGAATTCAAATCGTGCCGGAATGATGAGGTCTTCTTCACCCACGGTGATGACGACAACTTTGCCGGTGTAGATGCCGCTGGAGGCCTTTTTCTCCGTTTTGGCCTCCGCGACGTCTTTGGGGGCTTCTGCGGGCTTTTGGTCAAACCAAGCCGAAGTGAGCGTGACGACCTTTGCATCCTTCGCGATGCCCTTCAGGTCGGCGGCGATGCCTTTGGCGAGCAAGGGCACGGCGTTGTCCGCATCCAGCAACAGCAGTTCACCCTTCGCCGCGTGCGGTTCGAGGCCTTTGTCGCGATCCACGAAGGCCTCGGCGATCTCCGGCTTGTGGCCTTTGAGCTTGGCGAGGCTGCGTGCGCCCGCTTTGAGCACCGCGAGGGATTCCGCCAGCTTGGTGTCCTGCGCTTTGGGAGACAAATCCTCGCTCTCCGGCACCGCCGGTGGTGCCGCGCCGATGCGGGAACCCGGTGCCATCCAGATTTCATTGCAGGCCAGCGCCATCAAAGCTCCCCCCGCCACCGCCGAGGTGTTCACATAGGCCAGCGTGCGCACTTTCAGCTTCGCGATCTCTTCCGCGATGGGCAGCGACTCCTGGGCGCTGCCCTGGGTGACGTTGATTTCGAGGATGAGGCTCTTCGCGCCTCGCGTGGTGGCTTCGTTGATCCAGCGTCGCAGTTCATCCCAACGGCTGGCGTTTTCGAGTTCCGACTGGGTGATGACCACATGCGCGATGTCCTTGTCCATCGTCGCCGCGGCGAGCAGGGCTGGAAAGAGCAGCGAGAGGCCGAGAAGGAGCGTTTTCATGAAGCGACAGTAAGCAGCGAGCTTCTGAGAAGCAATCGACAGAACGTGGCGCAATCGCCGCTGGGCTTGGCCGCGACCGTTCCACAACCTCAAACCTGCCCCGGCCGCAGCCAGTAAAGCACGCTCATGCGGACAGCGATGCCGTTTTCGACCTGGGTGTTGATGAGCGATTTCTCATAGGCCATGCCGGCATCGGTGATTTCGACGCCGCGGTTCACCGGGCCGGGGTGCATGACGTAAAGGCCGCGCTCGCGGATGATCTCGACGCGTTCGTTGGTGAGGCCGTAGTGCTTGTGATACTCGGCAGCGTTGGGGAAGAAGGGCTCGTCGAGGCGCTCGCTCTGCACGCGGAGGAGGTAGATGACATCCGGTTTCCAATCGAGGGCATCGCGCCAGTTTCCGAACTGCGGAATCTCCCCTGGCACCTCACGCGGCATCATGGAGCCGGGGGCGAGGTAAGCGACCTGCATGCCGAGGCGGCGGAAGATGAGGCTCGTGCTGCGGGCCACGCGGGAGTGCTGGATGTCACCGACGATGAGGGCGCGGCAGCCGCGAAGGTCTTTGTAGATCTCCTGGAGGGTGAAAGCATCGAGCAACGCCTGCGTGGGATGGGCGTGCCAGCCATCACCGGCATTGATGACACTGGCGCGGGTGTTTTTCGCGATGAGACTGGGAATGCCAGCCTGCTTGTGGCGGACGACGATGTAGTCCACCCGCATGGCTTCGAGGGTCTCGACGGTATCGAGCACGCTTTCGCCCTTCACGACGCTGCTGGATTCGATGTCGAAGTGCGTCACATCGGCCGAGAGGCGGCTGGCGGCGACTTCAAAGCTGGAACGGGTGCGGGTGGAGGGCTCGTAGAAAAGGGTGAGCACCGTCTGGCCTCGCAGCGGCGGGACTTTCTTCACGCTGCGCTTGAAGAGGTCTTTGAATTGCACCGCGTTCTCCAGCACGAACTTGATTTCGTCGTCCGTGAGGGAGGCGATGTCGAGGAGGTCTTTGCGGGGCGTGAGAGTCATCGGCTGGTGGGCTTGGATTCGATGGTGCAGGAGTCGCCGGCGGAATCGACTTCGTCAAAGCGCACCGCGACGCGTTCGCCGGGCTGGAGGGTGACTTTGAGGGCGGAAAAGTCCGGCTGCACGGGGAGTTCGCGTCCGCAGCGGTCGATGAGCACGGCGAGTTGGACCCGCTTGGGGCGGCCGAAGTTGTAAAGCTCGTCGAGGGCGGCGCGGACGCTGCGTCCGGTGTAGATGACCTCGTCGCAAAGGATGACCTCCATGCCGTCGAGGTCGAAATCGATATCGGAGCCTTCGAGCTTCGGCACCATCTGGAAGGTGCTGAGGTCATCGCGGTAGTGGGTGATGTCGATGGTGCCGAAATGGACCTTCTTGCCGCTTTGCAGCAGGGCCGCGGCGAGACGTTTCGCGAGCGGCACCCCACGAGTGAAGATGCCGACGAGGGCGATCTCTTTGGCTCCGACATGCGCCTCCTGGATGCTTTTTGCCAAAGCGGCAATGCTCTCGGCCATTTGGGCTTTTGTGAGCAGGGTGCGGGAGGCTTCAGGCATGGGGAAAATCGTGGGCGGATCGTCCGCCGGATCGCCCGCTTGTCAAATGAGGCGATCCACGCACAAACTAGAAGCTGCTGCTGGTGCACACGCCGTTTTGGAGAACACTCGACCGCATGTCGCTGCCTGATTTGCCCCTCTCGACGCCCTCGCTCCTGTTTCCCGCCATCTCCCTGCTGATGCTGGCCTATACCAACCGCTTTCTCGGCCTGGCGAGCGTGGTCCGAGCACTGCATGTGAACTGGCAGAGCACCCAGGAGCCGCTGCTGCTGGAGCAGATCCAGAATCTCCGCCGCCGCATTCAGATCATCAAACACATGCAATCTCTCGGCGTGCTCAGCCTGATGCTGTGCGTGGTGAGCATGACCTGCCTGTTCTTCGGCGGCCAGGCGGCAGGGCAGGGGGCCTTTGGCGTCAGCCTGCTGCTCATGCTCGGTTCGCTGACGCTTTGCTTGGTGGAGATCCAGATGTCTGGTCGTGCCCTCGACCTCCAGCTCCGCGATGTGAAATGCCGGGAGCGCTGAGCCCCCTGACGAGCTGCTTCCCGCGCCTTGCGCTTTGCCTTCTCTGCCCTACTCTCCGCGCCCTCCATGAGCAACGCCGCCCCCGCCATCTCCCCGACTCGCGAAAAAGACTTCCCCGAATGGTATCAGCAGGTCATCCGTGCCGCTGATCTCGCCGAAAACTCCGAAGTGCGAGGCTGCATGGTCATCAAGCCCTGGGGCTACGGCATCTGGGAAAACATCCAGCGCCAGCTCGATGCGAAGTTCAAGGCCACCGGCCATGTGAATGCCTACTTTCCGCTGCTCATCCCCCTCAGCTACCTCGAAAAAGAGGCGCAGCATGCCGAAGGTTTTGCCACCGAGTGTGCGGTGGTCACTCATCACCGTCTGGAGGCGCAAAAGCAGCCCGATGGCACCACCAAGATGATTCCGACCGGCGAGCTCGCCGAGCCGTTTGTCATTCGCCCCACCTCCGAGACCATCATCGGCGCGGCCTTTGCCCGCTGGGTGGAGAGCTATCGTGACCTGCCGCTGCTCATCAACCAGTGGTGCAATGTCATGCGCTGGGAGATGCGTCCACGCCTCTTCCTTCGCACCGCCGAGTTCCTGTGGCAGGAAGGTCACACCGCGCATGAGACGGCCGAAGAGGCCATCGTGGAGACGGAGACGATGCACAAAGTGTATGAGAGCTTCCTTCGCGAGCATCTCGCCATTCCGACGATCCCCGGTGAGAAGACCGAGCGTGAGCGTTTCCCCGGTGCTGTGCGCACTTTGACCGTCGAAGCCATGGTGCAGGACAAAAAAGCCATCCAGGCCGGCACCTCGCACTACCTGGGGCAGAATTTCGCCAAGGCCGCGAACATCCAGTTCCTCGGCCGTGACAATACCCGCCAGCTCGCTCACACCACGAGCTGGGGTGTCAGCACCCGCCTCATCGGCACGCTCATCATGGCCCATGGCGATGACGATGGCGTCATCATGCCGCCGCGCATCGCCCCGCAGCAGATCGTTATCCTGCCGGTCACGCCGAAGCCTGATACACGCCAAGAAATCATTGATGCCTGCGAAGCACTCGCGCAGACGCTCCGTGCCCAAACCTGGGCCGGTGAACCCATCCGCGTGCTCGTGGACAAGCGTGACCTCCCCGGCGGCCAGAAGAACTGGGAGTGGATCAAAAAAGGCGTGCCCATGCGTGTGGAAATGGGACCTCGCGACATCACCAGCCGCAGCGTGGCCGTGGCCCGTCGCGATAAAGGACCGAAGGAAAAGGAATTCATCGGCAAAGAAGACTTCCTGCAGGGCGTGCAGGAACGCCTCGCCGACATCCAGCAGGCTCTCCTCGACCGCGCCACCGCCATGCGGGACGCGAACATGAAGAAGCTCGACACGTTCGACGAATTCAAAGCCTACTTCGCCGATGAAGACGGCGGTGGCTTTGCCCTCATGCACTGGGCTGGCACGATGGAAGAGGAAGAAAAGATCGCCAAGGAGAACAAGATCACCATCCGCTGCATCCCGCACGGCGATCAATACGCCGAAGAGGGCAAGTGCTTCCTCACCGGCCGCCCGAGCAGCCGCCGCGTGGTGTTTGCCCGGAGCTATTGATTCATCTTCCAACACACGCATCGCGCATGAACGAAGAAGCCCTCCAGCAAGCCCTCGCGGACACGCAAAACCTCGGCGAGATGCCGGATGCGGATGCTGTGGGCACCGTGGGCAGCCCGGACTGCGGCGACATGGTGCGCATGTGGATCAAATACCGCGACAAGGACGGCCGGAAGGTCATCGACAAAGCGAGCTTCCAAAGCTTCGGCTGCCAGACGGCCATCGCCGTGGCCAGCATCGCCACGGAGCTCATTCGCGGCAAAACGAAGGAAGAGGCGCTGGCGATGAAGGCGGATGATTTGAGCCGTCCGCTCGGGGCGCTGCCACCGATGAAGATTCACTGCGGCCAGATGGTGGAAGGAGCGCTCAAAGCCGCTCTCGAAGCGGAAAGCCTGGAGCAAGGAGCCAAGAGCCTGGAGGCTCCGAGCCAGGCGGGAACCCTCGCCGATGCCCTGAGCGCTGCCGGTAAGACAGCGGGCAAGGTGAAGATCATCATGCAGCCGCCCACGACGGCTAACTAAGCACCCAGAACAACGAACCAAGAACTTCTTCCGCTCATGTCCGAAGTCACCGCCATCAAGAAGTTTGCCTGTCCGGCTTGTGGAGCCGAGGCGGTCTGGACCCCATCGAAAAAAGCGCTCGTCTGCCCGTATTGCAGCACTGTTTCCCCCGTCGAGCTGAAGGCGGATGGCTCACTCATCGAGGAAAATGACCTCCTGGTGGCGCTGCGATCCATCCCAGAGGATCAGCGTGGCTGGGCGGCGGTCCGCAAGACGGTGAAGTGCCAGAGCTGTCAGGCCATTTCCGTCTTTGATGAGAAGCGGGTGGCGCAGCGCTGTGACTTCTGTGGCTCGCCCTCCATTCTCGCGGCGGATGATGTCACCTCCCCGATCCGTCCGAGCAGTCTGCTCGCCTTTAAAATCGCCCAGGGCCAGGTGCGGGAAGACATCCGCCGCTGGTATGGCAGCCACTTTTGGGCACCGAACGCCCTCGGCCAGAAGGCGCTCACGGATACGCTTCACGGCATGTACCTGCCTTACTGGACCTTTGACGCCCACGCCGAATGTCCTTGGGAAGCGGAGGCTGGTTACGATTACACCACGCGAGACTCCAAAGGCAATACACAGACCGAAACACGCTGGGAATATGCCAGCGGCCATGTCTCGAAGCACTTCGATGACCTCCTTGTGCCCGCCTCCAAAGGCGTTCACACCAAGCTGCTTGATGATTTGCAGCCCTTTCCCACCACGACGGATCTCGTGCCGTATGATCCGGGCTATCTCTCCGGCTGGGTGGTGGAGCAGTATCAGATCGACCTCGTGCAGGCCGCCGAGGATTCCCGTGGCCGCATGCATCGCGATCTCGAGCGTGCCTGCGCCCAAGAAGTCCCCGGCGACCGCCATCGCAACCTGCGCATCGCCCCGCAATACAGCGCCCAGACCTTCAAGCACATCCTCCTCCCCGTCTGGCTGCTCACCTACACCTACGGCACCAAAAACTACCAGGTGACCGTGAACGGCAGCACCGGCAAAATCACCGGCGAGTATCCGCTCAGCTGGGTGAAGATCACCATCGCCATCCTCATCGGCCTCATCGTGCTCGCGATCTTCTTTGGGATGCAGGAGTAGGTAGCGAGCCAAGTTTCAGGTGACAAGAAGCCAGCCTGAAACGTGGAGCCAATCGTTGTATTTGGCGCTCCCTGCGCTGCCAACCGCCCCTTCCCGCCTTTCGACCAAGCGCGAGAAGCCTGCGCCAGCAAAGTAGCCCTCTTGCTCCGCAAGAGGAGCCGAAGGCCTTCGCCGAACTCCAGCGGCCCCGAAAGGCGTCAACGCTTCTGCCAGCCCCACGCTGAGTTCCTCTCGCGGAGCGAGAGGACGACTTTGCTTCGCCGGATCGGGTGCGTTGTGTATTATTTTTCACCCTCCAATACCCGAATGCAGCATGTGATTCGGCGTTTTTGTTGCCCTATTCCGCCATGTGCGGCTAAAGCCACACCATGAAGTCGCCAGCACCATACTTTTCCCACATTTTTGTCTGCCATAAAGGTGCTGGCAAACCGACAGAAGTGTTTACCATCTGAATTTTTCGGCTAAGAACCGGAGCCTCTCGTGAAACGATCGAAACCAGTCATCGGCCTGATCGCCGCAGCTCTGCTTCTCGCAGGTTTTGCATGGCATCAATCCACGCATCGGGCAGGACTGGCGTTCACTAGGCAGGAGGTTTTGGCCATTGATACAATTGCGAACGAGCTTTCTCGGACATTCGCAGAGACGGATTCCCACACACCGGACGATGACCGGAAGAACTTTGTAGAAGCGGGTTTGGATGGGATTGACATGTATCACCACGGCTTCGGCATGAGGCTACGTAACGATCTCGGGCTCTGGAGCGGAGAGACAATCATTGGTAAGGCGTTTCGATCCTTTGGGATGACACACCCTGATTACATGTCCACCGTCATTATGAACGAGTATTGGCGTCATTTGGCGGATAAACCGTCCGAGCTTGCGCGAGAGCTGGCTGAAGCTAGAGCGTCGGAGATCGAGAATCGCAGGTTCTTCGAAGAGCCAGCCAAGGGCCCTCCACCACCCAATCCTAACGATCCATTTGCGAGGGCAGAGAAGAAATGACCACATCCAACAAGAAGCCGAACAAAACGCAGTGGCAACGGCTCGAATGGCATCTGCTGTATCATCGACGTTTCCCGCTCGCCGTCGCCTGATTCAAGACGTTCGAAAAGAAAAAGGAAGATGCTAGGCGCTTCCTATTCTCTGATTCAATCGGCCAACCTGAAACCTGAAACGAGTCCCCTATTGCGCCGCTGCTCGCTGAATCCTCGCCGGCACATCATTGATCGAGTAACCGGCCTCACGAAGCGCGTCCCAGATTTTCACGAGCATGCCGAGGTTCGCATCGGTATCGGCTTCGAGTTCGAGTTTGGCATCGGGTTTGGCCTCTTTGAGGGAGGTGAGGGCGAGGGCGAGCTTGTCGAGTTCGACGGGTTTGGCGTCGAGGAAGAGCTTTTGTTCCTTCGTGACGGTGATCGTGGTGCGGGCTTCTGGAGCGCTGGTGGCACCGCCGAGGGCCTTCGATTCGGGGAGGGTGATTTTGACCTCCACCTTCTGCTTTTTGAAGGTCGTTGTGGCGATGAAGAAGATGAGAAGGATCACCATGATGTCGATGAGCGACACGATGGGGATGGTGGGGACGGGGCGGCGGCGGGGGCGCAGGTTCATCAGCGGGCGCGGGGATTAGAGATTGGCCTTTTCGCCGACGTGCTTCACCTCAAAGTGGGCGAAGAACTGGTGGATCGTCTCTTGCAGGATGCCCTCGACCTTCACGGCGATGGCGTCGATGCGACGGGTGAAATAGGTGTGCGCCAAAACGGATGGCACGGCCACAAACAAGCCCGCGATGGTGCAGCGCAAAGCCACGCCGATCTCCGCCGCGATGGCGGCGGTATCTGGACTGCCTTCCCCACCGGCTCCAAAGGCGGTGAACATGCCCACCATCGCGGCGGTGGTGCCCAGCAGGCCCAGTAGCGGAGCCACGGAGACCATCACCTCCAGCAGCGGAATGCCGCGTTCCAGGTAATGGATCTCTTCGCGAGCTTTGGACGTGCAGGCGTCAATGCACTCCTGCTTGCTGGTGTAGCTACCGCTCACCGCCATGTTGCCCAGCCGGGCCATCATGGAGCCATCACGCTGCAAAAACTCCTGCAGGGGCCGGATGTCGCCCTTCGCGGCATAGTTCGGCACGGAGCGGAGTTGGCTCACCACCGCAGGCGGCAGGATGATCTTTTCACGCAGGTGCAGCCAGGCGTTAATCATCGCCGTGATGGCCGCCATGGAGCAGAGCACGAGCAGGCCCATGACAAAGCCTCCTGTGGCGAGGAATTCCCAAACGAGTTGCAGGCCGGTGGCCTTTTCAGTGGCAGCGAGGAGGAGGGGAGCGGGCATGAGCTAGTAAATGAGCACGTTGTATTCGATCTTGAGGTGCTTCAAGCCTTCGGACTTGAGTTCTTCAATCACCTCGGGCGGCATGGCGGACAGTTTGATCGATTTGATCGCTTCGATGGTCATGTCTGTAAGTTCTTTGTTGGATTCCTTATCATCGTCGATCTTCAATTCTGCTATCTCGCCCTTCGGTCCCATCAGTAAATGCAATTTCAAGCTTCCAAAGGATAACTGACCGTTCTTCAGTTTCCGTAGCTGATGCCATTTTGCCTCCACACGCTGCGTAACCTGCCTCATGTACAAGGCTTTGAATGTCGTCGGCTCCTGCTGCCGACTCTCATCCGATGACGAGGGAAATGGCACCTTGATCAAGATGGATGGCATTGACAATTTTCTGGCCCTTAAACTATTTGCCAGTTTGGGCGGCATTGGCTTGAGCTTGGCGCGCTTGAGTGCCGTTAATGTGACCTGTTCCAGCAAAGTCACATTCCCTTCACTCTCGATGACCTTTGTCTCCTGCACCTTGCCGGCCTCATCGAGAATCACATGCATCACGAGAAACTCCTTATTAGGCAGATACTTTTCGCGGTTGCTCTCGATGAGCCATTCGACCTTGATCGCCTCCTGCACGTCCTGGGAATATAGATGGCTGGCTGTTTTCAGTTCTTGGTCCGTCGCAGACAACTTTTCTGCCGTACTCCCTGGAGCGGCGAAAGCGATGAGCAAGGCAAGGGCAAGACAACGCATGGCTTAATAGATGAGCACCTTGTATTCGATCTTGAGGCGTTGCTTGTCCATGATGGGCAACAGCTCCTTCACCTCACGGGGCATTTGGGGAATCTCGGCGTCGCGAATGGCACGCACGGTGAATTCCGAGAGCAGGGTGTTCGATTCGCGATCGTTGACGATGCGTAGGTTTTCGACCTTGCCCTTGGCGTTGACGTAAAATTCCAACTGGAGGCTGCCGGGGCTCACCATGTCGCGACGCAGCGCCCGGTAGAGGTGCCATTTTTTCTCCACCTGGCTGGTGACAGCGCGGATGTATTTGCCCTTCGGCGAGCCTTCGGCATCCACGGCATCCTCGGTGCCGCGATTGGAGATGGTGCCTTTGTTTTCGGTGGTGCGGGTGAAGGGCATGAAGGCCTTGTCCTGCGGCTTGCTGGTCGTTTTGGCCACCTCATCGCTCACGGGGATGGCCTTGGGCACGGGCGGGCTCTCGGCCACCTCACGCATCTGCGGCTTTTCGGGTGTGGGCGGTGGCGCATCGGGCTCTTTCATCTGCGGCGTGGGCTTCCGCACCTCAATGGGCAGGCGGTTCATGTCCACGCGGGCGAGGTCTTTGTCCGCTTCCTCCATCATTTTCGCCAGCGGCGAAGTCGAAGCGGCCGAAGCAATGCTCTGGGGTTCCGGCTGTGGCGGTGTGGGAGGCTTCGGAGCCGGATCGGGTGGCTTGGGTGGACTCGGAGGCGTCGGCTGGGTAGCGGCTGTTTGAGGCTTCGGTGGCGTGTTCGGCGTCTTCGGGGCGGCGGCGGCTTTTTTCGCGGCGTCCTCCATGATGTCGCCATCGCGGTAATCGCGGTTGGCGAGTTCGTTCATCTGGAATTTGAGCCCTTCCGTGGTCGGCATCGGGCTGGTGGCCGTGGGATCAGGCGCTTTCGTGGCGCTGGCCTTGGTGTTGCGATCCGAGATGAAGGCGGCGTCTTTCGGCTTCTCGCTAGAGGCCTCGTTCTGCGTCGTGCGCATGTAGATCTCCTTCTTCGGCGGCGGCACCGGCGGCTTGGGTAAAGGCGGTGGCGGAATGAGCTGCTCAGGAAAGATGAGCGTGACTTCCTTCTCCTTCGGCTTCGCCGCTACAGCGGCCTCCTTGAAGTCCCACTTGGCTGGTGAAGCGAATAGCAGCGCCAGCAACAAGAACAGCAGCGCATGCACCAGCAACGAGCCGGCGATGGCGATGGGCAGCTCTTTGTCTCGGGCGTGGTTCACGAGGGTGAGAGTGCAATCTGCGCCCCGGGAATCAATCGGAAGTTCTCAGTGCTCAGTTCTCAGTGTTTATGCGGATAACTGAGCACTGAGCACTCGGCGGTGGTTCTGAATCACGGCAGCGGCTTGGCTTCCGGCATCGTCGAGGCGGTTTTCTTGTCCTCGGGCTTTTTCTTGCCAGCGAGACTTTCGGGCTTGGTCACGCGTTGGCCGTCGAGGGTGCCGATGTTGACCTTCGCCCCGTCGGCAGGGAAGGGAATGGGCGTGAGGCAGAGGATCTCGCCCTCCTTGGGCGATTTCGAGGCGCTGGCGGCAATGACGAGGTGTTTTTCGTTGCCGAAGAGAGGCTCCACGTTCGTGCGCTTCAGCGTGTTTTGTGGCGTGATGACGATGATCTCATTTCCCGCCCGCACGGCGGAGCGAGGGATGAGATAAACATCGTCCAGCGTATCGCCTTCGATCTCCGCTTCGACGAACTGGCCAATTTTAAGCGGCGGCATGCCATCGGCACGCTTCGCATACGGGTCCATCACCTGCGCCACGGCGGTCGGCTGACGGGTTTCGGCATCGAGAGAGCTTTCCACCCGCACCACTAGGCCTTCCCAGATCACCGGCCTGCCGACATAGGTCGTACGCAAATGCACCTTGGTGGGCGTGGCCGCGTTTTGCGCATCGCGGAACGGCTCCGGGAGGTGCAGGTGCTGGCTTTCACGCTCCGGCAGCGGCAGGCGGATCTCCACATAATCGGTGGCAAAGAGTTTCCCAAGCGTGGTGCCTTGCCCGACGAACTGCCCGACATCGGCGGCCTGCTCCAAAACCTGTCCATCATAGGGTGCCCGGATGATCGTGCGCTCCACATCTCGGCGGGCCTTCACCACACGGGCCTCCGCGGCACTCAGATCCGCCTGCGCCCTTGCCACCTGCGGGGCACGGGAGACGAGTTCGCCCGGATCGCCGGTGCGGCCGAGAGCCTTCCAATTTTCCTTCGCCTGCTCCGCCTTCGCCTGCTCCTCGGCCAGGGTGACCTTCGCCAAGGCCACCGCGGCCTGTGCCACGATCACTGACGTGTCGTAATCTACCGCGTCGAGTTTCACGAGAAGGTCATCCTTCTTGAAAAAGCCACCGGGGCGGAAGTTCGGGCTCACCTCGGTGATCTTGCCGGCCACCTCCGGCATCAGCGTGCTCTGCGTGCGCGGCCTCACCGTACCCTGCGAGGGAACTTTGACCGCGTAAGTGGTCTTCTTTAACGTGAGTCCTTCCACACTCACGATCACCGGCGGGATCTCCATCGTCTTCTGCTCGGGCTTGTTCGTGAGAAACCAATAGCCCGCCCACACGCATCCGGTCAGGATGAGCAACGGGAGGAGGGCACGGAGGGTTTTCAGCATGGGTCAGAGTGGATGAAGAAGAGGGAGATGTCCATTCGGGAACCTTCCCCCTTTTCGGTGACAAAGGCCGGACGGATTGAGGATTGATGAATGTCGATTGCTGATTTTTGAAGGATGAAGCTGACAGCAAATGGGGACAGCAAAACTCAGCATCATTTTTTGTCCCCATTTGCTGTCAGCTCGCTTTCAGCGAATCACGGAGGTCCGATCATCGCCAAGAAATCAGGCACGGGAGCTTCCCAGGCGCCGTGAAAGCCTTCGGCGGTCAGTTCGAGGCGTTTGGAATGCAGAGCTTGGCGGGGAATGAGGAGGCGTTTTTGAAGCGAGGGCGTCCAGCCGGTGTCGATGAACTCCAGGTAGCAGCGGTCATCGCGGCCGTAGAGCTTATCCCCGACCATCGGGAGGCCGAGGTGATGCAAATGCACGCGGATCTGATGCATGCGGCCGGTTTCTGGTTTCGCCTCGATGAGGCTAAAACCTTCCGCGAAGCGATTCAGCACGCGAAAGCTCGTGCGGCAGGCCGCCCCATCGGGATGCACGATTTGCTTCACCCAGATATCGCACTCACTCACTTCTCCGGCACGGAGGATGGGGGCATCGAGCACGAGCTCGTCCCAGTCCGGCGAGCCATGCACGAGGGCGGCGTAGGTCTTGCTGACCTGCCGGTTTTGCATGGCGAGACCGAACAACCGCGCCCAGGCGGCGTTTTTGGCCACGAGCACCACGCCGCTCGTCTCGCGGTCGAGGCGATTGATGATGCTGACCTGCCCGCCATTGGCGATTTCATACGCGAGCATGTCACACAGGCCATGCCAGAGCGTGCGGGCCCCATTGGGAGCACCGGGATGGATCTGCAAAGGCGCAGGTTTGTTCACCACGAGGTAGTCGTCCGTCTCAGCGAGCACGGAGAAGTTCGGATCGTTGCGGATGTCGGCTTTGGCACTCACAGGACGGGAATGCCCAGCTCCGAGGCGTAAATGACCCGCTGGCCTTGGCCGGAGAAATCGGGATCGTCGAAGTGCCACCACTCCGTCGTCACGCCGACAAAGCCCGCCTGATGCATCGCTCTCTGGAAGGTGGCGAGATTTCTCGCGATCTCGGGATCACCGCCCTCGTAGCGATGGCCTGCCTGCTGGAAGTCCTCGTCAAAGTAAGTGGGCATGCGCAGCTCGCGGCCGTGGCGGTCCACCATCGTCGCGTCCACGCTCACGCCCGCGCAGTGTCGGCTCCAACCGCCTGAGATCTGCTGAAACATGCCCGTTCCTCCGCCATGATGCAGCAGGAGGAGATGCACCTCCGGTGGGCGATAGGCATCCCACACGCGGATGCCATAACCCTGCGCGGCGAGGATGGCCTGCGCCTTGCGGAGCTTTTCCGCTGTTACACGGCGCAGCAGGCAGGGCATGCTGGCGGGGTAGAGCGCCCGGCCCGCCACATTCTGCCGTGAGCCATAGCGCAGATCCACCGCCACATCCGGTGCCACGCGGCGCACATCCACGAGATCATACTTCCGCGCCTTCTCCACGGCCAGGCTCGGCACCAAGGCACTGCGCCGCATTTCTTGCGGCGAGCACGAGGTGACGAGGATGAGAATCAAAACAGCGAGACGGGAAAATGCGGGCACGAGGGAGTTTTTGCTTCCGTTCAGCGCAGCCGCAAGGCAAGTTTCCAGCATCCAACAGCCCATGGACTCTACCCGTCACGAAATCCTCAACGCTCTGCTGCACTTTCTCGCCTTCTTCATGGGCGCGGGCATCGGCTCCTTCCTCAATGTGGTGATTTACCGCGTCCCACGCGACATCTCGGTGAACAATCCGAAGCGCTCCTTCTGCCCCACCTGCAAAAAGCAGATTCCCATGTGGCAGAACATCCCACTCTTCTCCTGGCTCATGCTGCGTGGCAAATGCTCCGCCTGCGCTGCGCCAATCTCCAGCCGCTACTTCTTCGTCGAACTGCTTACCGGTGTGCTGTTTTACGCGGTCTTTTGGATTCATCACGGCCCCTGGCCGCAAATCGCTCTCTGGGGCCCGCAGGTGCTGTGCCTGTGGATTTTCATCAGCTTGCTCGTCTCTGGCAGTTTCATCGACATCGAGCACTTCATCCTGCCGCACTCGATCACCTTTGGCGGAGCCGCGGTGGGCCTGCTGGCCTCGTTTTGGGTGCCCCAACTCGTCGGCGAGGCTCCTGGCGAGCATGGTCGCGGTGTGCTGATGGCCTTTGGCAGTGCTGCCATCGGCCTTGGTGGCCTGTGGCTCATCGTGGAGCTTGGCAAGCTGGCCTTTGGCCGCAAAAAGCATGTCTTTGAGAAGGCGGTTAGCTGGGAAGTGACCCAGCCGGATGATACCCAGCCGCCCGTCGTGCGCTTTGCGGAAACGGAGATGCCTTGGGAAGACATCTTCATGCGTGCCAGTGACCGCATGCTCATCACCTGCGAGGAATTGCAGGTCAACGGGCACCAGTTTCAGAAGACCACCGCCGAGCTGTGGATGGAAAAACTCAAGGTGCGCCAGGCGAACGACATCCAGGAATTCCCCCTCGAGGGCGTCACCAAGCTCCAGGGCAAGATCACGCAGCTCATCATCCCGCGAGAAGCCATGGGCATGGGCGATGTCTTTTTCCTGATGATGATCGGCGCCTTCTGCGGCTGGAAGTGTGTGCTCTTCACTGTGCTCGCCGCGTCGGTCATCGGCACTTTTGTAGCCCTGTTTGCCCGCGTCACTGGCCGCGCCGAATGGGGCGCGAAGATTCCTTTTGGTCCCTATCTGGCTCTTGGTGCCTTGCTTTGGCTATTCTACGGCCCGCAGGTGTTTGAGTGGTATCTCACGAAAATGGGAGCCTTTCGCGGGGTCGGATTGGATTGACGATTGAAGAATGTCGATGGCTGATTTTTGAAGGGGCGGAGACTTCAGGGACATGCTGACTTTTCGCGGCGGTCACGCCTGCATTTCTCACTCTCGTCTTCGCTCCTCCCGAATCAAAGTCCGCTGCCCAGCTCAAAAATTCAGGAAAGTCCCACAGATTGAATTCTGAGTCATCTGCGGGCCTCATCGAATCTGTTGGAAATGACTCCTGTCCCGCCATCAAGCCGACTTGAATTCAGGTGCTCTGCGTCCTCTGCCTCTTTGCTCCTCTGCGGCAAAACGAGGGTGAGAAGCGCGGACTAAGGTTTTTCGTTCGCTCGGCTTTTCTCCTTCATCCAGTCAAAGAGCTGCCGCCGCTGAACGGGGAGGCGCTGGTGAAAGACATCGGCGATGGCCTCGGCGGCGAGGGATTTTTCACCTTCGGCCACGATGCCAAGGGCCTCCGCGAGGCGCTGTTCAAAGCGATGTACCAGTGCCGGGTTTGGATCTTTTTCGGCGAGGTAGTCGAGAGCCTTCACCAGCAGCGGCTGCACCTCGGGAAGGGGAGCGTGGCGCTCCGCCACCTGCTCGACGAGCTTGACCAGATAGGTCGCCGCGAGAAGGCGACCATAGCTCGTGCGCAGGCCGAGCCGCGGATTCGTCCAGCGAGCCTCCGAGAGGATGCCGAGGTCCGATGACTTGCCCGGCACGAAACGCAGATCGCAGGTCACAAACAGATCCAAGACGCCTGCGAAGGGTGATTTGGGCCGGAGAGCTCCCTTGGCGATGGTTTTGAAGATCCCAAACTCCGCGCAGCACCACTCGACGAGCAAACTCGTCTCCGTCTGCCGCTGTCGGCCGATGAGGATGGCTTCGGTTTTCTGCACGCGGCATCCCTTGACCGGCCTTCCCGATCTGGCGAAGGCTTTCTCACGCTCATCCTACCAGCGCACGACAGAGCTGGCCCAAGTGAAACCGCCGCCAAAGGCGACGAGGAGGATGACATCGCCTTTTTTGATGAGACCGGCACGGCGGGCTTCATCGAGGGCCACGGGAATGGTGGCGGCGCTGGTGTTGCCGTATTTGTCGAGGTTCATGAAGACCTTTTCGCTCGGCAGAGCCAGGCGCTCGGCGATGGCGGAGATGATGCGGGCATTGGCCTGATGCGGGATGACGAGGGAGACATCGGCGGCGGTGAGGCCGGCCATTTCGAGGGCCTGCTGGGAAGCTTCGAGCATGCGGGTGACGGCATGCTTGAAGGTCTCGCGGCCTTCCATGTGGATGGTGTTAGGGCGGGAGGTGATGTTCTCCGGGGTCAGCGGGCAGGCGGAGCCACCGCCGGGGACTTTGAGGAGATCGACGAGATTGCCATCGCTGCCCATGACGGTGCTCAGGACGCGGCCTTGGGCATCCGGCTCTTCGTCTTCGCAGGCTTTGCGGATGACGACGGCTCCGGCTCCATCGCCAAACAGCACGCAGGTGTTGCGATCCTGCCAGTTCACGAGGCTGGAGAGCTTTTCCGCGCCGATGACGAGGGCGGTGGTGCGGTTGCCGGTGTTGATGAAGTGGCGGGCGACTTGCAGTGCATACAAAAAGCCGGAGCAAGCGGCGGAAACATCGAAGCAGACGGCATTGGAGGCACCGATCTTCTTTTGCACAAAGCAGGCGGTGCTGGGGAAGGCCATATCAGGCGTGACGGTGGCCACGATGATGAGCTGGATGTCCTCGGGCTTCACGCCCGCATCGGCCATGGCACGGCGGGCGGCCTCGGAGGCCATGTCTGAGGTGGCTTCCTCTGGTGCGGCGATACGCCGCTCCTTGATGCCGGTGCGGCTGGTGATCCATTCATCGGAGGTATCGACGAGTTTGGAGAGGTCTTCGTTCGTGAGCACCTTGGCAGGCATGTAACTGCCGGTTCCGATGATGCTGGAGGCGCAAAAAGGCTGCGTGCTAGGCGTGGGCATGATTCAAAATGGAGTGCTGAGTGGCGGCGGCCTCGATGTGAGGATTGATCTGGTGTTTGATGGATTCGCAGGCCTGCCGGATGGCATTTTTCATGGCGTAGGGAGAGGCCCCGCCATGAGCGATGATGGTGATGCCATTGAGTCCGAGCAGCGGCATACCGCCGACCTCATCAGCGTTGGTGAGGGATCGGACGCGTTTGAAGGCCGGCTTGGCCAGCATGGCACCGATCTTGGTCATGGTGCCAGCCATGATTTCGCGTTTGATCATGGCAAACATCGCGTGTGCCAGGCCCTCGCCGGATTTCAGGATGATGTTTCCGGTGAACCCATCGCACACGACCACGTCCGGCGGGTCTTCCCAGATGTCGTGACCTTCCACATTGCCGCGGAAGTGGATGCCTTTGGTATGGCGGAGGAGTTTTCCGGTCTCTTTGCAGAGGGCGTTGCCCTTTTCTTCTTCGGTGCCGTTGGACATGAGGCCCACGACGGGGTCCGTGCGGCCCAGCACATGGCGGGCGAAGGCGGTGCCCATGATGGCGTTTTGCACGAGGTGCTGCGGTTCGCTGTCCGGATTGGCCCCGGCGTCGATGAGCAGCCAGTTTTTCGTGAGTGAGGGCATGATGGCCACGATGGCCGGTCGCTCAATGTGCGGCAGGGTGCGCAGCTTGATCAAAGAAGCCGTCACTGCGGCTCCGGTGTGCCCGGCGCTCACCACGGCATCGGCTTTGCCCTCTTTGACAAGGTCCACGGCCCGCGAAATGGAGCTGTCCTTCTTTTTGCGGACGGCATCAAGGCCGCTGTCACTCATATCGACGACCTGGGAGGCTGGTACGATCTCGAGTTTCGGGCTGGAAATGCCCTGGGCCTTCAACTCGCGTTCCATGACTTCAGGCACGCCGACCAGGAAGATTTTGTCCACCTGCGGCAAGGACTCGAGGGCGAGCTTCACGCCGCCAATCGGGTTCTGTGGGGCGTGGTCGCCGCCCATCACATCGAGAGCGATCTTCATTCCGGGATGTCTGGTAGGTGCTTAAAATTCAACGGTTCGGCTGCGGTTTAAAGCGTGGCAGGCGGGGATTGCAAACGGGAGTTTGAGCCGGGAGACCTCATGTGCCCTGGCGGATCCAGCCGCAGGCCGAGATTCATCTGGTGCTCGGTGCGGAATTTACTGGGCTTTCGCGAGGGAGACACTATAAGCGGCGCATTCCGCGAGATGCGCCCGACGCCTGCCCTCCTCAAATTCTTCATCGCCCTGCTCGGGCTGGCGCTGGCCGCCAGCGTCTGGGATCAGTTTGCGCTGCTGTGGCAGATCGCGGGCGGCGTTCTCGTGCTGGTGATGATCTTGGATGCTTTCACGCTACCGAAGAAAGCACTCCTGAAAGCCGAGCGGTCGCTTCCAGGCCGTTTCGCCCTCGGGGTGCCCTCGGCGGTCACCTTGACGCTTTCGCATGGTCTGCGCCGCCGGCTGGTGATGGAGGTCTTTGATGGCATTCCCACCGCCGCCACGGCTCCGGGCATGCCGCACAGCCTTTCGATCTCTCCCGGTCAATTTGCCGCCGTTAGCTATGAGGCCGTGTTTGTCGAGCGAGGCCAGCATACCTTCACGCCGGTGCAGACGCTGGTATCCTCGATGCTCGGCCTCTGGCGGCGTCTCTACCTCGTCGGCGAACCGCAGCAGACCCGCGCCTATCCGAACTACGAGCCGGTGGTGCGCTTTGCGATGCTGGCGATGGCGAATCGGGTGGAGCAAATGGGTATCATCCGCCGCCGCCGCATTGGTGCCTCGCTCGATTTCCATCAACTGCGTGACTACCAGGACGGGGATGTGCTTTCCAAAGTGGACTGGAAGGCCACCAGCCGCCGCCTAAGCCTCATCAGCCGTGATTTTGACGAGGTGCGAAACCAGACCGTGCTGCTCGTGCCGGATTGTGGCCGCCGCATGCGGGCACTCGATGGGTCGCTCAGCCAGTTCGATCATTGCCTCAATGCCATGCTGCTCATCTCCTTCATCGCCCTGCGTCAGGGGGATGAGATCGGCGTGTGCGGCTTTGGCGGCACAAAGAAGTGGCTCCCGCCCGTCAAAGGCTCCCACAGCATGCCGAAGCTGCTGAATCATCTCTACGACTACGAAGCGACCAGCGAGCCGAGTGACTTCATCGAGGCTGCCGAGCAGGTCATGGCCCGTCAGAAGCGTCGTGCGCTGGTCATCGTGCTCACAAACCTGCGCAGCGAGGATAGCAGCTCCCTCGCTACGGCCGTTCATCTCATGCAAAAGCGCCATCTCGTGCTCGTGGCCACGCTGCGAGAGGCCGAGCTGGAAGCGCATGCTTCTCAACCCGTGCAAAACCTCGCGGATGCACTCGAGTTTGGAGCCATGACGAACTACTTCACGGAGCGTCGCCTGCTTTTAGAAAGCCTCCGCGCTAACCGCGTGCTCACCGTGGATGAACCCGCTCAAATGCTCCCGGTGGCGCTGGCAAATCGCTATCTCGATGTGAAAGCTGCCGGGAAGCTGTGATTTCACTGCCTATCAAGGCACCGGCTCACCGTAGCGATAGCGGCGGTTCTTGTCGGAGGCGTTTTCAGTGTCGCTCGGGTCCACCACAAAGGTCGCCGGATCAGCGCCGGGAATGATGTTGCCGCCTCGATAGACCTGCTTGGCGTCCTTGGCATAACCAAAATCTTCTGCTGCGACGCCGATCACCTCGAACGTCTTTGCATCGGAGCCTGGCAGGATCATCGGCTGGCTGCCGCTGGAATAGCAGAAGTAGGCGTGCTGGCGGTCCTTGGCAAAATGCAGCCGCAAATACTCAAAGCTGGCCGCATCGCAGCCCTCGACCACTTTGCCCTCCCAATAAACCTGCTTCGAATCCTTCGCCAGCTCCCCGGCTAGGCCGCCGCAGCCCTGAAAGGTGGCCGGATCTGCCCCGGCGAGCACGCCAGCGCCGAAGTACACCTGCTTCGCATCCTTGGCGTAGCGCGACTGGATCACCTGAAAGTTCGCGCCATCTGCGATGGGCGTGGCTTGCTCACGCACGAAGTATTGGTCACGTTCCCGCGCCCAGATGAGGTTGTCTGTGTACCAGTGCTGCGGCTCCAGCACCTGGAAGGAGGTCACATCCTTTACATGCAGCGGCTTGAGCCCGAGGTAGTAGTCCTTGGCGTCCTTGCTGAGATCATACATGGCCGTGAGGGCAAAGCTGGCCGGGTCCGCGCCTTTGATCACGCCGCCCCTCAGGTACACCTGCTTCGCATCTTTGGCCATGTCCTCGCGTTTATCGAGGATCTGAAAGGTAGCCGGGTCCGAGTCGCTGATCTGCCGCCCTTCATAATAGACAGAGGTTGGACATTTGGCGTAGCCCTGGCGCTGGAGGATCTCAAAGCCCTTCGACTCCGTCAGCACACCCTCGGACCACTTGCCAAACAATCCGTCGCCCTGCCAACTGTGCCAGATCACTTGGTCGCCCCGAATTTCATAGCCCTCCTGTTTGCCGCAACTGACGAGCAGCAGCGGGAGCAGGGCACCGAGAAGGAAGGCGCGTAGGGAGGCATTCATCAGGCGTGCATTACCTGGCCGCCGTCGATGTTCAAGGTCTGGCCGGTGATGTTTTTGGCGTGATCGGAAGCGAGAAAGCAGGCCATGGCGGCATATTCCTCCGGCATCTGCCAGCGACCGAGGTGGGAGACCTTTTTGATTTTTGCCGCCGCCCAATCATCAAAACTCTGGCGCTCCGCTTCCGGCAGCAACTTCTGCCCGGCTGCCCAGATGGATTCGTTTAGCTCGGTCTTCACCATGCCGGGAGCGAGGGCATTCACGCGGACATTGTGCGGGCCGAGATCCTTCGCAGCGCATTGCATGAAATTGATCAGCGCGGCTTTGGAGGCGCTGTACGGTGGATCGGTCTGCGAGCCCATCTGTCCGGCCACGCTGACGAGGAAGAGCAGGCTGCCGCGGCCTTGCTCGACGAGCTTCGGAGCAAAGGCGTGAGCCGTGTGGACGGCGCCTAGGAGGTTTACTTGGAGCACGCGAGGCCAATCGGAAGGCGAGAGATTCCAAAACGGAAAGCCGAACTTCCCGGAGCCGATACCGGCGCAGTAGATGACATGGTCCACCTGCTCAAAACCAGCAGCGAAGGCCTGCATCGCTTCGTAATCGGTCACATCGCCCGCGGTGATGAAATCCGCGTTGGCATCCCGGTCAAAGCCTCGCACCTCACAGCCCTCGGCGAGGAAGCCTTCGGCAATGGCACGGCCAATGCCTCGGGCAGCTCCTATGATGACGACGGACTGTTTTTGCAGGTGAAGATTCATGCGGGCGAAGTGGGCCGCATGCAGGCGAGGATCGCCACGATGTCGCGAGCTTTTCGCGAAAATTTCCAAGGCCTCACCGCTTGAAAAATCGACGCAGAATTACGCTCGCCAGTTGGAAACGAGCCTCTACAATCCGCTCGCGATTTCACCCGCACAACAAACTCACACCACACACGACTATGGGCCTCATGGATTATCTCAAGGGTCAGTTTCTGGAAATCATCCAGTGGACTGACGACTCACGCGACACTCTCTCCTGGCGCTTTCCAGATGAGGACAAGGAAATCAAACGCGGAGCCCAGCTCATCGTGCGTGAATCGCAGGTGGCGCAGTTTGTGTATCTCGGCCAGTTCGGGGATACCTTCGGCCCCGGCAAGCACGACCTCGTCACCGATAACATCCCCATCCTCTCCACGCTGAAAGGCTGGAAGTATGGCTTCGAGAGCCCCTTCAAGGCGGATATCTACTACGTCACCACCCGCCTTTTCACCGGCAACAAATGGGGCACCAGCAATCCCATCATGATGCGCGATCAGGACTTCGGCATCGTGCGCGTGCGTGCCTTTGGCACCTTTGATTTCAAGATCACCGATCCGCGAGTCTTCCTCAAAGAGGTGGCCGGTTCTGACCATCACTTCCGCCTCGATGAATTCGCCGATACCATGCGCAGCCGCATCGTGAGCGTCTTCACCGATGCCCTCGCCACCGCCAAGGTGCCCGTGCTCGATCTCGCCACTCGCTACTCCGAGCTCGGTGATGCGCTGCTGCCGATCATCAATCCGATCACGACGACGAAATACGGCATCGAGATTGCCAGCTTCGTCCTCGAAAACGCCAGCGTGCCGCCGGAAGTCGAGCAGGCCATCGACAAGCGCTCCAGCATGGGCGCCATCGGCAATCTGAACGACTATGTGAAGTTCCAGATGGCCGAGGGCATGGCCAAAGGTGGCGGCGGACCTGCCGGTGCTGCTGCGGAGATCGCGATGGGCTTTGGCATGGCGCAGCAAATGATGGCGCAGGGCGTCTTCAATACCGCTGCCACACCGCCGCCGATCCCCGGAGCCACACCGCCGCCTCTTCCATCTGCCGCTCCAGCGGTGGACATCCTCACGCCTGCTCAGGTGGCCCAAACCCTCGGCGTCTCCGAGGCCGATGTCATCGCCACCATCGAGGCGGGCGACATCAAGGCCAAGAAGATCGGCACTCAATACCGCATCACCAAAGCGGCGATGGATGAGTTCCTCGCCAAATAAGCGCGGTCTTTCCATTCACGCTTCTCCAAGATGCCCGGCCTCCACGCCGGGCATCTTTGTTTTTTGCTTTCCTCACGCTGGCAAGAGCCTCCGGCGCAGGCCCGTATGCCTTGCGCATGCTCCGTTACCTTCTTCTCGCCACGCTCACTTCCGCTCCCGCCTGGGCTGCCGGAGGTGCTTTGACCTTTGAAAAGGATGTGCGCCCGATTTTGAAGGCCAACTGCTTTCACTGCCACGGCGAGGAAGGCGAGACCAAAGGCGGCCTGGATGTGCGGCTGGCTCGTTTCATTCAAAAAGGCGGCAAAAGCGGCCCGGCGATCATTCCGGGCGATGCGGCGAAAAGCCATCTCATCGAGCTGGTGAAGGCCGGCGAGATGCCAAAGGGCAAAACGAAGCTCAAAGACCGCGATATTGCCACCCTGGAGCAATGGATCGCCGCCGGAGCGAAGACCGCCCGCCCCGAGCCGGAGAAACTCGGGCCTGAACATGCCTTCACCGATGAGGAGCGGGCGTGGTGGTCCCTCCAGCCGATTTCTGCGCAGGCCAAAAAGAGCCTTGATACCTTCATCGAAGCCAAATTGACCGAAAAAGGCCTCTCCTTCTCTCGCGAGGCTGATCCGGCCACCTTCATCCGCCGAGCTTCCTTTGATTTGTTGGGCCTACCGCCAACGCCGCAGGAGGTGGAGGCCTTTGTGGCCGATTCGATTCTTGATCCCGATGCCGCCGTGCTCGCTCTCATCGACCGCCTCCTCGCCTCGCCGCACTATGGCGAACGCTGGGGCCGACACTGGCTGGATGCGGCCGGTTATGCAGACAGCGAGGGCTTTGGCGAAAAGGACCTCGAGCGAAAATGGGCGTGGAAGTATCGCGACTATGTCATCCAGGCGCTGAACAAGGACAAACCCTTCGATCAGTTCGTGCGGGAGCAGCTCGCGGGCGATGAGATGGTGCCGCAGCCCTATAAAAACCTGTCCGCGGATGCCATCGAGAAGCTCACCGCCACCGGCTTCCTCCGCATGTCTCCCAACGGCACCGGCGAGATGAATGATGCCGCCACGCAGAACGCCAACATCGCCGATACAATCAAGATGGTGGGCACCTCCCTCTACGGCCTCACCATCGGCTGCGCTCAATGCCACGATCATCGCTACGATCCGATTTCGCAGGCGGATTATTACCGGCTGCGGGCCGTGTTTGAACCTGGCTTTGATACGAAGGCTTGGCGCAGCACGCCCGGCAGGCTCATATCGCTGCTCACGGATGCTCAGGCAGCCGAGTCAGCCAAGATCGAGGCCGAGGCGAAGAAGCTCGATGCCATGCGCCTCGTGAAGCAGGAGGAATTCATCACCGAAGTGCTGGAGAAAGAACTCGCGAAAGCACCCGAGAAAGATCGCGAGGCTCTGCGCAGCGCCTACCGCACGGAATTAAAGAAGCGTAGCGCCGATCAAACGAAGCTCCTCAAAGCCTGGCCGCGCATCAATCAGCTCAGCGCCGGTTCGCTCTACCTTTACGATACCACCAACAAGACGAAGCACGCCGACACGCTGAAGAAGATGACCGAAGAGGCCACGGCCGTGCGGGCCAAAAAGCCGGTGGAGGAGTTCGTTCATGCCTTCACCGAGTTGCCGAAGGCCAAGCTGGAACTCATCCCGGCCACCTTCATCTTCAATCGCGGCAACCACGACCAGCCGAAAGACAAAGTGACCCCCAGTGAACTCACGGTGCTCGCCGCGCATCGGAAGGTCGAACTGCCGGAAAAAGATCCGAAGCTCGCCACCACCGGTCGCCGCCTCGCCTTCGCGAACGCTTTGACGGATGGCAAACACCCGCTGCTGGCCCGCGTGATGGTGAACCGCGTGTGGATGCATCATTTCGGCAAAGGCATCGTTGCCAGTCCCGGCGACTTCGGCCAGCTCGGCAGCCAGCCGACGCATCCCGAGCTGCTCGATTGGATGGCTGGCGAGTTCATGCGCACGGGTTGGAGCCTGAAGCAGCTCCACCGCCTCATCTTGACCTCCCGCACCTACCGCCAGGCCTCCACGCGGGATGAAAAGCGTGATTTGATCGACCCCGACAACACGCTGCTCAGCCGCATGAACGTTCGTCGTCTGGAGGCGGAGACGCTGCGGGATTCGCTGCTGGCTCTCAGTGGGAAATTGAACCCGAAGATCGGCGGTGCGCCCGTGCCGGTCATGCAGAGCGAGGAGGGGCAGGTGGTCATCGGCATCGACACGACGGACACCGCAGGCCGCCCCACCGGCAAAATCATTCCCCTCAATGGCGAGGAGTTCCGCCGCAGCATCTATATCCAGGCCCGCCGCTCACGCCCGCTGGAGATGTTCGCCACCTTTGACGCCCCCATCATGGAGCCGAGCTGCGATGCCCGCTCGGTCACCACCGTCAGCCCGCAGAGCCTCCTGCTCATGAATAGCGCCACGATGCGGGTGCATGCCCAGGAGTTCGCCAAGCGGGTGCAAAGCGAAGGCGGTAAGGACTCGCCGGATCAGGTGCGCCTCGCGTGGAAACTGGTGCATGGCAAAGCCCCCTCGGAATCCGATGTGCAGCAAGAGGTGGAGTTTGTGCAAGCCCAGACCGCCTTCTACCAGGCCAACCCCACGCCCCTCGAATCCGCCGGTCCCGCGTCCAAAACCCCCGGCGACCCGGCGTTTCTCGGCCTCACCGCCCTCTGCCATGCCCTGATGAGCAGCAATGCCCTGCTTTACATCGATTGATCCACGTCAATCCGGTCAATTTGGTCAAAAAGGTCAATGTTTGAGCTGTGAGGCGTCCGTGATCACGAAAGTTTGCCAAAATCAGGCAAACTTCACCTTGCCATTTTGACCTTTGACCCCACTTTGGCGTCCGAAACATCAATTTTCACACCCAAAACCATGAGTCAGCAAAAAATGGACGGCGCACAGGCCCTCATCAAAAC
>JBILVU010000140.1:0-14301 GCA_044370285.1 Prosthecobacter sp.
TCTATGTCGGAGGCACCTTCACCAGTGCGGGCGGCTCGGCGGCCAACCGCATCGCGAAATGGAACGGCAGCGGGTGGTCGGCCCTCGGCACGGGGATGAACAACAGCTTCGTCATGGCGTTGGCGGTGAGCGGCAGCGACCTCTACGCCGGAGGCGACTTCACCACGGCGGGCGGCACGACGGTCAACCGCATCGCCAAATGGAACGGCAGCGCGTGGTCGGCCCTCGGCACGGGTATGAACGCCAGCGTCTATGAGCTGGTGGTGAGCGGCAGCGACCTCTACGCCGGAGGCGACTTCACCACGGCGGGCGGGGTGACGGCCAACCGCATCGCGGAATGGAACGGCAGCGCGTGGTCGGCCCTCGGCACGGGGATGAACGCCGGCGTCTTTGCGCTGGCGGTTAGCGGCAGCGACCTCTACGCCGGAGGCGACTTCACCACGGCGGACGGGGTGACGGCCAACCGCATCGCGAAATGGAATGGCAGCGAGTGGTCGGCCCTCGGCACGGGGGTGAACAGCGGCATCGGTGCGCTGGCGGTGATTGGCAGCCGCCTCTATCTCGGCGGCGGCTTCACTTTAGCTGGCACTACAGTCTCGCCCTATATCGTCCAGGCGAACCTGCCAGCCGCCCTCGACATCGCCGTGGCGCAGGTCAACCCCGTGGCCGATGGCAGCAGCGTTGACTTTGCCACCGTAACAGCAGCAGGCAGTAGCGACGCGAAGATTTTTACCATTACCAACCCCGGCTCCGCTGATCTGACTAGCCTCGTGGTGACGAAGGACGGGACGGACCATGCCGACTTCTCAATCAGTGCGCTCAGCACCACCAGCATTCCCGTGGGCAGCGGCACCGCGACCTTTACCGTGACCTTTGCCCCCACTAGTGGCGGAACCAAGACGGCGGCCCTCCGCATTGCGAGCAACGTAATCGGGACGAGGAATCCGTATGACATCACTCTGAACGGTACAGCTTACAGCTTCGCCACCGACACCGATAGCGACGGCCTCAACGACGCTTCCGAGTTCCAAATGGCCGCGCTGGGCTTTGATCCCGCCGTTAGCCAGGCCACGCTGGTGGCTGCGCTTTTCAATAACGCGAATGGAGCCGGTCTCTTCACCACCCCACAGGTCCAGGCACTGAACGTGGGCACGCCACTGATTCAGCGGAATGGAGCGGGCCAATTCACCCTGACTCTGGGTTTGGAAAAGAGCACCACGCTCGCGCCGGGCAGCTTTAATCCTTTTCCAATGTCGGTGCCTCAGATCAGCATTAACGGCGAAGGCAAGTTGGAGTTCCTGTTCACCGTGCCGGACAACGCGGCCTTCTTCCGATTGCAGAGTCAGTGATTGGAGTTTTTGCGCAGGCAGGTGTTCTTTAAGAACCGCAGAGTCCGGCGGGACTTCTTATGCCGCCAATGCAGCCCAAGGCTTGATGCGAGCCAGCACGGGCCGCATTTCGGATTCGGTCACTTGGCGGTCGTATTGGGATTGCAGGTTCAGCCAGACTTCGGCGGGCCATTGGAAGTAGCGGGCGAGGCGCAAGGCGGTGTCTGCCGTGATGGAGCGTTTACCCTTCACGATTTCATTAATGCGACGAGGTGGAACACCGATGTCATGGGCGAGGCGGTATTCAGACAGGCCAAGGGGCAGAATAAAATCCTCGCGGAGGACTTCACCGGGATGAATGGGGGCGTGTTTCTTCATGGCAAGTCATGGAATCACAGTCATGCCCTCCGCGCTGGCAGCTTGCCGCTGGCGATGGTCGAATGATAAAAACTCACCGCCAATCTTCAAGGATACCACGGCAACTCCTGGGATTTGGTTACGGACGAACTGGGGAGAGGCCATTTCGAGCGCGGAGGCGATGTGGATCAAGTCAAGACTGCGCGTGCCGATGGTGGCCGTGTGCTTTTGCGTAAGCTCCAGCGTCCGGGAGAGCACGGCGGCATGGTCGATGGCGACGATCTCAAAGCGGCCTGCGGCGATGTCGGCTGTGAAATCCTGCCAAAGCAGTGCGGCCTGCGTGACGGTGATGCGGCCATTTTTCACGGCACGCTGAAAGGCATTGGCGATCTCCACCCGATGCCATTCCGTCAACAAGATGGGCGGCGGCACCGATGCACAAGCTGCATCCGCACGGGCTGAATCCACCTCCGCCAGATAAAGCGCCACGATGAGGCTGCTGTCAGCCGTGGCAATCATGCGCCGCGATCCTCGTTCACCAGTGCTGCTGCGGTTCCTGCTGGAAGGACCTTATCTCCGAACACAGCACGGCGGCGCGCGGCGAAATCCGGCCAGTGTGCGGGCGCTGCATCGGCACTTTTTTCAAGGTTTGTCTCCGGCGGCAGAAGTCGAGCCACGACACGACCGGCCTTTGTGATAACGATGCTCTCGCCACGCTGGACGCGGGCCATCCATGAAGACAGGTCTTGGCCGAATTGTTGAAGAGTGGCAACGCTCATGAGATCAAAGTATCCGGTCTGGATAGGCGAGGCAAGCGCCGGTTTGGTGGGATGACTGGCTGGCGCAAGGACTCCGAAGCCGCACCTCCAATCACACGCCAGCAGCCGCTCGGGCGATCTTTTCGCAGCCTTGGACATCGAGCTTGCCGGAGGCCAGCACGGGGATTTCGGCGATGCGGATCATTTTCTTGGGAATCCAAAGCGGCGGCACGCCCTTGTCGAGGAGGCGGTAGCGCAGATCGAGGATCTCCTGATGCTCGGGGCCGCCAGCTAAGGCAGTGAGCAGGATGAGAGCCTCACCACGGTCCGCATCTGGCACGCCCACGATGGCGATCTTGCGGCTGGTCTCATTCTCCAGGCCCATGCATTTCACCATGGCCTCTTCGACGGTTTCATGCGGCACCATTTCACCCGCGATCTTGGAGAAGCGGCTGAGACGGCCTTCGATGTAAAGGAATCCATCCAAATCGAGGCGGCCGATGTCTCCGGTGCGGAACCAGCCGTCTTGAATGACCTCGGCAGTGCGTTTCGGATCGTTCAGGTAACCATCAAAGACGTTCGGGCCTTTGAACCAGATCATGCCACTTTGATGCAAGGACTGCCGAGCACCGCTATCAGGATTCGTGATGCGCAGCGCCAGACCGTGCAGAAGCTGTCCCACGCTACCCTGACGATGGCTCGGCAGCCAGACGTAGCCTTTTTCCTCGTCGCCGATGGGGGCGGGGTCAGGCAGGTTCAAATTGGAGACCGGGGAGGTTTCGGTGAGGCCGTAGCCTTCGAGCACTCGCTTGCCGAATTTGGTCTCGAAAGCCTCCGAGACCGTGGCGGGGAGTTTTTCCGCGCCGGTGACCACCAGCTTGATGGAGGCAAGTTGCTCGCGGTTCACGCCGCGCAGGTAGCCACGCAGGAAAGTGGGCGTGGCGATGAGGAGGCTCACGCGATGCTTCTCGATGAGCTCGGCCAGTTTTTTCACCTCCAGTGGCGTGGGATACGTCACGAGATGGAGACCATAGATGATCGGATACCAAAGCGTGACCGTGCAGCCAAAGCTGTGAAACAGCGGCAGGCTGCCGAGGATGCTATCGGAACGGTCGAGCCCGAGGCGGTTGCCGAACTGCGTCACGTTCGCCATCAGATTGCGATGCGTGAGCGCCACACCCTTCGGCTCGCCGGAGCTGCCACTGGTGAAAAGCAGTGTCGCCTCGTTGCGACCGCCTTTTTTGGGAATGCCGGCTACCAGAGCGAGCAAGGCCGAGGGGAGCAGCTTGCTGAGCACCAGCCAGAGGGCGATGGAGACCTTCATCTTCGGCATGATGCGCTCAATGAGGATAAGCTGCTTGCTCGGCGGCCAGGGAAAGCTCTGCATCTTCCGCACAAAGATGTCCGCGGTGAGGAAGCGGTCGATCTCTCCACGTCGGATGGCGCTGTCGATGGCGGCGCGGCCGGCGGTGAAGTTCAAATTCACGGGCACCTTGCCCGCGAAGAGCACGGCCAGATTGCAGATCAACCCGCCAATGCCCGGCGGCAGGATCACGGCCACGCGGGATTTCTTCGTCTCACGCCGCACCACTCGCGAAAGCGCCAGCGCCGCGCCGAGGACCTTGTCGTAGCGCAGTGTTTTCTCATCCTTGCCATCGACGACGTAATTGCCCGTTCCATGCTTCTTCAAGCCCAGCAGCACCGCGTAGGCCAAATGCATGTTCAGGCCCTCGCAGGCACCAAAAGCCTGCTCGGAGAGCTCCAGCATGCGTTCCTGATAGGTGGAAAGGTTCACGTCCTCGCCTTGCAGCAGGGCGCCAAAGGCGAAAATCGTCTCGTCATCGCGGTAAGGGCGCTCGATGGGCATCGCTGCCTCCTGGCGCTGCATCACCTGGAGCGGCAGCACGGGCACATCGGCCTTCAGAAGGAATTCCAGCCGGTTTCCTGGCACCGAGGTGATCGGGGCGCACACGCTCGCCGCCATGGCGGGCAGGTAAATGATCACCGCGCCGCCTTTCAGCGCCTCACGCACCGCCGAGCGATAGGCCGCAGGCTCCGTGGCATGCGGCACGATGGCCATGGCATGCACGCTTTCTTTTTCCAAATGGGCCTTCAGCTCGGGGTCATGCGCCGCGCCTTGCTCGATGAGATAGACCACCTGCCGCCCCTCCAGCAGCGCCTCCAGGCGCATCAGATCGAAGTAGCAGAGCCGGGCGGGCAAAACCATGAAGCCTCCGCCAGTGGGGAGATGCTCTTTGCCGAGAACGGTGAGGTGTTTCAATGAGACGGGAGATGCCTGGGCCATGACGAAGTTGCGTTGGGAGAAGTCTGAACTAAGCGGCCCCTGCCCTTCTTTGCAAGGAGCATGGCCCCTCCGACTCAGATTGCCCTTGCGCAAAGCTCCACCGCCATGCAAACCGGACGCCGCATGACCACCTCCGAACTTCTGACCGCCCTCGAATGGCGCTACGCTACGAAAGTCTTTGATCCCTCGAAGAAAATCCCTGCCGATACCTGGGCCGCGCTCGAAAAGAGCCTCGTGCTCACCCCCTCCAGCTTCGGCCTCCAGCCGTGGAAATTCCTCGTCATCACCGATCCCGCCCTCCGTGAGCAATTGGTGCCCCACGCCTGGAACCAGCGCCAGGTCGCCGATGCCTCCCACCTCGTCGTCATGACCGTGAAAAAGTCCCTCAGCGAGGCGGACATCGACGCCTTCATGGCCAGCATCGTCGAGGTGCGCGGCGGCACCGCCGATGCGCTCGCAGGCTATCGCCAGATGATCATGGGCTCCCACTCGCAGGGTTACATGTCCACCGAATGGGCCAAGAAGCAGGCCTACATCGCTCTCGGCCAGCTCATGACCGCCTGTGCGCTGCTGCAAATCGACACCTGCCCGATGGAAGGCTTCGTCGGGGCCAAATTCGATGAGATCCTCGGCCTCGAAGCCCAGGGCCTTACCTGCGCTGTGCTCTGCCCCGCCGGCTACCGCAGCGCCGATGACCGCTACGCCTCGCTGCCGAAGGTGCGCTACCCGCTCGACGCGATGATCGAGCACCGGTAATTAACGTCCAACGCTCAACATCGAACGTTCAACTTCCAACTTGGAGGCTGATCCTCGCGTCATGGCTGATTTTGAATGTTGAACGTTCAAAGTTGAGCGTTGAATGTTCCACCTCCGCTCATGTGTGGCTTTCTCGGCTGGTTTCGCTCCTCTCGCACGCCCTGGCGTGAGGAGGAGCGTGCCCGCCAATCCGCCGCGCTGAAAAGCATCACGCATCGCGGACCCGACGATGGCTCGGAGGCCCTCGGGGATGGCTGGTGGATGGGCTTTCGCCGACTTTCGATCCTCGATCTGAGCGAGCATGGCCGACAGCCCATGCGTTTCGGCGGCGGTCGCTACACGCTGACCTTCAACGGCGAGATCTACAACTTCCGCGAGCTGCGTCGCGAGCTCGGCGAGGCGCAGCTCGATTCCACCGGCGATACCATCGTGCTCGGCACGCTCATCGCCCGCGATGGCATCGCGTCCGTGCTGCCAAGACTGCGCGGCATGTTTGCCATCGCCTGGCGGGATGAGCAAAACGGCACGCTCACCCTGGCCCGCGATCACTTCGGCATCAAACCGCTCTACTGGTCCCCCCACGAGGATGGCAGCCTTTGCTACGGCTCCGAGCTTCGCGGCGTGAAGCATCTGCGCGGGGATGCCAAACTCTCGCCGGAGGCTCTGGCGGAATTTTTGCGCTGGGGAGCCGTGCAGGCACCGCACACGATGCTCGAAGGCCTTCACTGCCTGCCGCCGGGACATCTGCTCGAATGGCATGAAGGCCGCGTGGAGCTGCGGCGATGGTTCGAGCCGCGATGGCCGGGCCGTGAAGCCAGGATGAGCGATACCGCCGAGCAGCAGCGCCGCGTCCGGGAAGGCGTGATGAGCAGCGTGCAGGCGCATCTCGTGGCCGATGTGCCGGTGGGCGTGTTTTTGAGCGGCGGACTCGATTCCACCCTGCTGGCCGCCTGCATGCGAACGAGCGGCCAGGAGGTCGTGAAGGCCTTTTCCATTGGTTACGAAGATGATGCTGGCGTGCCGGATGAAACCGACGCGGCGGAACGCACCGCGAAGCACCTCGGCTGCTCGTTTTTCCGCGAGCGATTGAGCGCTGCCTCGCTCGAATCCAAGCTCGATGCCTACTTCGATGCCATGGACCAGCCCACCGGCGATGCGCTGAATACCTGGCTCGTGTCGCAAGTCGCCGCTCGTGAGGTCAAAGTGGCCCTCAGCGGCCTCGGAGCCGATGAATGGTGGGCAGGTTACAACTACCATCGCCTCGCCGCCGTGGCCGCGAAATCGCCGCTGAAGGTCGCTGGCCCGCTGATGCGAGAAATGAATCAGATCTTGCCCGCGTCGCTGAAGGGCAAACCAAGCTGGAAAGCTCTGTTTTACGGGCTGGGAGGCGCAGGAAGCGATCCGCAGGCCTGGCAGGCGCATGGCCGCAGCATTTTGCCCGCCGAGGAGGTGGCACGGCTTCTGCGTCCATCGCTGCCCATGCCAGCCACGCCCCGATTTGATGTTCACGCCCCGGATTCGTGGCTGCATGAGCTGCTGCTCCGCGAGACGCAAACTTACCTCGCGAACACCCTCCTGCGTGACAACGACTGGACCAGCATGTCCCACAGCCTCGAACTCCGCGTGCCACTCGTCGATGCGGAGGTCTTCGCCCTCGCTGGCCTCATTCCACCGGACGCCAAGCTCACGCCCGGCGGTGGCAAGCGCATCCTGCGCGAGGCCTTCCGCGAGCTGCTGCCACCGTGGATCTACGATGACCGCCACAAGAAGACCTTCACCCTGCCTTTGATGAAATGGATGCGCCTCCCGAAGTGGCAGCAGCGCATCCGCGACACCCTCGAAAGCCGCCAAAGCCGCGAGCGTGGCCTTTTCGATACCGCCCTGACCTCGCGGATGTGTGACGCTTACTTCTCCAGCCAGCTCGACTCGAAGGCCGCCTGGCCGCTGAGCCAGCGGGTGTGGATGATGTATGTCTTTGAAGAATGGGCACGAAGGCACCTCGACCCCACATGAGCACGCCCATCCTCCAGGTCTTCAACAAATACCTCTTCCCCGGCGGCGAGGAGAAGAGCGTCGATCGCATCTTCAATCATCTGGCGGAGTCGCATCCGATGCACCGCTGCTTCTTCGATAGCGCCGCGTGGAAGCGCGAGGACGCACCGAACGCCGTCGGCCAGTTGAAGCGCTTGTTTTATAACCGCGAGAGCCGCGCCGCCTTCGAGCAGGCTCTCGATGCCACCGGCGCCAAGGCCGCGCTGTTTCACAACATCTACCCCGTCGGCTCGCCCTCGCTTTACCATGCCGCCTTGCAGCGTCGCGTGCCCGTCATCCAGTATCTGCACAACTTCCGCCCCTTCTCCGTCGGCGGCACGCTCTTCGTGAAGGGTCAGGTGTGCCCCGACGGGCTTTACGGTCGCCATTTCGCCGAGGTGCGAGCCGGAGCCTGGCAAAACTCCGCCCTCAAAAGCGCCGTCTTTGCCCTCATGCTCCGCTTTCTCCGCCGCAGCGGCTGGCTGCGCAGTGTGAAAGCCTGGATCGCCATCTCCGATTTCATGCGGGATCGCCTCGTGCAGGCCGGCCTCATCGATCCGGAAAAAATTCATACCCTGCGCCATTCCTGGGATGCCATGCCCACCGCGCCACGCACCGAAGACGCCGGCTACTACCTCTTCCTCGGCCGACTCGTTCCCGAAAAAGGCATCGCCACCCTGCTCGATGCCTGGGATGCGCTGCGTGCCCAGCTCGGCAATAAAACACCTCAGCTCCTCATCGCCGGCGAAGGCCCGCTCGAATCCCTCGTGCAGCAGCGCCTGCGCACGAATCCCTTCATCGGTCACCTCGGCCAGATCAGCGGCGAGACGAAGCACGAGACGCTCCGCAAATGCCGCGCCCTCATCGCCCCATCCGTCTGGTGGGAACCGCTCGGCCTCGTGGCCTACGAAGCCTACGACTACGCCAAGCCCGTGCTCGCCGCCCGCTCCGGCGGCCTCGCCGAGACCGTCCAGCACGAAGTCACCGGCCTCCTCCACCAGCCCGGCGATCCCGAAAGCCTCCTGCGCGATGTCCTGACCATGGAAAACCTCCCCATGCCCATCCGCGTCGAATGCGGCGCCGAAGGCCGCCGCTGGCTGCTGCGTGAAACCAGCGCCACCGCCTGGAAACAACGCTTCGAGGACATCCTGGCCACCACCGAGCCTTCGTAACCCTCACGCCCCCAAGAAAGTGGAACAGGTTTTCAACCTGTTTGGCTCGGGACCCGACAGGAACCCACAGGTAAAAAACCTGTGCCACTTTCCTTAAAGCCCCAGCACCTTCGTCAGGCTGACGAGCGTGGTAACACCCGCTTTGATTTCTTCGCCATGAGCTTCTTCAGCACCGTCGCAAGTCCGTCCGAAATCGTTTTCCACCCGTCAGACGACGGCTTCCATTTGTTCAAAGGCTTCGCTATCTCAGGCAACGCATTGAGCGGCCCCAAGGCGGTCTCGCTCCACCGGCAGGCCTCAAGCACGATTGGCACCAAGACCGTTCTACCAGCCTTGTGCAATTTCAGGGCCTTTGGGATTTCGTGATCGGTAATGTAATCGGTCGAAAGCGCAGCGGCGCTGGCCATGACGATGATGACATCCGCATCTCCCAGTTCGCTCTGAATCTTTTCATCCCATTCGTCCCCCGGGTCGATCATCCGGTCATGCCAGGTGCGATTGAGCAGCCCCTCATTCCGCAGCACTTTGAGTTCGGACTCCAGTCGCTTGCGCTGCGTGACGTTGCTCTTGGAATACGAGATAAAGACGGTGGGCTTCCAGACCTCATCCCGGCGGGCAAGTAGCTCCGAGTAATCATCATTAGGCCCCTTGGGATCGACCATCACTGTACCTTGATTTGGTACCGGCACCCCCGTGTTCACCTTCTTTCTTTCATCAGCTTCCAAGATCGCAGTGGAGACCCAGGCGCCTTGCACCTTGGTTTCCTCCACAGGGTCCAGGCCACGAATTCCCTGATTGATGTCACGCATCTCAGCCTGACAGAGTCCGGCCAGTTGCTGTCGTGCCTTTTTCGGACCCGTGACGGTGATCATCACTTGCAGCGGCGTCTCCGCACGCAGCAAGGCCCTTGCGCCCTCACGTTCGAGCACCGCGCCGCTTTCCCATTGCTGAGCTTTGCCTTTTACCACTTCAATGAACTCGTGAAGGCGCACGATCGCACGGGCCACTAGTCCTTCTGGCAGCGCTTGGTAAGTGTAGCGCAGGTGCGTGGCATCCTTGGCATCACGGAAGGATTCCACTCCCTTGGGCTGGCCGATGGGGAGGGCCTGCGGCACCAACCAAACGCCTCCATCCGAAGTTCGAGGCACATAGGCGATCTCGAAGCGCTCCATGATCTGCACCAGATACTTCCGCATCTGCATATCCTTCTCCTTCGCCAACACCGCATCCACGTCGGCTTGCCGCAGCACTCCGGCTTGCTTCTCGGCACGGCGCACTAGGCCATAAACGTTTCGCGTCAGCCAGAGAGGCTGTAGCACTGTTGCCTCACGGAGGCGGGGATCATTCCGGTAGTTCAATGCCGCACCCAGATTGTGCAGGATCTCAGAAAGTGAATCCTGCTCACCAGCGTCCTCAACACCGTGTTTCGCGCAAAGAGCGCGGTATTCGGCATAGGTCAGATGCGCCCTCTTCTTTTTACCGTCGGCCAGAGCCTCTCGCACGGCAGTCCACTCAGGGCGGAAAGGTTCCCGCACCCACTTGAGCTTGTTCACCTCAGTGCAAAGGCGCTTTTCCAGAGTGGCCACACCTCTCTTGCTCTTGCAGTCCATCTCGACAAAAGCAGCGATAAAGGGATATCGCTCCTTCAGTGCCAGACGATCTACTTTGGGGCGGCAGCCGACCACATCCCATTGGTTCAGCACCACGATCACAGGCGGCCCCTTTCCAGCCTCGTCGGTGCCGAAGGCGCGGATCAGCCGCAACCAATATTCCGCATCCTCACGCTCGTGATTCTCCCGACCGCTGAGCACCAGCACATACACACTGCGCACACTGAAGAAGAACTGGTGCAGCGCATGAGTGATGACCTGTCCGGCAAAGTCCCACACATGTGCCGTCACCGGCCCGCCCTTGCAGTCCTCCAGTTCCCAGTCGCACAGGGCAATTCCCGGCGTGCTTTTTTCATCGGCGTCGAAGGGATCCCCTCGCAGCGCTCGCACCGTGCTCGTCTTTCCCGCGCCGCCGCGTCCCACCAGAATCATCTTCACCTCATTCAGCGGCAGGCTGCCTTTCGCCCGGCTGCCAAAGTAATAGTCCAAGATCGACTTCGCGCTTACACTTCGTGCGTTAGCTTTTCGGGGATCATCCCCCAAGATCGTTGGCGACAACTTCAGTCCCGGATTCCCTTGCAAGTACAATGTTGAAAGCCGCGGTAGTTTCCCAAGTGCTAGCGGCAGTCGGGCTAACCGGTTGTCCATTAGTGCGAGTTCGCTTAGCGCAGTGAACTGGCCGATCTCCGGCGGCAGGCTCGTGAGCTGGTTGTTGTAGAGGTGAAGCACTATCAGCGCGGTGAGCTGGCCGATCTCCGGCGGCAGGCTCGTGAGCTGGTTGTTGGAGAGATAAAGCACCTTCAGCGCGGAGAGCTGGCCGATCTCCGGCGGCACCTGGGTCAGGCCGAGGCCGGCCAGATCGAGACTCATCCCCTGCTGCCCCTTGCGGCGGCAGGCTTTGATTTTCGTCAGCGCCCGCTCATAGGCGTTCTGGGCATCCTTGGTCATAGGCGGTGTCGGCATGGGGCCGAGTCTGGAATGCCGCAGGCCAAATGTCGAATCCGTTCTCCCGGATCACCTCTCCGGGCGAACCGAAAACCAGAAAAGCTCCCGCAAGATTCAGGGAGGCCAGCAGATGGGCTTCTGAAAAAATCGGTGGGCCTCCCTGAATCAGCTGGAAGTTCCTCCCCGTCCCAAACTCTCGCCCACTTCAGTTGATCACCTCATTCTGTGTCCCATCGGCTCACACGAAGGCTCTACTCGTCGTCATCCCTTTGGTGAAACGCTTGAATGTCTCACGCCAAGGCGCAAAGCCGCAAAGTCCAGAAAGCCTCTGGGAACTTTTGCGCCTTTGCGCCTTGGCGTGAGATCCTCTTGGACCTCCGCTTTCTCAAAACCTGACGAATTGGGATACAGGCTTCGTGTCATCATGATTTGTGATTTCATGAGATGAAGGCGGGGAATCCAATCCGCTGATAGGACGCTCATTGAACGCTGATATTTGGTTTGGGATTAGCGTCAGGTCAGCGTCAAATAAGCGGTTAAAAAATCACAAAACCTCACGAGGCGAAGCATACCTTCTTGGTGCCTTTGTGCCTTCGTGTGAGACAGAATTCCCCGAAGTAAGCCTCACTTCACCGCCACGCGCTGAAACACCTTCGGCATCTCCAGGGCGGTCTTTTTCGGCTTGGGAGCCGGTTTGGGGTCGAGGTTGGCTTTGAGTTCTTCGTCGCTGACTTTCGATTCGATGCCATTCGCAGGCACTTCGACCTTCGTAACCCACGCGAGGGCATTCAGCACAGCTTTGCGCACGTTGTCATTGCCCCAGTTTGCATGGAAATGACCGCCGGTGAAGCCGAAGCCGCGTCCGCCATCGGCTCGCTCGATGGCCCACATCATCGTCTCGGGCTGGCCCTTCTCGGCCTGGATATGCGGATACGGTCCCTTCGGATACACATAGGGGCCGTCACGCGTGGCATCGGTCGGCGTGGCGGTGAGGATCGGGGCGAATTTGGCCGCGCCATCGTCCGCGGTGGTGATGCCATCTTTGAAGGCCGGACGGAAGCGCATGTTGAAATACCACTCGTCCTCGGTGGTGAAGGGCTGCACGCCGCGAGTGATCGCATGCTCCGGCAGCTTCGTGCAGTTCGCCGACCAGATGGGATTGCAGGAAAAGGAGTTCTCATAGTGCCCGCCGAGCCATTCCTGGAATTCCTTCCCGGCCTCGTTCGCCACCACTTCCACGCCGTAGTGCATGCAGCCGAAGCCCACGCCTTTGGCGATGAGCTGGCGCAGCGTCTCCAGATGTCCGTCCACGACCGCGGGATGCTTGCCACCACCATCGGCATAGATCACCACGGCATCCGCATCGGCAAAGGTGGCCTCGTCCTTCACCCAGCCCATCTCGTGACGATCCACGACGAGGTTCGGCACGCTCTTGAGGCAGTTTTCCAGCAGGATCGAGCCCGCGCGGAACTCATGCATGCCCGGTGGATGCGAGGGCTTCCCGGCGATGAGCACGAGCTTGTGTTTCCCATCCGGTGTCACGGCCATCACAGCCGGTGCGGTCAAAGCGAGAGAGCAGAGTAAAAGGAGCGGTTTCATGCGGGCGGCGATTCAATGACACGCGCCCCTTTCCCGCAACCGCAAACTCACTCCGCCAGCAACTCCCGCATCCGCTCCTTCGAGATCGCCCCGACATCCCGTGCCGTCTCCTTGCCGTTTTTAAAGACAATGAACGCCGGAATGCCGCGCACCCCGTGCTGCTGCCCGAGCCGCGGGTCCTCATCCACATTCACGCGGATCACCCGAGCTCTCGCGGCCACTTCTTTGGCAAACTCTTCCACCTTCGGCCCCACGACCTTGCATGGCCCGCACCAGTCCGCGTAGAATTCCACCATCACCGGCTTCGCCGAGGTGGACTGCGCAATCGCCGCGCCCACCGTCCCCGGTGCCGCGGAGCCATGCGCCGTTTTCACCGGCTGCGACATATCAAACACGATGAAGACCATGCCAGCGAGCAACAACGCGACGGCGATCATGGGCAGTTGAGAGGGTTTCATGCGCAAAAGCTCCCGCCATGCGCCTCCGCCGTCAAATTTCCAATTTCTCTTTTCACGAACCGCCGCCAACATGGGCGCATGCATCGCCTTGCCATCTTCGGAGGCAGTTTTAACCCGCCCGGCCATCATCACGCGCAAATCGCCCGCGTGATGGCGCGGCATTTCGATGAGGTGCGTGTCATCCCCTGCGGCCCACGACCGGATAAACCGATCACCGATAGCGTGCCGCCGGTTTACCGCGCCACGCTGGCGGACATCGTCTTCGGCGGCATCCCGGGTGTCGTCGTCGATCTCAGTGATTTCGAGCGAGAGACCTTCTCGCGGAATTTTGAGCTTCAAGAGCGCTTCGAGAAGGATCATGAGCTGTGGCACGTCGTCGGCGCGGATCTCATCGCCGGCGGCGCACGCGGTGAATCGGCCATCCAGCGCACCTGGGCACATGGCGCGGAGCTTTGGCAGCGGGCAAACTTCGCCGTGATGAAGCGCCCCGGCTTTGAGTTCGATGAAAAGGATCTTCCGCCGCATTCGCAGATCATCGAAATCCTCGTCGAAGGGGCCAGCACCACCATTCGCGACCGTTTGAGCCGTGGTGAAAATGTGGAGCATCTGCTGCATCCCCGCGCTCTTGCCTACATCGAGCGTTACGGCCTTTACCGTGCTCCCATCCCCGGCACCTGGGCTCGCGGCACGCTGGAAGGGGCGAAGCTTTTTCTTCAAGCCGATGGCCGGAACCCCAAAGCACGCGAACTGGCCGCTCCACTCGAAAAACAGCATCACGAAGCCAGCACCGCCGATTTCATCACCGTCATCGGTGGTGATGGCGCGATGCTCCGCAGCATCCGCGAGCACTGGCGGGCACGTTTGCCCTTCTTCGGCATCAATGCCGGCCACCTCGGCTTCCTGCTCAATGGCCCCGATCAGGTGGCTGAGCATGCCTTCCCACCGCGTGATGTGATCTTCCGACAGCTTCCGATGCTCTTCC
>JBILVU010000255.1:0-4106 GCA_044370285.1 Prosthecobacter sp.
TGAATCACGCACTTGAAAGCTCCGCCTGCGCCATCTGCTTCACCGTAACCAGCCCATTCGGCCATGGTTTGATAGCTCAGCTCCTCCCAACCGAGCTCGCGACACCACGCTCGGTAATCGGTGAAATTGATGTCCGCCGTCAAATCCATGCGACCGGCGCTTTGCAGCAGTTCCGGCCAATAAAGCCGCTGATGCATGAGATAGCCTCGCAGCGTCCCGCCGGGCCGCCGGTGATACAACGCGAGAAACTCATCGCCATAGTCGATGGTCAGCATCTGCCCGCGTTTCCAGCCGGTGAAGCCGTTTCGCAGCCAATCGCGGATGCTGGGATGGATTTCGCAGCGCTGAACTTCGGGGAAGGTCGTGTGCTTCAGCGCCGAAAACGGCTGCGGATCGACTTCCAGCGGTCGCAACTCCTCCGGCACCCAAACCTCATGCCAGCGGCCATTTCGCCACTCGATCAATGTGGCCGGAAAGGCATCGAGAAGCTCGTTGTGATAGATCCATGCCTCGCCGCCCGTCGCCGCGAGTGCGGATTCGATCGTTTCATGCCACGTCACGCCTTTGAGGCGCTTCTGCTGCTGCTCACGAAGCACCGGCGAGGTCTCGACGATGTGAAAACGCATCCGCCAGCGCCGCAGCAGGCCGAGCGAACGCTGCACCTGCTCCATGAGCTGCCCATTGCCCGCGCCGATTTCGATGACGTTCCGCGCACCCTTTAGCCAGGCCGCGATGCGCTTTCCCAGCTCCGGCGAAAGCGTCGCCGAGGTGCTGAAATCTCCGCGAGCGCCGACGGTTTTGATGTTCCGCGTGTAGTAGCCGCGCTGCGGATCAAACAGCGCACGGCTCATGAAGCTGGAAAAGGGTTCGGGCATGCTCGCCAGATGCTCGGCAAGAAACGACCTTCGTCATCCGCTTTCGATTCATCATGCCTGTTCTCGACCTTTTTCGCCTCGATGGAAAACGTGCCCTCATCACCGGTGGCTCGCGTGGGCTCGGTTTGGAAATGGCGAAGGCCTTGAGCGAGGCCGGGGCGGAGGTCATCATCACCGGATCGAGTGAGGCGAGCCTGCTCAAGGCTCGCGAGGAATGGCCCGTCACCACGATCCAAGCCGATCTCTCGAAGCCCGAAGAAGCCGAGCGCTTGTGCGAGGTGCTGCTGCGGGATCATCCGCCCATCGACATCCTCATCAACAATGTCGGTGGCCGCCGCATCAACACGCCGACGGAGGATCTGGCGCTGGAGGACTGGCAGCGGATCATCGACTTGAACCTCACGCAGGCCTTCATCCTCACGAAGCGCCTCGGTGGAGCGATGATCCCGCGAAAATGGGGCCGCATCATCAACATCGCCTCCATCAATGCCCTCTGGCCCGGCAAGGTGATGCGAGGGCGAAGCTACGAGGCCTCGAAAGGCGCTCTCGCCATGTTCACGAAGGCCGTGGCGGCGGATTGGGCCGTGCATGGCATCACCGTGAACGCCATCGCCCCTGGCCCGTTTTTGACCGATGCCAACCGCCGATGGATCGGCGAAAAGCCCGAGTTTGAAGACGAAGTGGCGGCCAGCATCCCGATGGGCCGCTGGGGCCGACCGGAGGAGATCGGCCCGCTGGCACTGTATCTGGCCAGCGAGGCCAGCAGCTTCATGACAGGCAGTGTTTTGGTGCTGGATGGCGGGAAGCTGCTTTGGTGAGTCTTAACCAAACGAAAGCCTACTTGCGTTTGGTTTAACTAAACGCTAATTGGATGGCGTATGGTTAAGAGGCGTTTCTGGCTCGATAGCATCGAAAAGCTATGGAAAGCGCGGCCCATTTTGTGGCTGCGTGGGGTGCGGCGTGCGGGGAAGACCTCGCTGGCGCAGTCGCTGGATGGCGTGGAGTATTTTGATTGCGAGCTGCCCCGCGTGAGGCGGGCCATGGAGGATCCGGAGGCGTTTTTGAAGGGTATGAAGGGCAGGCGCATCGTGCTGGATGAGGTCCACCGGCTGCCAAATCCGTCTGAACTGCTGAAAATCGCGGCGGATCACTTTCCAGGGACGCAAGTGCTGGCGACGGGTTCTTCGACGCTGGGTGCCAGTAGTCGTTTTCGCGATACGCTGGCAGGGCGGAAGTCCGATCTCTGGCTCACGCCGATGATCGAGGCGGATTTGGAGGATTTTGACGGCGGTGATCTGAACCGCCGCCTGCTGCACGGTGGACTGCCGCCTTTCTTCCTTTCGCCAGAGCCGCCGGAACGGGATTTTCAGGAGTGGATGGATGCTTATTGGGCCAAGGACATCCAGGAACTCTTCCGGCTGGAAAAGCGGGTGTCATTCCAGAAGTTTGTGGAGCTGCTTACTGCGCAAAGCGGCGGCATTTTTGAGGCGACGAAGTTCACCGCGCCCTGTGAGGTGGCTCGCCAGACGATCATGAATTACCTCGGCGTGCTGGAGGCCACCTCGGTGGCACTGGTGCTGCGGCCGTTCAGCACGCGGTTGTCGAACGAGATCGTAGCCGCGCCGAAGGTTTATGGTTTCGACACGGGCTTCGTCTGCGCCCATCGCGGCTGGAGCGAACTGCGCAGCGATGACCGCGGACGACTGTGGGAACATTATGTGCTCAACGAAATGAGCGCCCGTGTGCCGCTCTCCAGTCTGCACTACTGGCGGGACAAACAAGGGCACGAAATCGACTTCATCTGGCAGCCGCGCGGCAAGGCGGTGATGGCCATCGAGTGCAAATGGTCCGCAAAGGACTTCGATCCAGGCAACTTCCAGATCTTTGCCAAATCGTATCCCAAAGCCACGTTGGTCGTCGTTGCCACCGATGCACAGCCTGCCTTCACCCGCGAGTATGGCGGCGTGAAGGTGGAGTTCATCACGCTGGACACGCTGGTGGAACGGATCAGCTCAAAATAATCCATGACATGAATCCCTCGCACGAACTCCGCGGCGTCCTACCGGTTTTTCAGACGCCTTGGCTTGAAGATGAGACGCTCGATCTCGAAACGCTGGAGCGTGAGATCGCGTGGCTTTACGACTGCGGCGCGAATGGGATTGTGATGGCGATGGTGTCGGAGACGCTGCGGCTGGACAGTGAGGAGCGGGAGGCACTGGCGGCGGCGGCGTGCCGTTTTGGCAAGGAGCGCGGGGTGGTGGTGATCAGTGTGGGCGCGGAATCGTCGAAGGTGGCGGAGCGGTATGCGAAGCAGGCGGAAGGCGTGGGCGCGGATGCGGTGATGGCGATTCCGCCGGTTTCCATCGGGATCGGTGAAGGGGAGTTGCTGGCGTATTACACGCGGATCATCGAGGCGATTCGCCTTCCGGTGATCGTGCAGGATGCGAGCGGGTATGTGGGCAAACCGATGCCGATTGGCATGCAGGCGCGGCTGTTGGAGGAGTTTGGGCCGGAGCGGGTGCAGTATAAGCCGGAGGCGAGCCCCATCGGGCCGAAGCTGAGCGAGTTGCGCGATGCGACGAAGGGGCGTGCACGCGTGTTTGAGGGAACCGGCGGCATCGCGCTGGTGGATTCGTTCAAGCGCGGTGTGGTGGGCACGATGCCGGGTGCGGATCTGATTCGTGGCCTCGTGCCGCTTTGGAAAGCGCTGGAGGCGGGCGATGCGGCGAAGGCGGATCGCATCCATGGGCCGCTGGCGGCGCTGGTTTCGATGCAGACGAGCCTCGACGGCTTCTTGGCGGTGGAGAAGCATCTGCTCGTGCGGCAGGGCATCTTCAAAAACACGCTGGTGCGAGGTCCGGTGGGCTTCAAACTGGATGCGGAGACCACTCGCGAGGTGGAGCGGCAGTTTGATCGGATGATCGCGGCGGCGGAGTCGTGATCGCGGCGCAAATCTCGAATTTCCAAGCGGGGTTTCCACGCCACTAGTGCGGGATGGTAGAACCAAATGCGCCCCAATCCCTCCTCGGCATGATGCCGGGGGAGGTGGAGGCTTTGATCAAGGAGTTGGGCGAGCCGGGTTTCCGGGCGAAGCAGGTGGTGGAATGGACGTTTGTGCGTCGCGTGGCGGACATCGAGGCGATGACGAACCTGCCGAAGGCGCTGCGTGAGCGGCTGAAGGAGCGGCTGGTGACGCGGACGATGACCATCGCCACGGTGACTGGCTCGGCG
>JBILVU010000290.1:0-4077 GCA_044370285.1 Prosthecobacter sp.
GATCATGAATGAAAGGCATTAAATGAAGAAGCAACGCTTAATTTCAGTTGCTGCCGTAATCGCACTTGCAGCAGGTTCTGCTGTCGCGGTTGCTCCAGCATCGAATGCAGCAGCTAAGACCATCACTCTCGCGTTTCAGGGTCCTCTTACAGGCGAAGAAGCGTCAGTCGGTCAAGATGAATTAGCTGGTATGCAATATGCAATCAAACTCTTTAACGCAAAGAACAAAGGTAAATTTGTAGTTAAGGTTGTTCAAGCAGACGACCAGGGCGATCCAGCACAATCTGCAAAGGTTGCGCCAGGAATTGCATCAAACAAGAAAGTTATCGGTCTTGTTGGAGCTGCTTATTCAGGTGCAACAATTGCAGCGCTCCCTTATTACAAGCAGCGCAACCTCGCAATGATTTCACCATCCGCAACTCGCGTGTCAATCACTGACCCAGCTGCAGGAAACATTGGCTTCCCAGTGTTTCACCGCGTAGTTCCTACCGATAAGGTCCAGGGACCATCACTATTCAAGTTAGCTACCAAGGGTGTTTCATCACCTAAGGTCTTCATCGTTGACGATCAGTCTGCTTATGGCGTTGGTCTCGTTGATTACATGAAGCCAACAATTCCTGCTGGTCAAGCAGTCGGATTTGATAGCGTCTCTGATAAGACAACTGACTGGTCTGCAACGATCTCTAAGGTCAAAACTGCAGGTGCAAACGTTGTTATTTACACCGGTTACTTCCCACAGGCTGCACCATTCTTCAAGCAGCTACGTGATAGCGGTTACACCGGAATCCTCGCAGGCGGCGACGGCGTACTAAGCCCTAGCTTCGTAACTCTTGCACCAGCATCAGTTCTCGAAGGTGTTCGCCTCACTGCAGGAACAGTCCCACTTGCTGAAATCGATGCAAAGATCGAAGCTGATTTCAAGGCCAAGATGGGTAAGGCCTCAGGCGTTTACGCTGCTGAGTCCATTGATGCTACAAACGTATTCCTAAGCTGTATCGCAAAGGGTGTTACAACTCGCGCTGCAATGCTTAAGTGCGTCAAGGCATATAGCGGAAAGTCACTTACCGGTTCCACCATTAAGTTCAATCAATATGGTGATGTCGCTGGTGGCGTCATGAATGGCTTCGAAGTCAAGGGTGGCGTTATCAAGTTCACAGGACCAGTAAAGTAATAAAGTAGTTAGATAGTTTTCGGCAGGTTCTCTTCTGGAGGGCCTGCCGAAACTCAATTTCTAAGTTTTAGATAGGAACTAGGACGCCTTGATAGGAAACTTTCTAGATCAATTTTGGTCGCTAACCTTTGGCGGCTTGAGCCTCGGCTTCATCTACATTCTCATCGCACTTGGCTACACCATGGTTTATGGCGTCCTGCGAATGATCAATTTTGCTAACTCCGAAATCTTCATGGTCGGCACATTTGCCACCATCATAATTATTAGAGATCTTTTTAAATTTACCCAAACTTCAGAGTATGCAACTGGCTTTAGGCTCTGGTTAATTCTTGGTACAGCACTTGTTTTTGCCATGGTGGTATCTGGAGTTCTATCTATGTTGGTTGAGATAGTGGCTTATCGCAGATTGCGACGAATGAACTCTGGAATTTTGGCTCCTCTCATTTCAGCCATTGGTGTCTCCATGGTGCTTGCAGAGAGCGTCCGAATTCTCACTGACTCAAGGCCAGTAGCAAGCCCTCGAGCCATGGAAAAGAAATTTCTTGGACAGTTTTTTGATGCGGGAATCCGAATTGATAACACGATAATTGTCATTTCCGCTCTGGTCCTTTTTGGAATTCTCATTACTTTTGTGAACAAAACTCGCATGGGTAAAGCAATCCGTGCGGTATCTATGAACCCCAATGCAGCTCGTTTGATGGGCATAAACATTGATGGCGTAGTTTCTGCGACATTCTTGGTAGGCGGCGTGATGACTGGTGCGGCCGGGTTCTTTTATGTTTTAAAGTATGAAAATACGTCCTCCAATATTGGTTTTGAATTAGGTATTGCAGCTTTCACCGCAGCGATTTTGGGCGGAATCGGCAATATCAAAGGCGCCTTTTACGGCGGTCTTGCACTGGGACTACTTGAGACTTATGCCTCGTTCTTCCTTGGTACTCAATGGAAGGCCGTCACTGTTTTTATCGTTCTTGTTCTTATTCTTTACACCAGACCGAACGGGTTATTCGGTGAAGCCTTAACCCAGACGAGGGCATGATGATAAATCTTCGCGATAAGGGAGCAGAAATCTGGGAAAGCCAAGGACGCCTTGGTCGCATTGGCATTGCTCTTGGCGGCGTTGCAATCGCCGCATCACTACCATTTATGGGCGGAACAATCCTCAATACCCCTATTGCAGATTATGAATCTGTACTCGTTTATCCAATAGCAATGTATGTACTTATGGCAATTGGCCTAAATATCGTTATTGGAAAGAGCGGTCTTCTTGATCTTGGCTATGTGGCTTTCTTTGCAATTGGCGCATACACCATGGGATTGCTTGGAACGAAAACTAGTTTGAACACTTGGGAAATCTTGCCCATTGGTATCGCTATGGCAATGTTCTCTGGAATTATTCTTGGCGTTCCAGCCCTCAAACTTCGAGGAGACTACTTAGCAATTATCACCTTAGGTTTTGGTGAAATTGTTCGAATTGTCGCCCTTAACTTAGGAGCGTTGGGTCGATCAGAGGGAATTCAAGGTATCCCGACCCCTCCAGGAATTTTCGGGATTGAATACGCATTCGATAGCCACCGTATTTATTACTGGACTCTTCTGATTCTAATTTTGCTTGCTATCTGGATGGTGCGTCGTCTCTCTGTTCGCCGCGCCGGTCGTGCTTGGGAATCGATTCGCCAGGACGAAGATGCGGCGGAGTTACTCGGAGTTCCCACCTTCAAATATAAAGTCTGGGCCTTCGTACTCGGTGCATCAGTCGGCGGAGCTGCCGGTGTGTTTTATGCTTCAAAGACTCTCTTCATCGCCCCGGATAACTTCACGCTTCAGATCTCAATTCTGATTCTTGCCTGTGTTGTCTTTGGAGGAATGGGAAATATTTGGGGCGTGATTCTCGGAGCAGTAATTCTTGGTTATTTGCCAGATCGCATTCGATTCTTATCCGATGCCCGTTTGCTTGTCTTCGGCTTAGTCTTGGTAATCATGATGAATCTTCGTCCTGACGGATTATTGCCTCGCAAGAAGCGTGAAAAGGCAATTGTAAAGAAGGATGCATCATGAGCACACCTTTGATTCAACTCAAGAATGTAACCATGAAGTTTGGTGGGGTTACCGCGCTTAACGATGTCACTTTTGATGTCAAGAAACAAGAAATTCTGGGACTCATTGGCCCCAACGGCGCAGGAAAGACAACAGTCTTCAATGTCATCACCGGTGTATATCAAATCACCTCAGGCGAGATTGCTTTCGATGGAGAGTCATTAGCCGGAATCAAGCGATACAGAATTACTAAACGAGGTATTGCCCGCACATTCCAAAATATTCGACTCTGGGGCGATATGACAGCCCTTGAAAATGTCTTAACGGCGACTGATACACATAAGAAGTCTGGACTCGTTTCGGGTCTCTTTGGAATGCCCATTTCTCGTCGAGAAGAGAAACGCGACAAAGAGAGAGCACAAGAGTTACTTGATTTCATCGGAATTGGTGAATACGCCGACCGTCTTGCTAAGAATCTCCCTTATGGTGTCCAGCGAAGACTAGAAATTGCGCGTGCAATGGGCGCAGAACCAAAATTACTCCTTCTCGATGAGCCAGCCGCTGGTTTCAATCCAGCTGAAAAAGTTGAGCTTGCTGCAACAATTCGAAAAATTCGAGATGCTGGTTACACAGTTCTACTTATCGAACATGACATGTCTCTTGTTATGAAAGTTTCGGACCGAGTCGTGGTATTGGATTTTGGACAGAAAATCGCCGATGATTCTCCTCGAAACGTTCAAGATGACCCAAGAGTTATTGAGGCTTATTTAGGAGTACCTGAAGATGCGTCTTGAAATTAAGGATCTCCGAGTTGCCTACGGGAAAATTGAGGCCGTTAAGGGAATTTCACTCGTTGTGAATCAGGGCGA
>JBILVU010000141.1:0-14102 GCA_044370285.1 Prosthecobacter sp.
CTGCGGCTACCATGGCTGGAGCGATTGGTATCTCGCCGCGAACCTCAGTGATGACGCCGCGCTCGACGGACACTTGCTGCCCGGTTTGCAGCCACTCGGCGTGCCGCGTGAGCTGGCGGGCACGGCGGTGCCGTTTCGCTACAACGATCCCGCGTCCTTCCAAGCCGCGTTGCAGAAGCTCGATGGCAAACTCGCTGCCGTGGTGATGGAGCCGATGCGCAGCGAATTCCCGCGCGATGGCTTCCTGCAAAACGTGATCGATGCCTGCCATGCCGCCGGAGCCGTCTTTGTTATCGATGAAGTGACGAGCGGCTGGCGTTTTGGCTTTCCCGGAGCCGCGCCAATGCTCGGCATCGAGCCGGACCTCGCCGTGTATGCGAAGGCGATGAGCAACGGCTATCCCGCCGGAGCCATCGTGGGCAAAAACGAGGTCATGGAGGCCTCGAACCACAGTTTCATCTCCAGCAGCTACTGGACGGATGGTATCGGCACGGCGGCCTCGCTGGCCTGCATTGGCAAAATGAGGCGTGAAGGTGTGCAAAAGCACGTTTGGAACCTCGGCGAGCTTTTGCAGGCCGGATTGCGCGAAGTGGCCTCGCGGCATCCCACGTTCGGTTTGAAGGTCGGAAGCATGCCCTGTGCGCCTTCACTCGTGTTTGCCAATCCAGCCGCGAAACCGCTCATGATCCGCCACATGCTTCAGCGCGGCTTTTTGATGTCGAGCCAACTTTATGTGACGTGGTGCCACAATGACGAAAAGGTCGCCGCCATGCTCGCTGCGCTGGATGAATCACTCGCCATCGTCGCCCAGACATCGCTCGAAGCGGCTCAAGGACCGCAACAAGGCTTTGCGCGGCTCGTTTGACTCTCATCATGCTCATTGACTGCCACAATCACCTCGGCGCCGACCTGCTGTTTTACCTGCACGGCGATTTCCCTTACTCGCAGCAGCTCGTGCAGATGCAGCACGAGGGCGGAGCGCTCGGCATCACGCACTGGGTTGCCTTTCCGTTCGTCAGCTACGCGGCGATGGACGTGACGAAGTTCCGCAGCGGTGAGATCGGTTTCGGTCAGGGCGGCCTCGAAACGGTGCCGTATGCGTTTGAAAACAAACGCCTGCTCGATGAGTGCCAGAAGCTCTTTCCCGAGGAAGGAAAGCGCATCCTGCCCTTCGTCATGGTCGATCCGATGCGGAGCACGGACGCGCAGGCGAAGGAGCTGGTGAAGCTGCGTGGCGACTACCGTTTCCACGGCATCAAGATCCAGAGCACCATCATTCAGTCCTTCATCAAATGCCTCGCGGATGAGGGCCAAGTCTTCCTCGATCTCGCCCGCGAGTGGGATGTGCCGTTCATCATTCACAGCAGCGTCGCGAAAGACGACCTTTGGGCCCAGGCGCATGACATCATCGACATCGCCGAGGCGAATCCGGACATCCGCTTCTGCGCCGCGCATTCGTGTCGCTACGACAAGGAATGCCTCGATCGCATCCAGGCACTGCCGAATGCGTGGTTCGACAACTCCGCGCACTGCATCCACTGCGTGGGAGCCGTGGACGACCTCGCCTACATCGCACCTCGCGAACGCCGCTTTGACAGCGACTACACCGATCCCGGCCGCGTGACCGCAGATCTGGCCGCCGCGTATCCGGACAAGTTCATCTGGGGCAGCGACTCGCCCTTCTACAGCTACGCCGCTGAGATCAGCGGCAAGGTGGTGAAGCTGATCAGCACCTACGAAGCCGAGATGAAAGCCCTCCGAGCCGCTGGCGATGAAGTCGTCCAGCGCATCACCTGCACGAACACCCTCAAATACCTCAAGCTCGCCGATGAAAGCATTCTCTCTTGAAGGCCACGCCGCCTTAGTCACCGGCTCCTCGCAGGGCATTGGCCTCGCGATGGGTCATGCGTTGCACGAAGCGGGTGCGCGAGTCGTGTTTCACGGTCTTCCGACCTCCGTCGAAGGTCTCGCGAGCTATGTGCAGGCCGACTTGATGCAAAACGACGGCCCGCAACGGCTGGTCGATGCGGCTTTCGAGCTCGAACCCGGCCTCGACCTTCTGATCTGCAATGCGGGCAGCTTTTTCGACGTGCCCTTCTTCGAAATGACTCGCGAACGCTGGGATAAGACGATCCAGCTCAATCTCGCGTCGGTGTTTTTTACGGCGCAGGTCTTTGCGAAACGCATGGTCGCCGAAAAGCGGGGTGGCAGCATCGTGATCACCTCCTCAACAAATGGCTTTCAGGCCGAGATGGACTCCTGCGCCTATGACGCGAGCAAAGGAGCACTCGTGATGCTCACAAAATCGCTCGCCGTGTCGCTCGCGGATCATGGCATTCGGGTGAACGGCGTCGCACCCGGGCTCATCAAGACGCCACTCACAGCGAAGGTGATGGAATCCGAGGACCGCTCGCTGCTCGATCACTACGAGAAGAAGATCCTGCTGCGCCGAGTCGGTGCGCCCGAGGATGTCGCGGGTGCGGTGACGTTTCTGTGTTCATCGGCCGCCAGCTACATCACCGGCGAGATCATCGTCGTCGATGGCGGGCTGACGTGCTGTCAGATCGGTCGGATTTGAGACGGCTCGCCAACGAGCGAGTGCTCAGTCATTGAAGAAGTGGCGACCGGTCTGCCCGGCTTCGGTTTTGTTGTCCACTTCCCAATACACGTCCTCGAAAATGGTCTCCGGCTCAGGATAGGGACTGCTCTTAGCGAACTCTGCGGAATCTTCGGCTTCTTTTTGCGCCTCCTTGTCGATCTTCTTCAGGTCTTCCTCGGTGGCCACGCCTTCATTGAGAAGGTTGCGCTTCCACACCTGGATGGGGTCGTGCTCGCTTTGGAACTTCTCGACCTCTTCCTTGGTGCGGTATTTGAATTTGTTGGCATCCGCCACGGAATGGCCTTCCCAGCGGTAAGTGGCGATTTCGAGGATGCTGGGCTTCGACTCGTTGTGCGCACGCTCGATGGCTTTGCCCACTCCGGCACGCACTTCATAGACGTCCTCGCCGTTGAACTGCTGCCAGGCCATGCCGTAGCCTTCGGCACGCTTGGCGAGGAAGTCTTGATAAGCTGACGAGCGGCTCTGGCTGGTGCCCATCGAGTAGCCGTTGTTTTCGATCACATAGATTACCGGCAGATCCCACAGCTCGGCCAGATTGAGCGACTCATGGAAGGCACCTTGATTGACCGCGCCGTCGCCGAGGAAGCAGAGGGCGGCACCCTTGATGCCGCGATACTTCAAACCGTAGGCGAGACCGAGGCCGAGCGGCGTCTGGCCGGCGACGATGCCGTGGCCGCCCCAATAATTCTTGTCTGGCGCAAAGTAGTGCATCGAACCGCCCTTGCCGCGGGAGCAACCGGTGGCCTTGCCGAAGAGCTCGGCCATGCACTCGTTCATGCCCATGCCGACCGCCAAGGCGTGGCCGTGGTCGCGGTAAGCGGTGATGACGTGATCGTTCGGTCCCATCACGGAAACGGTGCCGACGGCAACCGATTCCTGGCCGATGTAAAGGTGAAGGAAGCCGCCCATGCGACCCGCTTGATAGTGCTGGAGCGACACCTGTTCGAAGCGGCGGATTCGCACCATCTGGCGATACAGGTTCACTTTGTCAGCCGCCGTCAGCTTCTGATTGATCGGGGCGGAGGCATGCGCCGCGAGGTCGGTCGCAGCGGAGGAAGAGGGAGCTTTCGTCTTGGCCATGAGGGTCGCCGATACTAGCGGGAAGGGTGCCAAAGGCAAGCGGGATGAGGAGCCCGCCGTGAGGCGGGAATGACGAATGAGGAATTCCGAATGACGAACTAAACCCGAAGCCCGAATCACTGCCACACTGCCCGTTCGGGTGTCGCATTTCGACATTCCTTCGTCATTCGGAATTCTGGTTTCGTCATTTTTCGCTCCGCCCACCCTCAAGTTCCACATGGAACAATGGCTTCGTGATTCGGCGTTCCTTGTTCGATATTCGATATTCCTTCCCCGCCAGCCTCGTGCTACCCTCCCCTTCCCGGCTGACCCTCTCACTTCTCACGTCTCACCTCTGACCCCGCGTTGAATCGAGGACGAGTTCGAGTAGGAAGACGAGGGCGGCCTGCCTCACCGCGACCCCGGCCATTCGTCATTCCGCATTCATCATTCGTCATTTCATGAGCCTCTACACCTTCCCCACCCACTACGATGTCATCGTCTGCGGAGCCGGTCACGCCGGGGTGGAGGCCGCCATGGCCGCCGCACGTCTCGGCTGCCGCACCGCCATTCTCACCCAGAATCTCGACACCATCTCCCAGATGTCCTGCAACCCGGCCATCGGCGGTTTGGCCAAAGGGCATGTCGTGCGGGAGATCGACGCTCTCGGCGGCGTCATGGGCCGGAACACCGACGCCACTGGCATCCAGTTCCGCCTCTTGAATGCCCGCAAGGGTCCCAGCGTCCAGGCCCCCCGCGCCCAGTGCGACAAGAAGGCCTACCAGTTCCGCATGAAGTGGCTCATCGAGAACCAGCCCAACCTCGACCTCCACCAAGGCAACGCCGCCGAGCTGCTCGTCGAAAACGATGCCATCACCGGCGTGCGCACCTCCCTCGGCATGATCTACCGGGCCAAAGCGGTCGTCATCTCCTCCGGCACCTTCATGCGCGGCCTGCTCCATGTCGGCCAGCAAAACCAAGCCGGCGGCCGCATGGGCGACAGCATCTCCACGCTGTCCGACAGCCTCCGCCAGCTCGGCTTCGATGTTCAGCGCTTCAAAACCGGCACCCCCTGCCGCCTCAACAGCCGCAGCATCGACTTCTCCAAGTGCGACCTCCAGCCCGGCGACGAACCCGCCCCGCGCTTCAGCTACCTCTCGGGCGTGCTGGGGGAAGACGAAGACGAAACGAACTTCGGCGGCGGGAATGACGAGCCGAGCGAAGCGAGACAGACGACCAAAGGGAGCCCGAAGGGGAACGAAGCGAATCAAACCAGAATGGCGAATGACGAATCCCAGTCCACTTCTGCTGGCTCGGGCATTCCTCATTCCTCATTCGCCATTCGTCATTCCAGCCTCCCCAGCACCGGTCCACACCAATTTACCCTCAACTCCTGGCGTGATGTAACGTTCCACGTGGAACAAATTCCCTGCTGGATCACCTACACGACCCCCCAGACGCACGACATCATCCGGGCCAATATCCACAAATCGGCCATGTATTCTGGCAAAATCGAGGGCGTTGGCCCCCGCTACTGCCCCTCTGTGGAGGACAAGGTGGTGCGCTTTGCCGAGAAGGAGCGCCACCAGATCTTCCTGGAGCCAGAGGGCCGCCACACCCGCGAGTTCTACGTCAACGGCGTCTCCACCTCCCTGCCCTTCGAGGTCCAGTATGAGTTCATCCGGTCCATCCCCGGCCTCGAACAAGCCGAAATCATTCGCCCCGGCTACGCGGTCGAATACGACTACTGCCCGCCTACCCAGCTCCACCCCACCTTGGAGACGAAGCGCGTGTCCGGCCTCTACTTCGCCGGGCAGATCAATGGCACCTCCGGGTATGAAGAAGCCGCCGGCCAAGGCCTCATCGCCGGGGCCAATGCCGCCTTGAAGGCCACCGGCCGCCCCCCTTTCCTGCTCCAGCGCAGCCAGGCCTACCTCGCCGTCATGATCGACGACCTCGTCACGAAAGGCACCACCGAGCCCTACCGCCTCTTCACCTCCCGCGCCGAATACCGCCTCCTCCTCCGCCAGGACAACTGCGACCTCCGCCTCACCCCCCTCGCCGCCCAGATCGGCCTCGTCTCCGACTTCCGCCAACAGCACACCCAGGCCAAAATCGACGCCGTTTCGGCCGCCAAGTCCCTCCTCGTCGAAACCCGGATCGACGGCCTCTCCGCCGTCCAGTGGCTCAAACGGCCCGAAAACACCCCCACTTCCCTGCCCTCCGACCTCCGCGACCGCTTCACGCCGGAGGTCTGGAGCCTCGTCGAAAACGACGTGAAATACGCTGGCTACATCACCCGCCAGGAGGACCTCGTCGCCAAAACCGCCCGGATGGAGGAGAAGATCATCCCCACCGACTTCGATTACCACGCCATCACCGCCCTGAAAACCGAAGCCCGCCACCGCCTCACCGCCGCCTGCCCCACCACCCTCGGCCAGGCCGCGAGACTCCAAGGCGTCACCCCGGCGGACATTGCGCTGCTGGGCATCATGCTGAAACGCGGCAGCGCAAAAGCAGAGAGCGAGCCGAGCGTAGCGAGACAGACTGCCGACAGGCAGCCCGAAGGGTGAGCGAAAGCGAATCAACAGCCAAGGGCGTAGAGTCCAAACCGCTCCGCACGGCCAGTTTCGTCCTCGTCCTCGTCCTCCTACTCGAACTCGTCCTCGATTCTTCCGCTTCCTCTCCCAAGTCGAGTGCCGAAAGGTCGGCTTTGGCAAGGAGCGGGACTTGCCAAGTCCCGGCATGGAGGCACTTGGCAGGTGCCTCTCCTTGGATACCGCCATCCCTTCCCCGTCATGACCCAGTTCCCTCTCCTTCTCCTCCTGGGCCTGATCCTCTGCCTCGCCCTGGCCGTTTGGATCGTGAGAAAGCTCACCGCCGGGTTCTCGACTCGCCCCGAGGCAGACCGTCCGCCAGCCCAGCCACCGGTAGAAGAGCTGACGGATGCCCCCATGGACGACGATCCCCCGCCGCCGCCCCTGCCGCCCGAGCGACACTACGTTCTCGGCCTCACCCCCACGTCGATCATCTGCTACCGGCCGGATGACACCTCCGAACGCGTCGATTGGGACGACCTCCAAAAGGTCGAAATCCGCACCACCGGCGATGGACCTTTCGCCCCCGATGCCTTCTGGCTTCTGCACGGCACCGCCAGCGGCTGTGCCATCCCCCACGGAGCCAGCGGCGAAAAAGAACTTACCGCCCTCCTCGCCGCCCTTCCCGGCTTCGACCACGAAGCCTTCATCCAAGCCATGGCCAGCACGGAAGAAGCCCTTTTCACCTGCTGGACGCGTTGCGTCCCGTCACCCTCTTGATCTGGCTCTGCCTCGTTTTTCTCTCCCTGGCAGAATTCAGAAATGGGCCCCGAGTCCAACCGGATCTTCGAGTCGGATCTGAATACAGGATGCCACAATTTGATACTCATTTCGGGAACTACCCCATCTTCACCTTTCCGGTGATCGAGCCCAACGGACTGCGTTTGCCATCTCCCAAGCTCGTTTTCGTCACCTACCATTCCGGTTATGCGTTCTTCGGTCATCACCGTTTCGGCAATCCATTTCCGAATATTTCCCCGGCCATGGCCGAGTAGGCAGAAGAATGGGAGCAAAAGAATGGCTCTGTTCGGATTCTTCTGCCCCCATTCTTCTGCCTTCCAAGGACACTTTCGATCCGATATTGGCCTTCTTCGATGTTTCCCGGTCATTGCCTCAGGGAACTGAATTTTTAGGGCATCGCGAAACAGCAATTTGCTCTCATACTTTCGCCTAAATCCTTCACGCTGAATACGCCAGATTGATCCCGACACCAGCGAAGACTCCACCGGCGGCAAGACCACCACGCAGGAAGGCAAAAGCTCGGCCGTGAAAACCTGCAGCTCATGCTCTTCCTCTGCCTCCTCAAGCTCGCCGAAAGGTTCCCCCGCCAGCCAGAGAAACTGACCCTCTACATGGTGCAGCACCTCCTGGAGAATCCGTCCTCGCCGGAAGAGCCGGAGCCGCCGCCCGCGCCGCCGACGCCGTGACTAAGCCTCTTGAATTCAGTTTTCTATTTGGTTTCACTTAAACTATCGGTTGAGTCGTTAAGCACAGACCATGCGATGAAGACTACTACTGAACTCAACGAGACATCATTTTGGGATACAGTCAGAAAGTATGCCACCAAGATTGGGCGAGAAGTCGTTGAGCAAGCACTTTCGATGTTCTACGCACTGCAAGACCCTGATACTCCTGCGTGGGCTAAAAGCATTATGATCGGCGCATTAGCATATCTGGTTTCTCCAGTGGACGCTATTCCCGATATAATCCCGATTGTCGGTTTAACAGACGATGCTGCGATAATCACCGGCGCAATCGCTACTGTATTAGTGCATATCAAACCCGAACATAAAGCCAATGCCGCTAAGACAGCGAGCCAATGGTTCGACTGAACTTTAGATCTTTGGGAGACTTATATGGCCGACTTTCATGCAATTCTCCGCAGTAAGGCGAGGGAACTCAATAGGTCACAGATTGATGCCATGACTGACGACCAAACCAGGGCATACTACTGGCTGAACAAGGACAAATGGAAAGCCCCAGAGGGAAAGAGTAAACCGAAGAATGTATGTTTCACTGGCTTCACCATCGCTGAAGAAGAGGCGCTGGTGTCTGTTGCTAAGGGAAAGGGGCTGAGGGTATCAAACACTGTTACCAAGAGTCTCAGCTATTTAGTTACCGGCCCAAATGCGGGGCCTGCAAAGCTCAAAAAGGCTCAGGAACAAGGTGTCAATATTCTCACCCCAGCAGAATTTCAAAGGCTCTGAAAATGGTGTCAGTGTGCAACACTCTGACAAATCCCAATCAAGCTCATTCCGAACCTATCGACAGAAGGATGTGGACAGAAGAATGACTTTCTGGATTCTCCTGTCCTCATACTTCTGTCGAAAAGCCATCGTCAAACTGGCCTGATTCAACAGCCTGGAACTCTTTCGAGTTACGCCACCTTCAAACCGACATCCGTATTTCCAACACCTCTCGCCACCCCGAACCGAGCGACGAAGACCTCCAAGTCTGACTGGCGACGACGGAGGGCGCGGCGGCGATGAAGCAGGCGATGCAGGGCGTGGTGGCCGGGAAGCAAAGTGAGATGCCACCGGAACTCGTCGGAACAAGCCCGCCTAGTGTTCGGCAAGCGCGAGGTGGCGGGTCAGATCCCGCAGCTTCATCAGCGCATGCTCGCGCTGACGGTGCGCTTGGGCGAAAAGCCGCATGAATGGCCGGAGAACTCCTGCAGGGCTTCTAGATTCTCGGCTCGGTCATAGATTTCTCCGTGCGGGTGCGTTTGAACTTCCGCTCATGAAAACCCGCCGTCACTTTCTCCAGTCCAGCACCTCGCTCATTGCCTTGCCCGCTTTGGAATCACTGGGCTTCCGCCGCTTTGCTTCGGCAGCGACACCGAATGCACCGCCGAAGCGTCTGGTGTTCCTCGGTTTTGGCTGGGGGATTACGACGGAGACTTGGTTTCCGGACATCAAGCAGACGGGGAAGGATTACACGCTACCGGAGGGCTTGAAGCCGTTGGCGAGGCACAAGGCAGACTTCACGGTGGTGCAGGGGCTTTGGAACAAATACTCAAACGAAGGGCACTGGGGCAGCACGATGTGGCTTACGGGCGCGAACCGTTTCGCGGAGCCGGGGCAGACGTTTCACAACAGCATCTCGGCGGATCAGGTGGCGGCGGCGAAGCTGGGCATGGAGACGCGGTTTGCCTCGCTCCAGCTCAATGGTGGCGAGAACGCGGAGGCTTCCGGACACGGGCCGGGGCTTTCGATGGCTTGGGATGTGAGCGGCAAACCCATCGGTGGTCACAAAGGCCCGGTGGAGGCCTTTCATCGGCTGTTTTCCAAAGACACGACGCCCATTGAGCAGCAGAAAGCCATGCTGGCGCAGAAGCGCAGCGTGCTCGACACGGTGATGGAGAATGCGAAGGCGATGCAGCGTGGCCTTGGCAAAAACGACAAGGCCAAGCTCGACGAATACTTCCAGGGCATCCGCGACATCGAGACGCGTCTCGCCAAGGACGAGCAATGGATCGGCGTGCCACAGCCCAAGGCTCCGATCCCTCAGCCTCAGGAAGGCCTGGCGGGTAAAGAGGAGATCAAAATCATGTATGACATCATCGTCGCCGCGATGCAGACGGATAGCACCCGCGTGCTGACCTACCGCCAGCCGGTGAGCACCTTGATGACGAGCATCGGCATCAAAGTGGCCCCGCATGACATGAGTCACTACCATTCGACCATGGGTGAAAAGCTCGCCGCTTCGCAGCAGCGCGATCTCGTGCAAAGCGAGCTGCTCGCCGGACTTCTCGACAAGCTCAAAGCCACGAAGGAAGCCGATGGCAGCCGCCTCTTTGATCACGTCGCCCTCGCCTACGGCAGCAACATCCGCACCGAGCACAACCTCGACAACTGCCCCACGCTCCTCACCGGCGGCGGCGCTGGCATCAAGCTCGGCCACAACATCGTCGCGCCGAAAGACACGCCGCTGTGCAATACGTGGCTGACCTTGCTCCACGGCATCGGCGTGAATGCCGAGCGCCACGGCGACAGCTCGGGCGTGCTGAAGGAGATCGTGGCGTGAGACTTTACGACTGCTCGCTGCGATACGCCGCAGGCGAGGTGTTCCGATACTGGCGCATCATGCGGCTGAAGTAGTGGCGGTTCACCAGGCCGCAGGTCTCGGCGATGGCTTCGATGCTATCGTCTGTGTGACGGAGGAGTCGGCAGGCTTCATCGAGGCGGTAATCGAGCAGGATGCGCATCGGCGGCTGATTCACCTCCTCTTTGAAAAGATGGTTCAAATTGCGCACGCTGAGTCCGGCATGGCGGGCGATTTGATCAGCGGTGAGCTTCAGGCCGAGGTGCTGATTCATGAACTCCATCGCACGAAGCACTCGCGCATCGAGGCGCTGCTGCTCCCACACGCTGGCGGGCAGTTTTTTCACGAACTCGCTCACGAGCTGGATGCTCACCCACGGAAAACGCACACTTTGTGGTTTCGCGCCGAGTTTGATGAGTTCATTGAGCATCGTTTTGTGGGCCGCAGTCGCAGAAAACGCGTAAATGCCCGGCCCAGCGCGATCCGCCGCCGGACCGAGGTTGAAATGGCAGTACCATTTGCTGAACGGCCGTCGCGTCGTCGTGCTGAAGGTCGTGCGTGGCGGGATCAGATACACGGTGCCCGGTTTCAGCACGGTGCTCACGCCATCGATCTCCACCACGCCGCCCTCCTGCATGGGCCAGTAGAGCCGCCAGTAGGGATCGTTCAGCCGGCGCAGCTCCCACTGCTGAAGCTCTATTTTGCGGGTGGTGAGGATGTCCACCGTCACGCCCGGCAGCGCCACGCTGCGGTGTCCCTGCACGCGATGCGCCGACCCGATGGGCACGACGCTGAGGATGGAGGATTTGTCTGACATGCTTGATTTGCGGAATCGGATACAAGCGTGTCCGGGATGTCTCGCGGCATCAAGCGGTCTTTGGCGGAGATTCCACGGTCTTTGGGTTCAAACCTTCCCGCAGGGCCTGTGGCAGTCGCTCAAAGCCACACGCGGCTCCCACCAGCGCTCCGACGACGGCACCGCGATGGCAGTTGTCGCCGCCGACCATGGTGTTGGCCACGACGGCGGCCTGAAAGTCATCGGCATACTTCCACGCGAGGTAGAGCGAGGCAGGAAATGATTCGCGAATGTAGCACGCGGGGCTCACGTGACGGCCGATGACCACCAAATCGGGCTCTTTGGACCAAAGCGCGGCTTTTCGTTCGGAAAACCAGCGGCTGCCGTGATGCAGGATGGTCTCCCGCAGCGGCTCGCCGAGCATCAGCGCCAAGAGCATGCGCGTCAGTGCTTTCGCCGCGTCGAGCACCTCTTCATCGCCGTGGGAGAAGCCCACATGCTCCTTCACCGCGGCTGGTGCTTCCTGGCCTAGGCGGGCGCAAAGCAAGCCGACGCCAGCGAGGCCGCCGATGTGTACATCCGCGCCGCCGCAGCGTCGCGGCTTTGATCCACGGGCGAACTGCGTGAAGAAATGCCGATGATACTCCTCCGCGTAGGTGTCCCGATGTTTCCCCGGTGTGCGCATGAAGTCGATGTATCGCTCCAGGTAGTCATCGAGGTCGTAGCCGCCTTTCGCGGTGAGTGATTCATCCAGCACGCGCACGAGTTGGAGGTTCAGCGTGTTTTCACCCGCTCGCAGAAAGGGATGATAGTGCATGCCCGGCTGACCCCAGTATTGCGCCTGCTCTCGCAGGATATCGCCGCGCTCATTCAGTGGCGTGTAGCTGGAACGCCACAGGATGCTGTCCGGATGCAAACGCTTCGGTGCCAAGTAGCTTCGGATGATGCCATAGTCGCGCTGCAGCGCCCCGCGGTCGTAATACCAGTGCGCCGGCATCGCCAGCGCATCACCAACATAGGCACCGGTGATCATTCCAGCGCAGCGATCTTCGAGAACGTTGTTCATGATTCAAAAGAGGTGGTTTGAGCAAACTCATGTCCTGCGAGCCACGCATCCTCCACGCGTGAACGACGCAGCGCATCGCCCACAAAGTGCAGACGCGGAGGCAAAGCAGGCGTGGAGAATGGCGAATCGACACGAGCGAGCCGCCAGCGATGCCCAAAAGCACCCGCAAAGGCATCGGCCGAGATTTCCCAGCGTTCCTCGACCATTGAGCGAATCAGCGCAGGATACTCCGCGGGCGGCTTTTCGAGATGCTCGCGACTGAAGGCCTCGCCGAGATGCGCCACCAGCACGGTGAAGCCCGGCGCGATGCGTCCTGGCTTGTGATTCTCGCAGGCCGTCCAAGCCAGCGCGGTGCCCGGATGGCTGAACGCATACGTGTCACGCGTGCGGCCGATCCACTCGCCATGATAGGCCAACGCGACCGCGAGGCACGGGATGTAGTCAAAGACATGATCAATGCCGAAAAGCCGCGCCGTTTGCGGCCACGGCGCAGTGCTCACCACATGATCAAAATCGGCCAAAAGACTCCGCACATCGTCGATTTGGCATTCGGAGCGGATTTCGATGCCTTTCGCGAGTTCACGCGCGAGACGGCTGTTGCCCTCGCGATGAATCCAGCGGCCCGAATCCGGCAATTCGTGCCCGTTTTCATGGCACACCGGCTTTTCCAGTCGCAACAAAGCATCTCCGCAGGCTGCGGTGGCTGCTTCGCGAAAGCGTTCATCGCGCATGGTGAAGTATTGCGCCCCATGATCGATCACATGGCCTTCCCAGCGCTTCGAGGCGCAGCGACCTCCAAAGCCACGCGACTTCTCCAGGAGCGACACCGTCGCGCCACGCTGAATCAGCCCACGAGCCGCCGCGATGCCCGCGAGACCCGCTCCGATGATGGCGATGCGTTTTCCAGTGAGGTCGTTCATGAGCGAATTGGGGATGACATGCCTTCACTACGCCGTGCTCGGCTGCCGAGATATGGTTTCGTGATTGCGGAATCGGATACAATTCTGGCCGAGTCAGGCATGGAAGGCAAGCCCGGCATGGTTATGCATGGCCGCCTCAATCCAACACCATCCCACGACCATGGCCGACATCTCCACCTCCGCTGCTGACAAAAAGGAAAAAGAATACTTCACGAGCGTCCCCCAGGAAACGCCGGGCTTCTTCCTCAAAGGTTCCCACCAGTATGACTGGGGTCTCAAGAACCGCCTCAGCCAGGTTTTCAATCCGAATGACGGCCGCACGGTGATGCTCGCCTTTGACCACGGCTATTTCCAAGGCCCCACCACCGGCCTAGAGCGTGTCGATCAGACCATCCTGCCTCTCGAACCTTACGCCGACTGCCTCATGCTCACGCGTGGCATTCAGCGCAGTGTCATTCCGGCCTCCACTCGCAAGGCCATCGCCCTCCGCGCCTCCGGCGGCACTTCGATGGTGAGCCAGTTCGAAGAGTGGGAAGGCGAAATCGACGGCAAGAAGGCCAAGTTTGGCCGTCCGGGCTTTGAGCCGCTCTCCAATGAATCCACCGCGCTGAACATCGAAGAGGCCATCCGCCTCAACGCCAGCGTTTTGGCCGTGCAGGTCTTCATCGGCAGCGCTTACGAGCGCCAGAGCCTCAAAAACCTCACCGACCTCGTCGATGCGGCTTCTCGTTATGGCATCGCCGTCATGGGCGTGACCGCCGTGGGTCGTGCGATGGCCCGCACGCCGCAGTATTTCCGCCTCGCCACCCGCATCATGGCGGAACTCGGCGCGAACGTGGTGAAGTGCTACTACACCGACACCGAATTCGACACCGTGACCTCCTGCTGCCCCGTGCCGATCGTGATCGCCGGTGGCAAGAAGCTGCCGGAACTCGATGCGCTGACGATGTGCTACAACGCCATCCAGCAGGGCGCGAACGGCGTGGACATGGGACGCAAC
>JBILVU010000256.1:0-4043 GCA_044370285.1 Prosthecobacter sp.
GCATCATCCAGACCATGCGGATGGTGCCCCACGCCGGGTTTGCGGATCATCGTGATGCTGCCGCCGAGGGCTTTGTAGCGGGATTCGATAAGACCCGTGTTTTCATCCCAGGGCACCACATCGTCCACATCGCCAAAGACATGCAGCAGCGGCACGCCGGCCTTTGCCAGCGGGGCGAGGCTATCGACGGGATTGCCCGTGTAGGCCATCGCAGCGGCTTCGTCTTTGAAACCCCACAGCTTCAGCACGAAGCCCCAATTCTTCGGATCGCCCTTCCCTTTGCCTTTGCCGCCGGGCCAGCTCTTGAAGTCGCACACCGGCGCATCGCCGTAGATGCAGGAAACCTTGTCAGGGTTCGCGGAGGCCCAGTTGTAGCAATACAAACCACCGCGGCTGAGGCCGACGAGAGCCGGTTTCTGGCTCAAGGCATAGCTGGAGGTCAACTCGGCATGGCATTGGTTCCACAGCTTCACCGCGTCGGGGCAGCCGAGCATGTCGTTGATCTTCATGTAAACGATATGGAAGCCTTTGCCGAGCAGCGCGATGTCCGGCGCGGGCTTGTGGCCGAAGAACTCGCCATGCCAAACCCACGGACGACCTGCGGCGACTGTTTTCGGTGCCACGACGGTCACGGACTTGCCTGCGATGGTCAGTTCATGCTTCGCGTAGCCGTTCCACTCGCCTTTTTGATTTGGGAAGACGATCTCTTTGGATGTCGCGAGCTTGCGGGCCTCCTCGTCGAGCTCATCCGCCTTCTTCAAAGCCTCCTCAATCGGCAGACCAGCCGCATTGCCGGGACGCTTATGACCCACATGACTGAGCCAGGCGGGACGCAGAATGGCGTGCTTCTTTTTGATCACGGCGAGAATGGCCGCGCCATTCGGATGGTCCGGCGTGCCATCCTCCTTCACTTGGAGGCCCCAGACATCGAGAACGGCACGCGCCATGAGCAGATGACCTTCTGGACCGGGATGCACACCGTCTTTGGAAAAGGTGAACTGCGGGTCCGTCTTCCGCTTCTCGGCGATGGCGGCATTCATCGGGCCGTGGATGTCATAAACGGTCCACTTCGCCTCGCTGCGCATGTCGAGCAGCCAGTTCGCGTAGAAGTCGAGCACCTCGTTGTAGCCTTTGAAAGGGTGCGAGCCGTCCACTTTGTCCGCCGGAGCCACTTTCTGAGCGATTGGCACCGGATCAAACACTGGCGGCGTGAGATGAATGATGCGAGCACCGGTGGCGATGACCTTGTCGTGCAGCTTCTTCATGCCGTTTTGGAAGGCCTTCGTGCGTTCCGCGCCGAGTGGCAGGTAAATGCCATCGTTCATGCCGTAGCAGGCGAAAACGAGGTCCGGCTTCACTTTGGCGAGAGCTCGGTCGAGACGCTCATGAAGGTCAGGACGCGGGAATTTGCCTCCCGCATGGCCTTCCTCGCTCAGGCCGCTCACCGTCTCGCTGCTGAGGCCGTGAGGGATGATCTCGATCTCCGACTCGGGATGCTGCGCCTTCAATGCCGCATCAATGATCTCGATGTAGCCACCGCCCTGCGTGATCGAATCGCCGAGGAAGAGGACGCGTTTTTCTTTCGGCAGTTCTCCGGCAGACAAACCGGCGACGAGAAGGAGGGTGAGGAGAAGATAGCGCATGAGGGGAACACACTACGATGAAAAACCTCCGATTGTTCATGAGGCCCAGAGGTTGTGAGAAGGATTCACGCAAGACGCCTTTCAACCGCTCGTTCACGGCGGGCCATGATGCGTCACCTTGCTTTTCTCCTTCTCCTCACCTGCTCCGCCGTTGCTGAAACGCGGCCGGATGTGTTGTTCATCGCCGTCGATGATTTGAACGACTGGACGAGTTATCTTGGCGGCCATCCGCAGGCGAAGACGCCGAACATTGACCGCCTCGTGGCACGCGGCACGGCTTTCACGAATTCGCATTGCGCCGCTCCAGCCTGCAATCCCTCACGAGCCGCGCTGATGAGCGGCCTGCGCCCCTGGCAGACGGGCATTTACACCAATGGCGATCCCGCTGGTGGCGTGCTCAAGGACGTGATGACCATCAACCGCCACTTCCTGGCCAATGGCTACAACACCCGTGGAGCGGGCAAGATTTACCATGGCTACGGCAGCGAAGGCCGCGAAGATGGCTGGACGGAGTGGGCGGGCCTTTTCCCCAGCATCAACGATCACGACGCCAATCTGAACGGCCTCAATCGCGGCCACTTCGACTGGGGTGCCGTCAAGGCCACCGCCGCTGACATGGGCGATACCAAAGCCACCGACTGGGCCATCAACCACCTTAAAACCACCCCCTCTGATAAGCCGCTCTTTCTCGCCCTCGGCTATGTGAAGCCCCACCTGCCCTGGTATGTGCCACAGATGTATTACGACCGCTTCCCGCTGGCCGAGATCCAGCTCCCCGTGACCAAAGAGGGCGATCTGGACGATGTGCCGACCGCTGGCAAAAAAATGGCTGGCCCAGAAGGCGATCACGCGTCGGTTTTGAAGGGCGACCAATGGAAAAAGGCTGTGCAGGCCTATCTGGCGACCATTTCGTATCTCGACGATCAGGTGGGCCGCCTGCTCGATGGACTCGACGCCAGCCCACGGAAGGACAAAACGATCATCGTCTGGTGGACGGACCATGGCTGGCATCTCGGCGAGAAGGAGCACTGGCGTAAATTTGCGCTTTGGGAGAAGGCCACCCGCACCTCCATGGCCATCGTGGCACCAGGCATCAGTAAACCCGGCAGCCTCTGCTCAGCCCCAGTCGATTACACGAACATCTACTCCACCCTTTGCGAACTCACCGGCTTGCCCGTTCCAGAGCATGTGAAGGGCGCTTCGTTGATGCCACTGCTCAAAGACTCCACCGCAAAGTGGGACCAAGTGGCCGTCTGCACCCATGGCAAAGGCAACCACGCCATCCGCGATGCACAATGGCGCTACATTCGCTATGCGGATGGCAGCGAGGAACTCTACGACCACGCCAAGGACCCGTATGAATGGACCAACCTCGCTGACGAAGTGGGAATGAGCGAGGTGAAGGCCCGCCTGGCGGCCGCCCTCCCCAAAGAGGAGATCAAAGCCACCTCCGGTGAGAACGGCGGCAAGGGTTCCAAGGAGAAGCCGAAGAAGAAGAACAAAGGGAAAAAGTGAGTCCGCTTCACCAGGTCGTGCCCAGAATCCGGGTCTCGAGTCTGGTCTCCAGGCGAGGCGTGGTAGCCACCAAGATGCGGCGTTCCACTTTGCGCACGCCATCGATTTCATAGTAGCGTTCATTGATGACCTTTCCGGAATCTGCATTGGTCAGATAGCGTTCCGAAGGCTGGTGAGCGCACTGGGAGAGACAGACGGCGGTCAAGGCATGGACGAGAGCTTTGGTGATCATGGCTTGGTTTGGGTTGGGCTGCCTTCGACCCCCGACAGGCATCGCTCGTTCGCTTTTATGGCCTCCATAAAAGCATTCGCAGAACCCCTGAGGATGCGTAGCATCCGCCCGCCGATGTCAGCCCCCGCATTTCTCCGAGAATTCGTCCGCAACTGGAAAACAGTGGGGGCCGTCGCGCCTTCGAGTCCCGCTCTCGCGGAGATGATGATGGAGGCATCACGTTGTGCGGAGGCCCGCCACATCCTCGAACTCGGCCCTGGCACCGGAGCCTTCACGCAAGCGATTGCTCGAGTGATGCCGGATGAGGCGAAGTATGTGGGACTGGAGCTGAACGAAGCGTTCGTTCATCAGCTGCATGAGGAGTTTCCCAGCATGCGCTTCGAGTGCTGCTGTGCGCAGAAGTTTGATCTCACGCAGCCGGATTTCAGCGAAGGCTTTGATGTGATCATCAGCGGCCTGCCATGGACAGCCTTTCCTGAATCGCTGCAAAAAGCCATCCTCGGCAATGTGCTTCCGCATCTGGCCCCCGGCGGCTGTTTTGTGACCTTCGCTTACTTTGGCTTTCATCTGCTCCCAGCGGGCCAGCACTTCCGCGAGCTCCTCGGCTCTCTCCTGCCAAATGTAACCACCACCGAAGTCGTGTGGGCGAATCT
>JBILVU010000142.1:0-14057 GCA_044370285.1 Prosthecobacter sp.
ATTACGACGGCCTCATCGTGCATCTCGATGTCGAAGGCCAGGTGCAGTGGGCAAAGCACATGCATGGCCCGGGCACCGATTACTGCCTCGGCGTGGTCACCGATGATCACGGCACCGCCTTTGTGTGTGGCGATTTCAATCAAGACACCGTGCTCGCCGGGCACGCCCTCATCACCCGCGGCAGCGGCGACATCTTCCTCGCGGCGTTTGATGAAAAAGGCGGCCTCCTGTGGGTGCAGCAGGCCGGCGGCAAGCTCAACGACAGCGCTTACCCGATCACCTTCCGCGCTCCGGATGAGCTCATCATTGCCGGAGCCCTCTCCACACCTGCCACCTTCGGCACTCACGAAGTGACCAAATCCGGCTCCAGCGATTTGTATGCCGCCAAATGGAAGCTGAAACCCCTCAAATGACCCTGATGAAACCTCTCTTTGCCTTCCTACTCCTGCTGACCAGCCTCGCCTCCGCCGAGCCGAAATACGATCCTGCCAAGCTTCCGAAAGGGCACGACTACTTCGAGCTGCGTGATGGACTGGCGAACTGCCAGCGCAAGTTCACGCAGGAAAAAACCGGACGCGTCATTTTCTTCGGCGGCTCAATCACGGCGGGCGGTGCGTGGCGTCAGCACACCTGCGATTACCTCACGAAGAAGTTCCCGGGCACGAAGTTCGAGTTCATCAATGCTGGCATCGGCTCCATGGGCTCCGTGCCACATGCGTTTCGTCTGGAGCGGGATGTTTTGGCCAAATGGCCGGTGGATTTGCTCTTCGTCGAGGCGGCGGTGAATGACAGCTCGAACATCCCGCAGCATCCCGATCTCATGCTGCGCGGTATGGAGGGCGTGGTGCGCCACATGCGCACCGTGAGTCCGCTGACGGACATCATCCAGCTTCACTTCGTCATGCCACCGCACATGGATGACTACCACGCTGGCAAAGTGCCCGCGTCCATCGCCCAGCATGAGCGCGTGGCCGTGGCGTATGGCAATCCGTCGTTCAACCTCGCGCGTGAAGTCACCGATCGCATCGACGCGGGTGAGTTCACCTGGGCAGACGATTTCAAAGGCCTGCATCCCTCGCCCTTCGGTCATCAGCTCTACGCCAACAGCGTCGCCCGCATGCTCGACGCCGCTTTTGCCCAACCCATCGCCGCTTCCACGAAAGAGCATCCGCTGCCCGCGCCGCTCGATGCTCAAAGCTACGCCAAAGGCCGCCTCGGCGACATCGCGCAGGCAAAAATCATCCAAGGCTTCACGCTCGTGCCTTCGTGGAAACCTGCCGACGACAACAAGCAGCCGAACGGCAAAAACATCGGCGTGCGCGAGGGCTTTGTGAACGTGCCCGCGCTCGTCGGCACCGAGCCGGGTGCGGAGTTTGAGTTCAGCTTCGAAGGCACCGGCTGCGGCCTCTTCATCGCTTCCGGCCCCGATGCTGGCCAGATCGAGTTCAGCGTGGATGGCGGTCCACCTCGCACGCTCGACACCCTGACGCACTGGAGCAGCGGCCTGCATCTTCCGTGGGCCTTGATCCTCGACGACCAGCTCAAACCCGGCCCCCACACCGCAAGAGTCCGCCTCGTCGCCTCGAAGACCTCGTCCAAGAGTGCGCTGCGGGTGTTTCATCTGCTGCTGAATTGAGATCGAAATTTTTTCCGGCAAATGAGCGCACGGCTGGCGACGACTAGGTTGTAAGCCACCCATGTCACCGCCATCCGAACACGAGCGCCATGCCCAATTTCTCCGCCACTACGCGGAGAGCGAGGTGGCGTTGCACACGTTTGTGAGGTCGCTGGTGCCCACGCGGCAGATGGCTTCGGAGGTAATGCAGGATGTGATTCTTGTGCTGTGGGAGAAGTTTGATGCGGCGGCGGATTTTCAGGGCTGGGCCTTTGGCGTGGCAAAGAATATCGCGCTGCGTCACCTGCGCCGGCAGTCGCGGGACCGGCATGTGTTTGATGACGAACTGGTGAACCAGCTCGCCGATGATGCGGCCGCCCTGGTGCCGGTGCATGACGGGCATCGCGAAGCCTTGGAGCACTGCCTGGAGAAGCTCCCCGCCGCGCAACGTGAACTGGTGCTCAGCGCCTACACGAAGGGCACCCGCATGGATGAGCTGGCCACCCGCCGTGGGCAGTCGCCGATGGCACTCTACAAACTGCTCCACCGCATTCGGCAGGCCCTGCTGGAGTGCGTGGAGCGCACACTCGCCAAGGAGGAACACGCATGAATCCCGACTCACACGATCTCATCCAGCGCCACATGGCCGGACTGCTCACCGAAGATGAAGCTGCCCCCCTACAAACCCGCCTGAAGGCCGACACAGACCTGCGGAGGCTCTATTTGCACTACATGAATCTGGATGTGGCACTGGAGGCCCAGGCAACTTCCGCCGCAGGGGCACGCGACGTGCTCACAACGCTGCCGGATACGAGCCGTTCGCCACGGCAGTTCTGCTGGCGTCCGCTCACCGCAGCGGCCTTCATCGGCGCGGCGGCGGCCTGTGTGGCGTTGGGGATGTGGTGGCTCAGTCCGCAGGACTTTGCACGTGTGGAAACGATCGTCGGGGTGTCGAGTCTGACGCCTGGGTCCATTTTGCAGGGCGAGAAGCATGAGCTGCAAGCCGGGACGCTGGCTCTGATCACATCCAAGGGCGCGAAAGTCGTGATCGAGGCTCCGGCGGTGTTTCAATTTGAGTCCGCGCAGCGTCTGCGGCTCACGCAGGGTCGGCTTTCGGCGGATGTGCCGCCTTCGGCGAAAGGGTTCACGGTGATCACGCCTTCGGGGGATGCGGTGGATCTGGGCACGCGGTTCGGCGTGGATGTGCCGCTCGGGGGTGAAGCGGAGGTGCATGTGTTTCAGGGAGAAGTCATCGCCCATGCGGCGAAAGACCAGCGCAGCCTGCGCACCGGTGATGCGGTGACAATGACGACCGGCGGTCATGCGGCGCGTGATTTGCGCTCGGCGGCCTTCATTCATGGCGATGAAGTGAACGAACTCACCGCCGGCCTCGCCGCAGGCCAGCGGGCACGCTCGGAGGCTGCTTTGTCGAAGCTCCGCGAGGACCCCGTCTTGATTGCCTTGCTCGATTTTGAGTCAGACGAGGCTCCGGACACCTGCCGCACGACACAAGGCCGCTGGCCGGGATCGCGGGCACCGGAGTTTGTTCGTGTGGGCGATCATTTGAAGCTCGATCTCGGTGGCGAGCGCACGTGGCCGCGGCTCACGCTGGCCTCGTGGGTGCGGCTGGACCGGCTAGATGCGCTTTATCAATCCCTGCTGCACACGGATGGTTGGGAGGTAAGCAATCCCGGCCAGGTCCACTGGATGGTGAATCGCTACTCCACCATGCGACTGGCACTCAAAGGCAACGCAGGCTCCTCAAGCCCCGATGGCTTCCCGGACTCGCTCACGCCTGTTTTGCCCGAAATTGGCCGCTGGATGCATCTCGCCGTGGTTTATGACTCCGAGGCGAAAACGACGCGTTTTTACCTCAACGGCCGTTTCGACAGCGAAAGCCGCGAAACGACGGCTCATCCGGCCCGCCTAGGTCCTGCACAAATCGGCAACTGGAACCGCACGGACCGCAAACTCAGCGGCCGCGTGGACGAAATACTCATCCTAGGCCGTGCGATGAGCGATGCGGAGATTCAGTCGCTCTTCGAATCCGGCAATCCTTACCGTTGAAGCTTGTTCATGCGTTTCCTGGCCCTTTTCATCACTCTTCCCGCCTTCGCCGCGCCGGTGGACTTTGTCCGCGAGGTGCGGTCCATCTTTGAAAAGCACTGCTACGAATGCCACGGCGAGAAGAAGCAGAAATCCGGCTTCCGTCTCGATGTGAAAGCCGCCGCGTTCAAAGGCGGTGACAATCATGGACCGGACATCGTGCCCGGAAAGGCCTCCGAAAGCCCGCTGCTGCATTTTTTGACCTCGGACGATGAGGACGAAGTCATGCCACCAAAGGGCAAGCTGGCGGCTGCGGAGATCGAGACGCTCACAAGATGGATCGATGAGGGCGCGAACTGGCCGGATGGCGTGGATTTCGCGAAGGTGGAGGACAAACGCGATCATTGGGCGTTCAAGCCGCTCAAAGTGGCTTCGGCTTTAGCCGAATCGATGCGGCTAAAGCCGCAGCCACTTTCCATTGATGCCATCATCGACGCCAAGCTCGCCGAGCACGGTCTCACCCGCTCTCCTGCTGCTGAGCCGATCGCGTGGCTGCGGCGCGTGACGTTTGATCTCACGGGCTTGCCGCCCACTCCGGAGGAGGTGGAGGCATTCTTGAAGAAGCCAGACCATGCTTCTACCGTGGATCGTTTGCTTGCTTCGCCGCGCTACGGAGAGCGCTGGGCGCAGCACTGGCTGGATGTCGTGCGCTACGCGGATACGCATGGTTTTGAGGTGAACACCGAGCGACCTCATGCCTGGCCGTATCGCGACTATGTGATCCGCTCCTTCAATGCCGACACGCCGTATGATCGCTTCATCAAAGAGCAAATCGTGGGCGATTCGATGGGGGTGGATGAGGCCACGGGGTTCCTCGTCACGGCCTCGGTACTGCTTCCCGGCCAGATCGGCAAGGATGCGCCGTCCATCCGGCTGGCACGGCAGGATTCGCTCGATGAGATGGTCACAAACATCGGCCAGACTTTTCTCGGGCTGAGCGTGGGCTGCGCACGCTGCCACGATCACAAGTTCGATCCCATCAGCGCCAAGGACTACTACGCCATGCAGGCTCTGGTGGCGGGCGTGGAATACGCGGATCGCGAACTGCGCACGCCTGAGGCGCTGGCGAGAAAGAAAGAAGCCGCCACGGCCCGCCAGCGCGATGCACTGATCACGCAGCGACTCACGCAGCTCTCGCCGATGGCCCGTCCGGGAAAAAAGGAGGGCGTGCAGCGCCCGACGGTGCGGGCGACGATGAACATCGACCGCATCGCACCGGTTCGCACGAAGCGCGTTCGCTTCACCATTCGCGAGACGAACAGCCTGGAGCCTTGCATCGATGAGCTGGAGGTCTTCAACACTGCAGGCGTGAATGTGGCGCTCGCCAGTGCCGGGGCGAAGTTGAAGACCTCGGGCGACAAGATTTCGCGCAACCGCCATGAGCCGGCGTTCATTCACGATGGCCGCTACGGCAATGAACGAAGCTGGATGTCGAACGAGAAGGGCAAGGGGTGGGTGGAGATCGAGTTTGCCCGCGAGGAGGAGATTTCACACATCGCGTGGAGCCGGGATCGGCTGGAGAAGTTTGAAGACCGCGTGCCGCTGGATTACGCCATCGAGATTGGCAAAGATGCGGATTGGCAACTTGTGGCGGATGCGAGCGATCGCCGCCCGCATCAATTGGGACTCGGAGCCGGGCCGGAGTTTGTGTTTGAGGGCTTGCCCGAGACGGAAGCGAAGGAGATACGCGGTCTGCTCAATGAGCGTGGCAGCCTTTTGGCCAAGATGAAAGCGGGCGAGCAGGGCCAGCTTGCCTTCGCGGGCACCTTCCGCGAGCCGGACGACATTCATCTGCTCAATCGCGGCGATCCCGAGCAGCCGAAGGAATCCGTCGTGCCCGCTGTGCTCAGCGCTCTCGGTGATGTGAAGCTCACCAATGCAACGCCCGAACTGAAACGCCGCCAAGCGCTGGCCGACTGGATCGCCAGCCCACAGAATCCGCTGACGGCCCGCGTGATGGTGAACCGCATCTGGCAAGGCCACTTCGGCACTGGTTTGGTCGCCACGCCGAGTGATTTTGGCCGCATGGGCATGAAACCCACACATCCCGAGCTGCTGGACTGGCTCGCAGGCGAGTTCATCCGCAGCGGATGGAGTGTGAAGCACCTGCACCGGCTCATCGTGCTGAGCGAAACGTATGGACAAAGTAGCTTCAGCATTAGCCGAACGGATGCGGCTAAAGCCGCAACCACTTTGGACTCCGAATCCAAATACCTCTGGCGCTTCCCCAGCCGTCGCATCGAAGCCGAAACACTCCGCGACTCCATGCTCGCCGTCAGCGGAAAAATCAACTTCACGATGTATGGCCGTGGATTCGATCTTTTCGACAAACGCGGCGGTTTGAGCGGCTTCAAGCCTGTGGAGACCTTCAAGCCCGAAAACCAGCGGCGCATGATTTATGCCCACAAAGTGCGTCGCGAGCCAGAAACGGTCTTTGGAGCCTTTGACTGCCCGGACGCGGGCCAAAGCACCGCCCTGCGCCGTGCCTCCACCACGCCGATTCAGGCGCTGAATCTCTTCAACAGCCGCTTCACGCTCGAACATGCAAATGCGTTCGCCGAGCGAGTCCGGCGTGAGGCTGGCGCGGATGATGCCGCACAGATTCGCCGCGCCTATGAGCTCGCTCTCTGCCGAAAACCCAATGCCGCAGAACTCCACGACGCCCTGCCGCTCGTGAAGCAACACGGAGCCGCCGTGCTTTGCCGAGCGCTCTTCAACAGCAACGAGTTCCTTTTCATTCCATGAACGCTGAGCCTCTCACTCCCCACGGCCTGCGGCTGCTGAACCGCCGCGGCTTCCTCACGCAGAGCGCCACGGCACTCGGTGGCATCGCGTTGTCGAAGCTGCTCGCGGACGATCAGCTTCTCATTGATCCAGCGCGACCTTTTGCGCCGAGGCAGCCGCATGTTGCGCCGAAGGCAAAGAATGTGGTCGTCATCTTCTGTGCCGGTGCCGTGAGCCAGCTCGAAACATGGGACTACAAGCCGGAACTCATCCGATGGGATGACAAACCTTTGCCCGGTGGCCCTGCGGTCACGTTCCAAGGCCCGGCGGGTAATCTGGCGCGTCCGCAGTATGCCTTTCGGCCTCGCGGACAGACGGGCAAGATGGTGAGCGACATGATCCCTCATCTCGCGGAGCTGACGGACGACATCGCGTTCATCCACTCGCTCACCAGCAAATCGAACACGCATGGCCCGGCGGAGAATTTTCTCTCCACCGGCTCCGTGCTCGATGGATTCCCCTCACTCGGCTCGTGGGTCACGTATGCGCTGGGCACCGAGAGCGAGGAGCTGCCATCCTATGTCGCCATCCCCGATCCACGCGGCGTGCCGCAGAATGGGGCCAACAACTGGGGGCCAGGATTTCTCCCGGCCGCCTTCCAAGGCACCACGATGAGCTCCAAGGAACCGGTGCGCCATCTCAGCGCTCCAGGCATCACCGCAGATGCCGACCGCGCCGCACGCTCGCTTTTGCAGAAGCTGAACGCCCGCCATCTGGAGGCCCATCCGGGCGACAGCAAGCTCGCTGCCCGCATCGCCAGCTATGAATTGGCCGCGCGGATGCAGCTCAGTGTGCCCGAGATCAACGACCTGAGCACCGAACCCGCGCACATCCTGAAGATGTATGGCGCGGACGACACGCAGGACGCCAACAAGGCCGCCTTCGCCAAAAACTGCATCCTCGCCCGCCGCCTCATCGAGAAGGGCGTGCGCTTCGTGCAGCTCTTCAACGGTGCGTATGCCAGCGGTGGCGCTCTCAACTGGGATGGGCACAGCAAGCTCAAGGAGCAATACGACGTCCACGCCCACATCCTCGACCAGCCCGCCGCCGCGCTCATTCGCGACCTGAAACAACGCGGCCTGCTGCAAGACACGCTCGTCGTCTGGTGCACCGAGTTCGGCCGCATGCCCTTCTTCCAAAAAGGTGCGAAAGGCCGCGATCACAATCCCGATGGCTTCACCTGCTGGCTGGCAGGCGCAGGCGTGAAGCCCGGCGTCAGCCACGGCCGCACCGACGACCTCGGCCAACGCGCCATCGAGGACGTGCATCCGCTCTACCACTTCAATGCCACCATCCTTCATCTGCTCGGGCTCGACTTCGAAAAGCTCAGCTTCGAGCACAACGGCATCCAACGCCGCCTCACCAACGTGGAGGGGAAGGTGATCCGCGAGGTGCTGGCGTGAACTACTGGCTGGTGAGAGGGGAATCAGCCGCGAACCCATCGGCCATTCGTTGAAGGCGGAAAAAATCGGGAAGTCGCAGCCGTGGTCATACATACCTTCATGAATGCCCGCCGACTCGCCATCGCCATCGCCATCGCCTGACCCTGACCCTGACCCTGACCTGCCACTCTCTGCTGAGCGGCAGGAGGAGTTTGTGAGGTTGCTGAATGAGGCGCACGGGCTGCTGCTGCGGTATGTGATGTCGCTGCTCGGGAACCGGCATGACGCCGAGGATGTGCTGCAACGCGCCAGCCTGGTGATGTGGCGGCGTTTTGGCAGCTTTGAGCCGGGTACGGATTTCATCGCCTGGGCCACGACGGTGGCGTTTTATGAAGTGCGGAATTTCCAGCGCGTCACGGGGCGCTGTCGGCTGGAGTTTGATGATGAACTCATGCAAACCCTGGCCGCCGAGCGGGTGCAGCATGTGCGCCGTTGGTGCGCACGCACACAGGCGCTGGAACACTGCGTGGAGAAGCTGGACAGTGCCAGTCGAGTCCTGGTGGAGGCGATTTATACCGATGGCACGCAAGCCATCGAGATCGCCCGTCAGCAAGGCTGCGCACCGAAGACCATTTACAACAAACTCAACTTCATCCGCCGTGCGCTCGCTGAATGCGTGCAACGGCGGCTGGCGGAGGCCCCGATATGAAACCAGATGCTCCACCCGAATGGCACCGGCTCTTCAATGCCGCGCTCAATGACCAGCTCAGCGATGCCGAGCGTGCGGAACTCGCCGCTGTGCTCAAATCCAGCGCCGAAGCCCGCCAGCTTTGGTTTCTCTATCAGGACAATGAATGCTCGCTCGCCGAGTTGAAGCCACGAAGTCAGATGAAGTCGCCGCGCACGGGTTTTCCGTGGCTCTCCTGGCGTCCGCTCACCGCAGCGGCGGCGGGGATTCTGTTTGGCATGTTCTGCACGTCGGTGGTGTTTGGATTCGTGGGGCAGCAGCATGGGGTGAAGAAGACTCCGCTGGCGGTGCTGCAGCCGAGTTTTGAGGATGCTCAGATGCCTTTGGCGAGGGGGTTTCCACCTGCTGCCTCGCTTTGGACCGGCGATGTGTCGAAAGTGGTGCCTGCGGAGAATGGAGTGACGCCGAAGGAGGGTAATCACATGGTCAGGCTCGAAACCAACGTCCATGGAAAATCCGTTCTGTTTCCGCGGCTGTATCAGATCATTGCACTTCCTCCCTCCGACAGCGCACTGCGCGAGATCGAAGTCAGCGCTTCTTTTGCCAGTGCAGATCCTGACAGCTCGCCTCACTACACGGTCCGGGCTTACGCCGTCAACGAAGCCCCCGAGCGGCTTGGGCCCGATTGGTTTGCCCGTCATTGGTTTATTCAACGGGACGAATCCATCGCGTCAGCCGAAACAGGCTTCGAGAACCCACCGGGCAACGCCAAGTGGCAATCCATCGGCTTGCGAATGCAGGTTCCCGGCAAAGCTCGTTGCCTCGTGGTGTTCTTCGGTGTCAAAAACCAAGCCAAATCACAGGCCAAGAAACCCCACTACCTGGATGCCGTGCAGGTGTCCTTTGTCGAATCACCCTCCATCCCTTGATCTGATCTCATGCGCCACTTCATCCATTCCATTCTGTTCATCGCTGTTCTGAATCCGCTTCAGGCGGCGGACACCTTTTTCATCGAAAACGGCGAACCTCTGGCAGAGATCGTCATCGCTGAAAAACCGGCGCGGATGACCAAACTGGCCGCCAAAGAGCTGCAAAGCACACTCTTGAAAATGACGGGCGCGACACTGCCCATCGCGAGCGAGCGCACAACGGGCAAAACGGCGATCTTTGTCGGCATGAGCCGCTTCACGGAGGAGCTGGGGCTTTCGACGAAGGAGCTGAAGCACGGTGCTTTTCGCATGGCATCAGGCAAAGACTGGCTGGCGCTGCTGGGCGCGTACAAGGACTTTGTGCCAATTGAGCCTTGGGGACGAAAGCGCGACAAGAACGAAGCCGCCCGCGTGAACGCCGAATGGGACAAGATCACCGGCGACACGTTTTGGAACACGGCGAGCGAGCTGTATCAGCTCTACCATCCGGAACTCGATGTGTGGATGACGGACGATGCGGGCACCTTCAATGCGGTGAACGAGTTTCTGCGCGGCCTTGGCTGTCGCTGGTTCGCGCCGGGGGAGATTGGCGAGGTAGTGCCGAAGGTGGCAACCATCGCGCTGCCGCAGGTGGATCGCACGGTGACGCCGGACTTCGGGCTGCGGCGCTTCGTTTACTACACGCAGCACACGGGCATCGGCGACCGAGCGCTGTGGAATCTGCGGCTTGGCGTGAACTTTGGAGCAGAAATCGCGGGCTTTCCGCAGCTTTGCCATGGGATGAAGTTCGTCATCAAGCGCGAGGAGATGAAGCAGGCGCATCCCGAGATGTATCTCACCATCGGCGGCAAGCGCGACACCACGCACAAAGGCGACGGCGTGCCGAACCTGCTCTCGCCGATGCTGTTTGAGAAACAGGTGAGGCATGTCCGCGCGATGTTTGATCATTTCCACGAGCCAATGCACAACATCGACCTCGTGGACGGCTACGGCGGCCTTGAAGGCGATGATCCCGTGTGGAAGGCGCAGCTCACGCCGCAGCGCGGATGGAGCGGCACGATGTCGGATCATGTGTTCGGCTACTTGAACCGCGTGGCGCTGGAAGTGCATCGCAGCCATCCCGACCGGCTCGTGAGCGCCCTCGCCTACAGCTCCTACAGGCAAGCGCCGGAGAAGATCGAGAAACTGAGCCCCAACCTGGTTTTGATCGACGTGCATCATCGGCAGGAGTTTTGGGATGAAGGCAAATGGAACGAGCGCAGGCAATGGCGTGCCGATTGGCTCAAAAAGCTATCGCCGGGCCACTACATCACTTGGGACTTCAGCACGAATGCACGCCCGGAGCAGGCCGGACGCCCGGTTTACTACACGAAGCAGATCAGCCGCGATCTGCGCGAACTCAAAGGCATCAGCCTCGGCGAGCAGGTGGAAATCTATGCGCATCCCGCCGGCCAGGAGCAGTCCTTCGGCTACCACGACCTCGCCATCGAGCACTTCAATCTCTACGTCACCGCGCGGCTCTACTGGGATGCGAATCAGGATGTGAACGCGATGCTCGCCGACTATTGCACGAGCTACTACGGGCCTGCTGCGGAGGCGATGAAGGCCTTCATCACCCACGCGGAGGCCAACTGGATGCACATGAGCACCGACGCGGTCAAAATCGGCGAATCATTCGATTTCCTTGCCAAAGCGAAGGCCGTCGCCGATCCCGCGAGCCTCCCCGGTCGTCGCATTCAGCAGATCGCCGACACCATGAAGCCGCTGGAGGCCCTGCGCGTGCAACTCAGCCGCAAGCGCGAGACCGATCTCGACTACCGCGTGCTCGAAACTGTCAACACCGGTGCCAAACCGCTCGGCAGCAAGCCTCTCGATGGCAATGTTGACAAAGCTTACTGGGGCACCGCACGCATCGCGCCGCTCATCAAGCTGCGCCCGCAGGACCCGCAGCCGAAGTGCAATAGCAGCTTCCAGATTCAGCGCGAGGGCAGCACGCTGCACATCGGCATCGTTTGTCAGGAGCCGGACATGAAGGGCCTGCAAAGCACCACAACGAAGAACGACGACCCGAAGCTGCTGGAAGGCGATCACGTCACGCTGCTCATCGAAACGCCCTCGCGCAGCTACTACGAGATCTCCATCAATCCCGCCGGAGCCGTCTATGATCTCGACCGCGCTCCCAGCGGCAAAGGCGTGAACTGGACCAGCGGTGCGCAAATCGCCGTGCATCGCGGCGCGGATCGCTGGAGCATCGAAATGCGCCTCCCCATCGTCGGCGCCGAGGCCTTCACCCTCGATCCCACGAAAGGCATCGACGGCGCACAGCCCAAAGACCTCTTCCCCTGGCACTTCAACCTCGGCCGCACCCGCCTCCGCGATGGCAAAGCCGAGCGCACCGCCTTCTCACCCACCGGCAAAGACGACTTCCACGTCACCGAGAAGTTCGCGAAGCTGTGGGGGAAGTGAAGGGGCTCTTCTACGCATCACGGCAGTGCGACACATTCACTTTCTTCAGCACTCGAATCATTGAGCCTTCTGCCAGCGTATGAGCTTCCTCGCTCATGAAACGCTCCTTCCTTGCCCTCACCCTCCTTCTCACCGCCACCGCGCATGCCGATGTGTCACTGCCCGCGACGTTTTCGGATCACATGATCCTCCAGGCTGATGCGGCGGTGCCGGTTTGGGGCTGGGCGGCGGCGGGAGAGGACGTGAATGTTTCGATCGCGGGCCAGACGAAGTCGGTGAAGGCCGACGACAAGGGCGAGTGGCGCGTGAAGCTCGATCCGCTGAAGTCGGGCGAGAGCACGACGATTACGGTGAAGGGCAAAAACACGATCACGATCCAGGATGTGCTCGTAGGCGAGGTGTGGCTGTGTTCGGGGCAGTCGAACATGGCGTGGACGGTCGGCAGGTTGCGTGCTTTCAAGGAAGAGCAGGCCACGGCGAATGCGCCGCAGCTCCGCATGTTTGTGGAGTCGTCCGGCGGCGCGGGAGAGAGCAATCTGAAGCCGCGCGGTGAGTGGAAGCTGACCACGCCGGAGAATCTCGCGAACTTCAGCGCCACGGCCTATTTCTTTGGCCGGCATCTGCACCGCGAGCTGAAGCAGCCGGTGGGTTTGCTCGTCTCCGCCGTGGGTGGCACACCGATCCAAAACTGGATCAGTCCGAAGTCGCAAGGGACGCATCCCGAGATGGCCAAGCCCTTCACGGCGATGGATGCGTCGATGAAAACCTGGACGCCGGAGCGTGCGAAGGAGCTCTATGCGCGACAGCTCGAAGGCTGGCAAAAACTGGCCGACAAGGCCAAGGCGGAGAACAAGCCCGCGCCGCCGAAACCTGCGCCGAATCCTAATCCGCGCTCGCGGGCACCGGGAAACCTCTTCAACGGCAAAATCGCGCCGCTGGCCGGTTACGCGATCAAAGGCGCGATCTGGTATCAGGGTGAGTCTAACGCCTTCACGGTCGAGGGCGGCAAGTTTTACGCCGAGCAGCTTCCCATGCTCGTCAAAGACTGGCGCGAGCACTGGGCGCAGGGCGATTTCCCCTTCGCGTGGGTGCAACTGCCAAACTTCCACAACGATCGTTTCCTCGGCTGGTGTGAAGTGCGTGAATCCATGCTCAAGACGCTCGCCGTGCCGCACACCGGCATGGCGATCTGCCTCGATCTCGGCGACCCGAAGGACATTCATCCGCAGAACAAACAAGAAGTCGGCCGACGCCTCGGTCTGTGGGCACTGGCGAAGGTTTACTGCCAAAACATCGCCTGGAGCGGACCGTTGCCGAAAGCGCAGCAGTTTGAAAACGGCAGCGCCATCTGCACCTTTGAGCACGCGGAAGGCCTGAAAGCCCGCGCAGGCCAAATCGAAGGCTTCGAACTCGCCGGAGCCGACAAGACCTTCCATCCCGCCACCGCGAAGATCGACGGCGAGAAAGTCATCGTCACCTCACCAGAAGTGAAAACACCCGTCGCCGTGCGCTACGCCTGGAAAGACGATCCGAAGGCGAATCTCGTGAACAGCGCTGGACTGCCTGCCTCGCCATTCCGCAGTGATGCGTGGTGAAGTTCGTTTTTATAGGCAGAAGAATGGGGGCAGAAGAATGTTCCTGAATTGATTCTTCTGCCCCCCATTCTCCTGCCTATTGATTTCAATGAAACGTCTTCTCGCTCTTCTCCTCGTCGCAACTTCGGCACTTCATGCAGTCGATCTCACTCTGACCTTGCCGCTCGACTACCAGGTCGTGCAGCGGAGCAGCCCGGGTAGAGGACTGTTACGCATCGCGGGCGAGTTGTCGGAGGATGTCCCTGCTGATGCCGCAGTTCAGGTGCGGGTGATGAGTGACGGGCTCCAATTGCCTTGGACGCAGGTCAACTCGGTGAAGGGTCGCAAGGTCATCGCCTCATACGAAGCTCCCGCAGGTGGCTGGCTGAAGATGGAAGTGCAGGTCGTGCATGGCGGAAAACAACTCGCGCTCGGCAGCGTGGCGCATGTGGGCATTGGCGAGGTGTTTGTGATCGCGGGGCAGTCGAACTCGGCGAATCATGGCCAAGAGAA
>JBILVU010000258.1:0-4035 GCA_044370285.1 Prosthecobacter sp.
TGTCGGTCACATAGACGATGATGGTGTTCTCCTTGAGGCCCTGATCGTCGATGTGCTTCACCAGCTCGCCGCAGGTCTCATCGAACCAATCGACCATGGCGTAGTATTTGGCGATGTGGAGGTTCGGGACCTTGTCTTTGTATTTCGCCAGCAGACGCTCCGGCGGCGTGTGCGGATCATGCGGCATCATCGGCGCATACCACACGAGGAAAGGCTTCGCCTGCTTCTTGGCCTCGCCGATGAAGTCGTAGATGGGCTGCATGGTTTTGCGGCCGATGTCGAGGCCCTTGTCGCCATGGCGTCCGCCCTCGGTCATGCCGTGGGTGAAGCCGCCGCGTGAGTAATGCTTCTGCCACCACTTGCCGGTTTGCAGGCTGAGGTAGCCTTTCTCTTTGAGCTGCGCTGGCAGCGTGCCGGCAGCTTCGAGGAACTGGCTCATCTTCTCGCGTCCGGCCTCAAAGGCGGGGTCTGCGGGGCCTTTTTTCTTGCCCTTCCCTTTCGCAGCACCCGGCACGATGGGAGGGTCATTGCTGGTGACGAGGTGCTGGTGCGGATACTGGCCGGTGACGATGGTGGCGAGGCTGGGGCAGCACAGGCTGCTGGTCACATAGCCGCGTTTGAAGGTGAGGCTCTCGCTGGCGAGGCGGTCGAGATGCGGCGTCTGCACCACGGGATGGCCCATGAAGCCGTAATCGCTCCACAAATGATCGTCGGAGATGATCATGACGATGTTCGGCGGCGCATCGGCGGCCCGGAGCGTGGCAATGGCGAGGAGGCTCAATAGAAGGAGGCGGATCATGGGGCGGCGTGAACGAGCGACGCGGAGGAAATCTTGCCGCCGTTCATTTCCTCGCCATCCAATGCGTCCCGCAACCTCCCGCATGAGCGAAACCGTCCCAGCCGTCTCCGTCCGCAACCTCACCAAGGTCTTCAAAGGCACCTTGGTGAAGGGTTCGTTCACGGCGGTGAAGGACGTGAGCTTTGAAGTGCAGGCGGGCGAGGTGTACGGCCTCATCGGACCAAATGGCAGCGGCAAATCGACGACGATGAAGGCCATCCTGGGCCTGCTGGCCCCCACGAAGGGTGAGACGAGCATCTTTGGCAAATCGAGCACGGACGTGGCGAGCCGCCGCGATGTGGGCTTCCTGCCGGAGAACCCGTATTTCTACAAGCACCTCACCGGCCTGGAGACACTGCTGTTTTACGGTCGCCTGTGCGGCCTCGGCGGCCAGAACCTCAAAGACCGTGCGCAGGACATGCTGAAGCTCACCGGCCTCGAATCAGCGGCGGATCGCCGTGTGGGCGGTTTTTCCAAAGGCATGCTGCAAAGGCTCGGGCTGGCGCAGGCTTTGATCCACGATCCCAGGCTGCTGGTGCTCGATGAACCGACCGCAGGTGTCGATCCCGCCGGCTCGCGGAAGATTCGCGATCTCATCCTCGAAATGAAGCAGCGCGGCCTCACGGTGCTCGTCACCTCCCACCTGCTGGAGCAGATGCAGGAGGTGTGTGATCGCGTGGGCATCATGGCGCATGGCAATATGGTGCGTGAAGGCCGCCTCGATGATCTCACCGCTGTGGAGAACCAAACGGAAATCACCTTGGAAAATGCTAGCGCCGCGTTGCTGGCTCAAATCGAGCAGCTCGTGAAGGCCAGCGGCGGCGGCGCGAAGCTCCTGAGCAGCGGCAAACCACGCACCACGCTCGAACGACTCTTTTTGGAGGCCACGGACGAAAAATCATGACCCCGGCCACGATCCAGCCTTCCGGCATCGCTTTGAAAATCGCCCGCGTATGGACGCTGGCGCTCGCCACCGTGACGCAGCTCGTGCGGATGAAGATCCTCTTCTTCCTCGTGCTCTTCTGCGTGCTCGTCGTGGGCGCGGGTTTTGCCTTTTCGGTGATCAATCCCGAGCAGCAGCTCGGCCTCATCAAAACGGTGTCGCTCGGCGCTCTGCAAATCTTCAGCATCGTCATCGGCATCGTGTCCACCGCCCTGCTGCTGCCAAAGGACATGGAGGACCGCACGCTTTACACGATCCTCTCGAAGCCGGTGCCACGCTTTGACTACCTCCTGGGAAAGCTGCTCGGCGTGATGCTGCTCATCGGCGGTGGTTTGTTCATCATGGATCTGGTGCTCAGCCTGGTCATCTACACGCGACAGGGCATGGTCATGGAGGATGCGCTGCGGGCACTGGAGTATGACGGCCAGGCCACGCCGGAGACCATCGAGCGGGTGAAATCCATCGTGGCGAGGCAGGGGCTCACTTGGGAGATGCACTGGGCGGTGTTCGCGATCTTTTTAAAGGCCTCCGTCGTCACCACGATGGCGCTGGTGCTCTCCTGCATCGCCAGCTCCACGCTCTTCACCATTGTCGTGTCCTTCTGCGCGGTGATCATCGGCCATGGCGAGCATCTGCTGCGCGAGTTTTTCTTCCATCCCTACCTCAGCGGCACGGCGGAGCGTCTCGCCGCGCTGGCGCTGGCGATTGTTTTCCCGGATTTGGCGCAGTTCGACATCGTGGATGGCGTGGTGAATGGTGCCAGCGTCTCCTGGTCCGCCGTGCTCGACATGACCGGCATCGCCGCGATGTATGTGTGCGGCTACATGACCATCGCCCATCTGCTATTCGTGGAGAAGGAGCTATGAAGCGAAAACTCCAGGCTCTCGCCGTTCTTTTGATCCTCGGTGTGGTGAAGCTGCCGCTGGAGCAGCGTGTGACGCGTGATCTGCGTGCCGCGAGGCTCATCGACGAGCCCGTTTCCGTCAGCGCCGTGGAAAGCATGGGCCAGAGCGGCCTGGCCGCGATTCTCGGCGGCGCGCGGGGTCTGGTGGCCAGCATGTTACAGCTCCGCGCTTACACCGAATTCAAACGCGTGAACTGGGGCCAGGTGGACAGCCTTTACCGCATCGTCACGCGACTCCAGCCCCGCAATGCCACCTACTGGGATGAGGCCGCCTGGCACATGGCCTACAACGCCGCCGGTTTTTACCTCTACAACCGGGATGGCAGCGAGGCACGCAACCATGAAATCCGCGGCCAGCTCTACCACGAGCATGTGCAGCGCGGCGCGGCCATCCTGCGAGAGGGTTTGAAATTCTCTCCCGATGACCCGCACCTGTGGGAACGCCTCGCGGACATTTATTTCCGTCGCAGCTACGAGATGGCAAAGGCAGGCGATGCCTACCTGGAAGCTCGCAAGCGAGGCGCACCGATCATCACCCTCCATCTCGCCGCCTTTGCCTATGCCCAGGCTCCGCAGGACCCGGAGAGCTACCGCAAAGCCTACGACATCCTCAAAAAGGAATATGATCGGGGCATGAACACGCCGGGCGTCATCGAGCACCTCAAGAACCTCGAGAGCTGGCTCGGCATCCCGGCAGAGAAACGCATCCCCGATGCCATGCCACAGCCCAAAGTGCCGCAGAAGATCCCAGGGCCGCGGAATTGAGTTCGAGGCGCAGGATTCTCCAAGCCGCCGGGCGATAGGAGCGGCGCTTTCCGGCGTCTTTTCCACGCATCATGACTCTCCGCGCCGTCACCTCATCGCTCCTGCTTGCCACCACGGCCTCCGCCGCGGGCAAGCTGGACTTCAATCGCGACATCCGCCCCATCCTCAGCGACAACTGCTTCGCCTGCCACGGCTTCGACGCGAAGAAACGCAAAGGCGATCTCCGACTCGACACGCCCGAAGGTGCCTACACCGCCATCGAAGGAGCCTTTCCGATCAAACCCGGCCAGCCCGAGGCCAGCAGCCTGCTCCAGCGCATCCTCACGCATGATGAAGATGAACTCATGCCGCCGCCAGAGACGAACAAGAAGATCACCCCAGCTCAAATCGAGATTCTCCGCCGCTGGATCAAGGAAGGCGCAGAATACAAAAAACACTGGAGCTTTGAGGCACCTGTGAAAACAGCCCCGCCGAAGGTCAACGGTCCGGTCCGGAATCCGATTGATACTTTCATCCAGGCTCGGCTGGCGGAAGAAGGTCTCAAGGCAGCTCCCGAGGCTTCACGCGAAACACTCATCCGCCGCG
>JBILVU010000257.1:0-4035 GCA_044370285.1 Prosthecobacter sp.
GGGCCGCTGCGCTCGGCATCGCTACGCTCGCCTCACTCCGCAGCCCCCAAAGGGGCGTGCAGCGCAAGGCTAAAGCCTTTTACAGAACAGAGTTTACACCCCCTTGAATCCTCTGGATATTTCGCCGAAGTCGGAAGCAAAGTCTATGAAGTCATGGATCATTTTCGCATTACTCGCCGCTTCACTCTACATGACTAAAATACTTGGAAGCAAAATTAAGCATAAATAGCTCAAGATGGCCGCGTGCAAAGCAGCTTCCGAAGCTCATCACCATGTCATTGCCATTGATTAGAAATCAGTGTTGCCATTTGGCCTCCATCTTGATTGCTGTGGCAATAATTACAGGCCGCACGGCGGCAAATGAAGCGCTTAAAGTACCTCGGTTGCCAGATTGGCTAGCTGGCAAAGCTGAATTGCTACCACCAATCACTAGCGAGGACTTGACCAAGCTCGAAATGGCCTGGCCAAAAATCCAAGGCTCGGATGTAATAGGCAGCGAGCCGCCTGAATATTGGGCGGGTCTGCAATCAATCGTCGATCTTGGTGAAAAAACATCTTTGGCGCTCGTTTGGATGTTCGCCAAAGAGGCACCTCGACTGAATCCATCGGCTGGAATACGAAAGTCACACTTTCTCAGCATAGTTCTCTCGAAGGATTCAATCAGTGGACGCTGGATGCTGCCATTGCTCAGGTATCGAATTCAATGGATGGACAGTCTCTTAGCTCGTGGAGAACAAGGACAATTCGAGATGCTCATCGACGAACTGGGTGCGATCCAAGGTTACATGAACGTTCGCGGTGAGGAGAGTGATTATCAGTTGGTGATGGACTTTATAGCCAAGCTGGCGGCATCAAACGATACTGCCAGACGACGTCTGTCCATGTTGCTCGAACCTGAATACGATGCGCAAGCGCGGGCAAACGACAAATGGCGCAAGCAAAACAGACCGCAGCCCTACGCCTACCACGAAATGGCCAAGCTCATGTTGACGGCTCGTGGCGGCGATCTCACCAAGGCCGCCAAAGCCTTGGCCGGGCAAATTGACTCGTTGTCATGGGCGTTCCCCCAGCTGAATCAAATAAATGCCTCCAGGTCCATGACCAACGATTCGGCACTCGAATTTGCGAATCCAGCTATTGTAGCTTCAAAAGCGAAGAAATCTCCTGGCGTAGCAACCGGAGAGACAATCTCATCAACGCTGTGGGGGATTGTCGTAGTCGGGATCGTGGCCGCAATGGGCCTCGCTTGCTGCGCACTCAAGATGCGGAAGTAATGTGTCTCCTGCAAGATCATGAAACGCCTTGCTTCATCGCTTGAAAAGCAAGGCGATATCCGCGTTCTAGGCTGTGGTGCGCTCCATCATCCCAACCGGACAAAGAAGAGTCGCGTATTCTATCCTCGAAGTATGCAAAATAGAACATTCAGCAGAATCCTTGGAGTCTTGCTCTATTGCTTGTCAGTGAGTGATAGCCAAAGTGAAATTCACCATGATGTGGAAGTTCTTCTGCATGCTTACGAGATAACCGATGCAGAACGTTCTCTGCTCAACAAGCTGCCGCCCGAAGTCGTCGCTTTGCTAACGGAACGGCTTAACGCCGTGGAGGCGGCTCAACCAACGGAAGCCAGATTGTTTGGACTTCTGCATGCCAAGATCGAGCAATTCATCGACGTGCTTCCCCAATCGGAAATCGAAGCGGCTATTTCGGCATTAGAGCGCAAAAGCGCAGATGCACGGACACCTTACCGCGAATTTCGACAAAAGAATTTGGCGTCCGTGAGAACCCTCTATCGAAGGCGATTGGATAGGGGCACGTCAAGCAACGCACTCATACCAATCCCAAAGGCGGTAGCGCCGAAGATCACAGACTCTGGAACACCCGTCGCAACGAACTGGCGATTTAATTCAGAATCCACCATGCCACTTTCGGTCATTGCCATTTTGATCTCGGCGATGTTGGCTCTCGGTTGGCTGCATCTTCGAAAAGAACATTGATTCGTGCCGCAAGGCACTGTCACCCCACGGATACAGTTCATAAGACCAACACCGCTTCGATCAATAATTGTTTGCTCGACAATCGTCAACCGACCACGGCAATCACCGCCGCTTCTTTGGCGCGGAAAGCCTGCCACCGATGTGGAAGAGCTTGTCGAGCGAGATGGCACCAGAACCGAAGAGCAGCAGCGTGAAGCTGATGAAGCCATACAACCAGGCCGCCTCAATGTGCGGAGAGCCGAGGCGGGTGAGCACGATGATGGCAGTGATGATGACGGGCAGGAAAACGACGGCGAAGAAGCGGGTGAGGAAGCCAATCGTCCAGCTCACGCCCACAGCGGCCACGATGAGAGCGGCTGCGGGTGCGGTGAGGTGCGGATAAGGCAGCCCGGCTTCGGCGAAGTTCTTAGCCCAATCCCATTCCTGCTCGCTCCAGAGGAAGTGATAGGCCCCGAGGATGGCGGCGATGCCATGCCGGGTGAGAAGCATCACGCCGGTGCCGATGCGCAGCACGGCGATGGTTTTGAAAAGGGCGCTCCAGGGATTGTGGGACGCGGAAGGATTCTCTCCGTAATACTCGATCATGCTCGCGGTGGGGATCAGATGTCCGGAGAAAGGGTGATGACATCGCCAGCGCGGAGATTCCAATCTTCATCCGCATGATCGAGGGAAGTGAAGAAGCGGCGCTGGCCTTCCCGGGCGATGTAAACACCACGAGCAGTGGATTTCAGGCGACGGCCACCGGTGACGACGACGGCTTGCTTGACGGTGATGTCTTCAAAGGCTGGCAGGTATTCGGGCACCTGCACATCGCCGTTGATGCCGATGACCGGCGTGTTTTCGACGGAGAAGATGTGAACTGTCACAGGACGCGAGGTGAGCGCACGCACACGGAAGACGGAGGTGATGGCCTCGGCAGCCTGCGGGAGCCTCTTGCCGCCAACATTGGCGTAACCGGCCTCGCCGAGGAGGATATTCCCACTGTCATCGACCATCACGATGCCACGGAAGACGCGGCTGGGATCACGCGAGCCCTCATACACTTCGAGGCGCAGCGTGTGGCCGGTTTGCAGCGGGTTGCGGGAATTGAAGGGCACCTCGGGGTCGGTCTCGTCCACCTGATCACTCTCCGGCATGCCAGGGATGAGCTTGGCCACATCCCGCATGCTAGGCATCTTCAAATTTGGCATGGGGATATACGAGACGACGTTTTTGACGGTCGAACAGGCGGGCAAAACAAGGCCGAGCAAGGCGGCGAGGAGGAGGCTAGAGGAACGCATGGCAGGCGGGAGAAGGATCAATCCGGGCCGCCATGATGGCCGTGCCCTCCGCGATGGCAAGAGCGCAATGCGAGGCTCTTCCTCCTCGCCTCATCGCATCACGGCGCGGCCACATCCTTCATCTGCCAGCTCAGGCGGTGCTGGATGACGCCGCCCTGTGCCCAGGTGCGCAGTCGGAGATCGCCAAAAGGCTCGATGAAGCTCAAAAAAGCATTCAAGGACTCCGCCCGGCCATTTTTCGCCCGCACCTCGGCAAAGCTGCTCAGCCAGGCATGCAGCCGGGAGACATCGAGACGGAAAAAATCGCCCGGAGAGGCGGCGGGGGCTTTTTCATCGCAAACCAAGCGTCCAAACTGCATCTGCTGAATTCGCGAAGAGCCGAAAAGCAGCGTTTTCTCATCCAGCGTGGCACTCAGCAGCAAATCATCCGAGCCAAAAGTGGGCATGTAAAAGTGCGAGACGAGAGATTTTTCACGCCAAACCTCAGCGGGAGGCAGCGGCGGCGGTGGCTGGGCCGGCAGAGCCGCGAGGAGGTGCGTGATTCCCGTTTCGATGCTTAGCCAGGCGGTGGAGATCATGGCCCGATTTTGCATGCCCCCCATCCAGCACACACGCGGCAGCGCCACCTGCTCTCCGCCGGGCGGCAGACCTGGCAAAGCGGGCATCACACCGCCCGCATCCAGCACGAAGGCAGCATCCTCATCGAGTCCCTTCTGGATCAAACTTTGCCCGCTCGCCCAAATCTCACGCGAGGCAGGCAC
>JBILVU010000260.1:0-4027 GCA_044370285.1 Prosthecobacter sp.
TTTTGAAATCGGCAGTCGTGCTCGTTGTCGGCGCGATGTCATCCGCGTGGAGCTTCAGCTTCTCCGTTTCGCCAGCGGCTGTTTTCGCCCAGACCTCAAACGCATTCCTGCCGAGGTTCGCGGGTGTTTTGAGCGTGAAAACGATCTTCGTCGCCGTGCTCGCGGCCGTGTCGATGACCGGTTTCAACTCGGCGTGAGAGGTCAGGAGTGTCGCTCCGGCCAGATCCTTGCCCGTCGCGGTGAAAACCTGCTCGCCGCCGAGGTGGAGGGCACGCGGCATCACGCTCGTCATCTGCGGTCCCGCAGGCTTCGCGGCCATCGCGGCCTTCGCTGCGGCCTTTTTCGGCGCATCGGCCTTCTTCGCGGCTTTTTGCGCCAGCAGACCGCCGGAGGTCAGAAGGAGCAGAGTGATGGAAAGTATCGTTTTCATATCAAAAAGGCAAAAAGGGTTTCAAAGCATCCACGCTCACTACTTCGACGCGTCATAGAGCTGCCACGAGCCATCGACGCGGCCCGCGATGAGCTGCGCTTTGTCGGTGAAGGCGAGGGCGGAGGACCAGTCGGGTTGTTTTTCGAGGAGGAGCTTTTCGGTGAGGTCGGCGGTGTTCCAGAGTTTGAGCGTTTTGTCGGTGGCGGTCGAAGCGAGCAATTTGCCATCGGCGGAGAGCGCGAGATTCAAGATGCCGCCTTCATGCGCGAAGCGGCTGGTGAGGATCTTGTTCGAGCCTTCTTTCGCGGCGGCGCTGATCGCCCACACGCGGATGCGGTTGTCGCCACCGGCGGCGAAAAGCGTTTTGCCATCGGCGCTGAAAACGACGCTCGTTTGCTCCTTCGTCGGCTGCGAGAGCGTGTCGAGTCGCTGGCCTGTCGGGATACTCCAAAGCTTCACCGTGCGGTCCGCGCTGGCACTGGCGAGCACCTTGCCATCGGGGCGAAACGAGAGACCGTTCACCGCACCGTTGTGACCTTTGAGCAGTGCGAGCTCTTTGCCCGTCGCCGTGTCCCAGAGGCGGATTTTTTGATCGTAGGCTCCCGTGGCGATCCATTTGCCATCCGGCGAAACCGCGAGCGCATACGCGGCATCCGTGTGACCTTCAAATGAGCGCAGCGCCGTGCCGTCGCTTGTCTTCCAACTCCGCACGATGCCCACGATGCCCGCCTCGCCACCGGCGGCATAGACCATCTCGCCATCAGGCGAGAACGCAACGGCGTTCACCTTGCCCGTGAAGCCGGTGAGTTTCCGAACGGTGACTTGATTGACCGGATTGACGAGTTCGACTTCACCATAGCGTCCCGCCGCGATGAGCTGCGCCTTCGGCGAAAACGCCACCGCCTGGATCGAGCGCTTCGGCGGCACCGTGGGCGCGATTTTCGGCGTGATGACCTCCTTCGGCATCGGTTTCGCCTCCGCGACGAGTGGCCCTTTCGCGCCTGCGTTGATCCACGCCTTGATCAGCGAGATCTCCTCCGCTTTCAGCTTCTCACGCTTACCCGGCGGCATGAATTCATTCTTCCCACCGCGACCCGAGCGCCCTTCGAGAAACTTCACCAGCAACGACTCCTCCGCCTTCCCAGCCACGATGGCTGCACCTTCCTCGCCGCCTTTCATGAGCGCCGCAAAGGTGTCGAGCGCGAACTCCCCATCCGCGTCGTCCGCGCTGTGGCAGTCGATGCAGTAGGTGTCCCACAGCGGGACGATCTGCTTCGTGTAGTCCACGGTTTGGGCGTGGATGGTGGCGATGAAGGCGAGTGAGAGGAGAAGAAGTCGTTTCATGACATCAAGAGACGGTAAGGGTGAAAGCACGCGAAAGCGTCCTGGAGTGCGCCGGTCCTCCGGCGCTTTTGGGAGTCGTTTGGACATTCTTGAAAGCCTGCCAGCGACGATCCGGCGAAGCAAAGTAGCCATCTCGCTCCGTCGAGATGAGCAACCGGCTTTCGCCACCATGCACGACGCTCGAAACTCGTGAGCCAGTGAGTTTGCAATGCGTCCAGCTCATCTCGCGGAGCGAGATGGCTACTTTGCTGGCGCGGCTTTCGTGGTCAGGGGAGACTGACGGAACCCCGTTGGGGTTCGGTGAGATGGAGATGTGGGGTGACTCGATACCCAGGGTTCTGCGAACCCTGGGCTGCATGACGCAAGCCCGTTGGGCTTGGATGATTTCCCAAACAAAAATCATCGAAGCACCTCCTGAATCTTTGGTTCGTTGATCAGGTCACCTTCGGGAAGTTTGTCTCCAAGATAAACCACCCTTGGAAAGACGTGCCAACCCCAGACAATGGCTTCCTTGCATGGGTCGGTGAAACCTGTGTCAGTGGCGTAAATGACGTGGCGACCATGTCGCTCAACCTTGATGAATCCGCCCGGACCAAACATCGGTTGCTCGATCACTCGCCACTTCCACGCGAAGAGTCGTCCATTCAGAATCAAATGATCCGCCAAAAATGCGGCGATCCCGACGACAAAGGCATAGGCCCAAATTCGCAAGATGGTTTTGGGCCGCCTGTCTCTAGCTAAAAGAGCGGTCATTCCTGCTACCAAGGCAGTGAGGATTATGAACCCAAGAGTGTCCATGGCTCTGCCATAACTGATAGCTAGCGTAATCAGCGCAGCGCCAAACCCGTAGCCAATCGCCATGACTGACAGCCAAGGTGAATCGGACCGTTTTGCATTCAGCCATACGGCTGCGGCCAACAGCGCCAAGGAAAGTATCACGGCCCACCAATGGCTCATGTTTTGCCACCACATGTAAGCCAACCAACACCCCAAAAAGCCCACGGCTGTGAAAAGCAGCCCGAGCATCAATTGGAAGAAGCGTTTCATGGGGTTCCAGGTTCAGCGAATGTGGACATTCGCTCTACGGCTCAGTGATTAAACAAAAACTCCTTCGAGCTCATCAGGCTCCAAAACAGATCTTCCAGCGTGGTGCGGCGGTCTTCGGGTTTGGCGGTGGCGAGCATCGCGGTGGCTTTTTCGAGTTCGTGAGCGGTGGGGGCGCGGGTGAGGGTGAGGAGGTAGGCTTCTTCGATGATCTTGGTGTCGGGCTGCTGGCTGGTGAGCAGGGCGTCGAGGCGGTTGTCTTTTTGGGCGAGCTTTTGGTTCAGGGTGTCGCCGTTGGCGATGTGAAGCGCTTGGGCCATGCTGGGTTCGTTGGTGCGCTCGCATTCGCAGGTGGCGACGCGGTCGGCGCGGCCGAAGCTTTTGAGGAAGTAGCTGGCGATGTTGCTGTCGGGCAGTTGCAGGGCGCGGAAGCCCATGGGGTAGGCGTCGGCGGTGCCGCGGTTGGCGTTGCGGCGATCAATTTTGAAGGTGGTGGACGCGGCGGTGACCTGGCTCACGGTGTCGAGCAGCACCTCGGCCTTCAGTCGGCGCGGGACGTAGTGGGAGCCGTAACGGAGGTCGGTGATGTTTTCGGGAAGGGTGACGCTGCTGCGCTGGTAGGTCTCGCTTTGCAGGATGGTGCGCATGAGGGCCTTGAGGTCGAATTTTTGCCGCACGAGATGCTCGCACGCGGCGGCGAAGAGCGGCTCGTTGCTGGCGGGATTCGTGACGCGGAGGTCATCGACGGCTTCGACGAGGCCGCTGCCGAAGAAGTTTGCCCACACGCGATTCACGATGGCGCGTTGGAAGAGTTTGTTGTCAGCGCTGGTGAGCCAGTTCGCGAGCGTGATGCGTCGATCCTCGGTGGAGGTCATCGAGACGGGCTGCAAGGCATCGAGCGGGCGCGGTGGCTGGGCTTTGCCGGTGAGTGGCGTGATGATCTCGCCCTGGGTGTCGCTGAAAAGCACGCGTTCATTGGCCTGTGTGCCGTTTTTGGATCGGATGCGGGCGAAGAGGTTCGCGAAGGCATAGTACTGATCGTGCGTCCATTTTTCCATCGGGTGGTTGTGGCACTTCGCACAGGCGATGGAGGTGCCCATGAAGGCCACGCTGACGGTTTCGGCGCATTTGGTGGGCTCGTCGTTGAGGACGAAGAAATTGCCGCCGCCATGCTCCAGCGTGCTGCCGCTGGCGGTGAGCAGATCACGC
>JBILVU010000261.1:0-3984 GCA_044370285.1 Prosthecobacter sp.
GTGCCGGGGCCGACCATGATGACGGGCTTCGTGAGATCGGCGGGCAGGCGGAAATGGTTCGCGGCGTGGAAGTAGATGCCGGTGGTTTCGCCGAGCGGCAAACGATCCGCGAGAAAGGTGCTGGCGACGCCTTTGTGCGCGATGCCATCCGTGCTGTAGCGCACTGCGCCGACGCAGAGATGCACTTCATCGGCATGCGCCTTGATGCTGCTGGCGATGGAGTAGAGGCGCGGTTGCAGCTTGCGCAGGTTTTCAAGGAAGGAATCGAGTGTGAGGCCGGGTTCGGGTGTTTTGCCGAGGAGATGGCGAACTTCGAAATCGGTGAGAAGGGCCTCGCGAAGGGTTTTGGTGCCGACTTGGGCATTCGGATCGAAGCCGTGTGCGGCGATGACGGAATCGACAACTTCGGGGCAATTTTGGACAAAGACGCCGAGGGCATCGCCGACTTCGTAGGCGAGGCCGCTGTCGGTGAGTGAGAAGGCGATGTGGTGCGTGTCCTTGGCGCTGCCGGGCGCGTTCAGCGTGTCGTTGGCGATGAGTTTCGCGGGGAAGGGATTCTTTTTGGACCACGCTTTGTCGGACGGGTCAGACGTGTCGGACGCGTCGGACGATTTGGAGGCTCCGAAGATGGTGAAAGCATTCTTGGACCACTCTTTGGCAAGGTCATCAAACTCCACATCGCAGTCCACACGATCCACAATGCGGGTGGCTCCGAGTTCGGCGAGGCGTTGATCGAGCTTTTTGCCAGCGAGGCAGAAGGTGCCGGCGTAGTTTTTGTCGCCGAGGGCGAGGACGGAGTATTGGACGCCGTCGAACTTGGGGCTGCTGCCGTTTTGATTGATGGCGTCCCAGAAGGACACGGCGTTGTCAGGCATATCACCCTCGCCCCAGGTGGAGGTGATGAGGAGGACGTTCTTGTCTTGGATGAGATCGGCTGGTTGCAGCGAGTCGAGGCCCGCAGCTCGCGCTGCGAAGCCTCGACCCGATGCTTCCCTGGCCAGCCGCTTGGCCAAACTTTCCGCATTGCCGCTCTGACTGCCGAAGGCGATGAGCAGAGACTTTTTCGCCTCGGCAGGTGCTGAGACACCATTCACTCCGCCGCTACGCTGGAGGACTCCGGCGAGGAATCCATTCAACCAGGCGCGTTGATCGGCGGTGAAGGGGGCGTTTTCAGGAATGAGCGGCGTGATCTGCATGTCGGACGCGGTTTAGAAGTCGATCTGCACCTGCACGTAGCCGAACTGAGCGTTATCAGCGGCCCCGGTTGCCTGAAGGTAGTCCCCGGCAAAAAAGTAGCTGTAGCCGGCCATGATGCCGACATGCGGGTTGAGCTTGTAGATGGCGGTGAGGTCGATCTCCTGGCCGCGGAAGCTGCTGTTGGCACCAGTGGCGGCGGCATTGAGCGGACGCACGGTGGTGACGCCGTTCACGCGATACCAGGCGTCGGAATTCGTGGCGTTCCAGTAGAGGTGGTAGTCGAGCATGACCTTCAGCTTTGGCGTGGGGGATAAGCTGATGTTGAGCTGAGGATTATGCATGTTGATCCAGCCCGTGGTATCCATGTAGCCATAGAAGAGGTGGTTCGTGGGATACAGATTTTGGAAGGTGCCGATGTCTCCATCCGCCGCATTGCTGTCACCGGGGCTGTAGTTGTATTGGATACCGATGCGGGGCTTCCATGGGTGTGTGAGCCAGTTGTGGCCGATGGCCCAGTGACCGGCGAAGGCGCTCAAATCCCGGCCGCTGACGTCTCCGAACTGGTAGGTCATCTCGGTGGTGTAATCCCAGCCACCGAGCTTTTTGGGGTCACCCTTCCAGAGTGTGCCGATGGTGTAGAAATCGGTATCGCCAAGTGGGGCACCAAAGTTGCCATTGCCATCATCACGCTTGTTGAAGACGTAGAAGTCGGTGGTCAGATTGAAAGGGACAAACAGCGTGGAGGCGTAAATGCCGCTAAAGATGTCATTCTGCGCTTCATCGTTGTCGAGGAAGGGAGATTGGTTCCACATGTTGTTCGTGAAGGCCACGGGCGACGACACAAAGAAGTCGAGCGAGTATTTTTCCTTCGTGTAGCGGAACTTCACGGCATCAAATGTCCGCGCTTGGTTAAGCCATTCGAGCGGTCCGACGAGGCGCTGATCGCCGTAACTGAGGAACTGGCGGCCGATCGTGGCGCTAATGCCCTTCTTCGGATTGCCGAGCTGCACATAGGCTTTGAGGATATCAAAGCTATCATCGCCCTCAGCGGCAAAAGTGCCTGGATTGTTCGGGCGACTGCCGCCGAGCTCACGCACATCCTGGCCCTGGATGTAAAACTTCAGCCACGGATTCACATCGTAGCCGAGACCAAGGCGGAAGCGCTGGAGCAGCCATGAGGCGTCCTGTGGACCGTTCACGGCGCTGTTGAAGTCGAAATTGTTGTCACGAATTTCGAAGCGCATCTTTTCCTGCACATCAATGGTGAGGCCGCCATACTTGATCGGTGCGTAGGCCGGAGGTGGAGGTGCGAGGGTGAAGCCCGGCACGGGCGGCGGTGGTGGTGCGGCCGGTTTGGCAGCGGGTGTTTGCGCGAACGACGCGGCGGTCGTCGCGAGCAGGATGGGAAGCAGCCTTTTCATGGTAGTGCGGTGTGTGGGTGTGGTGTTTGGGTTTTCGGCTACGCGGCGGCTGTAGGGTCGAGGGAAAGGGTTATGGAGATGCCCTTTCACTGAGCCAGCCCCGTGCCAAAACCCGCCTGCGGGGCAAACAACCGATTGAATCCTTTGCGTGGTTTGGATGAATTCCGTTCATGGATGACCCATGGCGGAAAACTCGACGTCTTTTTCAGCCCGGCGGTACCTCGGCCAAAGCCTTGAACGACAAAAGCGCTTCCCTTGCCGACCCAACAAGGCGTATTCTTCACCGAACCTTACTCCAACGACATGACTGCCACCACCTCAGCCACCGCCCCGACCTGCAACCAAGAATGGGAGAAGCACGGCCTGTTCTTGGAGTATGGCAGCGCGGCGAATCCGCGGATGCCGAAGATCGGCATTGATGTGTTTCCGCCTGGGATGCATCACATCGCCGAGACTAAGGTCATCCCGTTGGAGCTGTCACAGAAGCTCGAAACGAGCTACCCGGTCACCGGGCCCAATCTCTTGGCGAACTTTATTCACATTGCTGCTGGAGACGAAGTGCCCACCGCCTGCAATGCCAGCAGCCAGGTCTTTTATGTCATCCGTGGTGCGGGTTTCAGTGTGATCGATGGCAAGAAGCTGAGCTGGAAAACGGGCGATCTCTTTGCGCTGCCTGTCACCGGCGAGATCAGGCATCGGGCGAGCGAGGACAGCGCCTTCTATTGGGTGAACGACCAGCCGCTGATGGACTTCCTCGGTGCCAAGCCGGTCAGTCCGAGATTCCGCCCGCTCTATTTCTCGCGTGAGCTGCTCACGAGCGAGCTGGAGAGGGTGCGGAAGGAAAACGAGGGCAAGGACAAGAACCGCAACGGCATCCTGCTGGCGAACCCTGACTGCCCGCAGACCAAGACGCTGACCCACACCATGTGGTCGCTCTACAATCTGCTGCCCGCGAAGAGCAAACAGAAGGCCCACCGGCACAACTCGATCGCTCTCGATTTCGCCGTAAAGGCCACGGAAGGCGTCTATACCATGATCGGTCGCGATCTCGACAGCGATGGCAACATCATCAATCCCGTCCGTGCCAACTGGGTGGCCGGAGGAGCCTTCGTGACGCCCCCGGGCTGGTGGCACTCCCATCACAATGAGAGCGATGAAGACGCCATCGTCCTGCCCGTGCAAGATGCCGGCCTGCACACCTACCTGCAGACGCTCGATATCCAGTTTGCGCACGGGTATTGAGCCGGGCATTCCGAAGACGATTGCCCGGTGTTTACGGTCTGTATCTGCGCCCCGTCCGAAACGCCGCCGGGGCTTCGCACTTCCGAGAGGCTGTCAGGTGGCAGTTTGGGGGGGATCCTCTGGG
>JBILVU010000262.1:0-3967 GCA_044370285.1 Prosthecobacter sp.
GCCGTGCAAGGTGATCAAGCAGATCGTGGCGTAATGCAAATCACCTCACTGGCGTCCAGCGCAGGCGGTAGAACTGCTTGCCCGGCGCGGGTGAGGTGTCCTGCCAGTTCGATTGGAAAGCGGGCGAAGTGTCCGCCGTTCGAAAGGTGTGTTCGGTGGTCCAGGTGGTGAGATCGGGCGAGCTTTCGAGGGTGTAGGTGACGAAGGGATCGAGCGTGGAGGCGGTGAAGGAGATGGTGCTAGCCGTCATCGTCGTGGCGATGAGTTTGGGGCCTTTACCGAGACGCGCCTCCCAGGCGAGGGCGTAGTCGCGGTTGCTGGCGGTGGAGGTGACTTCAAGGAGATACTGACCGGGCGGTAAGTTGTAGAGGTGGAGGTGCTCCACGTTGTCCACACTGCTCGTGGAACTGCTGAGCAAGGCTCCAGCCGTGAGACCGCTGGCGGCGTAAAGCTTCAGCGTGAGGTTGGTCAGGCTGCTGGTGTAGTTTCCGAGGAAGTTTGTGAGGCTGCGATGCCAAGTGAGCGCGGCGGAGAAGGTCTCGGCGAGGCTTCCCGCCGGGATGGTGAAGAAGTAGCGGCGCCCGGCGGCGTTGTTGGTCGTGGTGGCAAAATCCCAGCCGCGTGAGGCGACCTCGATGGTCGTCGAAAACGCCTGCTCGCCTGCTTGGAGGATGTGCCAGGAGTTGGCGAGGTTGAGCTCACCCGCGCCGAATACATCATCGTAAGGCTCCGCAGTGCTGTCCCGCTGCCATTGCGGCAGATTCTGCTTCGAGGCTCCGGCCAGTAGGATGGCTTTGAGGGTCTGGGGTCTCTCCGCGTTGGTATTGCCGGAGGCGATTGCTCCTTGGAGTAGGCAGGTGGCAGCCCCGCCGATGACCGGCGCGGCGTAGCTCGTGGCATCCAGATTGACCACGAGGTCCGGCTTCATGCGACCGGGGCCATCGGTGAGCGTGCCGCTGATGCTGTGATTGCCGCTTCGCACGCCTGCGGTGATGCCGTGGTAGGTATCACCAAGCAGCGGAGACAGATTTCCTCCGGAGATGCCGATGGTGGCTATGCGTCCGTCTCGATTGATCATGAAATCGAAGGAGCGGATGATGTCCGTATCCGTGATGGTATTTCCGTAACTGCCTGCCCAACTGTGGTTCTGCACGCGACCGGGAAAAACCTCCGGCGAGGTCCCAGTCGTGAGCCGCTCGATGAAATTCTCGGCGGTGTAGTTGTGGATCTCCACGGCTCCAGGAGCCACGCCGATGTAGGTGCCGTAGAAGTAGGAGGCCACACTGCCTGCATGGCCGAGTTCGGTGCCTGCACCGGATTCCGGGTGGAAGGTTTTTCCCGCGAAGGCCCCGCCGCCGCCAAAAGGATCAGGGCCGCCCGTTTGCGGCAGGTAATTCGGCGGGGAGGTGATGGTGTTGGCCTCGCTTTGCATCAGGGGGATGCCTGCTCCGGTCGGCATGGCGGTGCCGAGTTCTGCCGCCAGCCGGGTGAGACCGATGTCGTCCCGCCAATCCGCCGCCGCCGTGGACACGGCGAGGAGGGTGGAAAAGACAAAAAAGCGGTGAACCATGGGCGGGCGGAGGATGAAGCGGATTCGAGATTCGTCCTGCGTGAACTGTTCAAACCCGGTAGATGCCAAAATCCGCATGCAGGGATCGTTTGAAACGCTCCGGCGGTGCGGTAAGAAGCCCGCCCACCTTCAACCCCACCCCAACGAACGACCATGAATCTCACACGCACGGCTTACGGCACCTGGAGCGGCGGCCGCTTTATGCACTACGGCGAACAACTCTCCGAGGAGCATTACATGCAGCTCATGCGTGATTCCTTCGCCAAAGGCGTGCGCACCTTCGTCACCGCGGATGTGTATGGCGTGGGCCGCGCTGATTCGCTGCTGGGCGAGGCACTCAAAGGCATCCCGCGTGAGGAATACTGCCTCGTCGGCATCGTGGGCCATGATATTTACGAAGGCATCCGCCAGGGCTCGAAAGGCTATCCTCGCTTCACGGATCCCTCGCTGCGCGGGCCGGAGAAGTATTACGACTACCTCAAAATGGCCACGGAGAAGAGCCTGGAGCGCTGCCAGACTTCCAAGTTTGACCTGCTCATGCTGCACAATCCGGACAACATCAGCTACACGAGTGAAAAGGTGTGGGACGCCTTCACCGCGTTGAAAACCGAAGGCCTCACCGACCGCCTCGGCATCGCTCCCGGACCCGCGAACGGCTTTACGCTCGACATGATCGAGTGCTTCGAGCGCTACGGCGACCGCATGGACTGGGCGATGATCATTTTGAATCCCTTCGAGCCCTGGCCTGGTCAGCATGTGCTCGCCGCCGCCGAGAAGAACAAGGTCGATATCATGGCCCGCGTGGTCGATTACGGCGGTCTCTTCCATGACGACGTGAAGCCCGGCCACAAATTCCGCGATGGCGATCACCGCACGCATCGTCCGGGCGACTGGATCGAGCACGGCGTCGAAAAGCTCGAAAAAGTGCGTCCCTTCGCGGAGAAGCACGGCATCAGCATGCTCCAGCTCGCCTGTCTTTGGACCCTCGGCAATACCGCCGTGAAGAGCGTCGTCCCCACGCTCATTCAAGAGCACGGCGAAGGTGCCCGCAGCATCGAGAGCAAGCTCGATGATCTTGCCGCGCTGCCGGAGCAATGCCTCAGCGCCGAAGAGATCGAAGCCATTCGCCAGATCGGTGACAACACCGGCTGCATGGCCCTCAAAGGTGCCAGCCACCGCCATCCAGCGGACATGGAAGCCCGCGCCGATGAGTGGAGCATGCGCGATGACCTCCTCGCCCTGGCTGGCCGTTTTGGCCTTCAGTGGTCGTGGTGAATCATGCCGCCGCGGTGCGTCTAGCCTGCGATTTGGTGAGCCAGCCTTGTGACGGCTCGTCAGCAGGCTTGCATGCTTGCTGTGATGCATGGCACACTCCGCTGTCATGAATTCCTCCATCTGCCGCACACTCAGCACCATCTGCTTCCAAGCAGGCATGTTCAGCATCCTGCTCTCCATCTGGATCTGGTGGATTCAAAACGGCGAAACACCGGAGGAGCAGGCACATGCGGAGCGTTTCGGCATCTTCGTGGGCCTGTGGGCACCCACGCTGCTCATCCTCTCGAACCGCTTTGACCGCTACGCGGACAAGGCGAAAGAGCTGCCCGGCATGAAGGTGGATAGCGAGGGCGAGTCTTCGTGATGGTTTAAGTTATCGCGACGCTTTGGTCGCTGAGTCGAGGAAATCACACACCGCCGCTGCCATGGCGGCGACACCGGTTTTGATGGCGTCCTCGTCGCAGTCAAACAGGGGCGTGTGACCGCCATGGATGATGCCTTTCTCTTCATTCGCCACGCCGAGGCGGAAGTAGAAGCCGGGGACGATCTGGGCGAAGTAACTGAAGTCCTCGCCGCCCATACCAGGGGTGAGTTCGATGACGTTTTTCTCGCCGCAGAGGCGCTTGAAGGCGGGGAGCGTGGCGGCGACGAGGTTGAGGTTGTTCTGGATGCTGGGATAGGTTTTGCGGTATTCCATCTCGTAGCTGGCACCGTGGGCCTCGGTGATGCCTTTGAGGATGCGGTGCATCTGCTCGATGATGCCATCGCGGAATTTGGCGTCGTAAGTGCGCACGGTGCCGCCGAGCTCGACTTTTTCGGCGATGATGTTTTCGCGGTCGCCACCGTGAATGGTGCCGATGCTGATGACGAGAGGCTGGCGGGTGTTCGTCTGCCTGCTTTTGATCATCTGGAGTGCCATGACGGCCTCGGAGGCCACCGCGATGGCGTCCACGCCTTTGTGCGGCGCGGAGCCGTGGGCCATTTTGCCGTGGATGATGATGTGAAAGCGGTCGCTGTTGGCATTGTCGATGCCGGGGGTGTAGCCGATCTGGCCTGCTTTGAGGTAATGAACGTCGTCATCCGTGATGCCAGCGGGCTGGACGACGGCGGTGGTGTGCAGGC
>JBILVU010000143.1:0-13822 GCA_044370285.1 Prosthecobacter sp.
TCAGGTGCTCCCCCTTCAAAAATCAGAAATCAGAAATCAGCATTCAGCAATCGAGTATTCCCCCGGGCCCCGAATGAAGTCGTCCGCGACTCCGCTCGCGGTTCAAGGCAGGACAACCACGGAAGACACGGAACACACGGAAGGGCACAGAGGTTCTTCGTTCGTAGTTCGGGGTTCGCTTCGCGGCTTCGCAGTAGCCCGTTCTACCGCAAACAGGTCCACCGCAAGAGTTCGGATAACCGCAGAGGTCAGAGGTTCTTCGTTCGTAGTTCGGGCTTAAGCCCGTGCTTGGTTCACCCGATTCCAGCACCGATCCTGCCTGCATGTCCCGCCGGGCGACACAACCGACCGGAGGGAACCGGAGCGCAGCGGAACCGGAACGCAGTGGAGATGGCCGAAGGCAAATAGCCGAAGGCTAATAGACGGCGGAAAGCAGCCCGAAGGGTGAGCGAAGCGAGTCAACTGGGTGGAACGAGGGAGTCAACCGCGATGCCATGGGAGAGCGCCAGTGGGCGTTGGTGAGGCGGTTGAGGCGTGCCGGGTTGTTTTGAGTATTCGGAGGAACTGTTCGGCCAGTAGAGCTATCTCGTCTCTGCGGCACTACCGCCGCCAGTCTTCCGATGCCAACGGCAGTTCATTGAGCTGCTCACGGACTTCACGCCAGTTCGGATAGTGTTGATTTAGGAGCGCAAAAAAACGCTCATTGTGTGTCGGCTCCAGCAGGTGGGCCAGTTCGTGAACAATGATGTACTCTAGCAGCTTCTTCGGTTTCTTGGCGAGTTCGCTGTTAAAACGGAGGTGCTTGGCCCGGTGATTGCAGCTCCCCCACTTTGTTTTCATTCGCTGCACAAAGACCTTGGACGGCTTGACTCCGAGCTTCGTCTCCCAATTTGCCAGCAAGGGTGGCAAGGCCTTCTTTAACTCATCGCGATACCACCCCTCCATGATGGCCTGCCGTTTCACCGGAGGAGTGCCGGGGCGCATGTAAAGTTTGATTCGGTTTCCAGATACGTCGATTCGTGGTGGGCCGTCCTCTTCAATGACGGTCATCAAGTATCGTCTTCCCCAGACATAATGGCTTTCTCTCTCGATGTAGTCCCTCGCGGTTTCTCGCGGCTGCGTGCGCTGTTTGAGTTGCTGTTGCTTGATCCATCCGAGCTTGGTGATGGCAAAGACACGAATCGTGTCCGGCTTCATCCTCAAGGGGGCAGAGATCGTCACCCGACCGGTGGGTGGGTGAACGCTCAGGTGCAGGTTCTTGATGTTCTTTTGCACGACATCAACGACCACATCACCCAGTTGGAGCTGCGAGATCATCAGTATTCTTTTTGAGCCACGAGAATGGTAAAGACACGCTCCACCGTGTCCTTGTTTCCGCTCAACAGCTCCATCAGGGCCGCTTTGATAATGTTCTCCCGGGCTTTGACCCCGCGCCAACCTGCCGGGCGCACCTTCTTCACAAGTGCGTCGATCTGTAAGGCTTGGTTCACGGCGATCTCTTGGGCATCTCCATAGGGAGCAGCCTCCTGGACCACGTTCCCGTCCTTATCGGGCGCTTTCGGAAGGAGGTTGTCATACAGGGCACGTTTGCCCGGCGTGTCGAGCTTGGGCGATGTCTTTGCGTCAGCGCCAGTGTGCACCTGCTTGGCCAAATCGGCGATCTGCTTGAGGAACTGCTCGTAGCTGATGCGCTTCGCCCGCAGGTCCGCGATGATCTCCTTCAGAAGCTCCGACATCTTCTCGTAGAAGGCCGGATTGTTGAGCTGCTCCTGCACGATCTTGCTCCGAACGTTGTTCGCGATGGTTTCCGCGACGGCGGAGGGATTGTTTTTGATCCCTTCGGGCATTCCGGCAATGGCGTCGGCCATGCCGCTCTTCACGATCACCTCCAGGAGGCCCACCTCGTCAAAGTGCGAAGTCTTCTTCGGTTCCTTGGCCTCGATGTAGGTGTCAATCAGGTGGCGCATGTCGGCCTCGTAGGCTTTGAGGTCGATGGTCTCGCCGCTGGCCTGCCGGATGATCTCCCGCAGCTTGATGTAGCGCTCCACATCGCCCTTAATCCTCTCGGCTTGTCCTGCGGTGTAGCCGGCCAGGGGCAGGTCGTCGGCGATGTTGGCGTAGGCTCGCAGCATGGCGGCCGTGCCTTTGTAGAGGGCGGCACGTTGCGGCTCGTGTTCCTTGAGATCGTCCTCGACCTCCGTGTTGCCGCAGAAGTAGTGGATGTGTTCCAGCTCCCCCTTCGGCGGCTCGACGGATTCGCAAAGCATCGCCATGGTTTCGAGGGCAGCCTCCAGGCGTTCGCGCCCCTTCTTGAGGCGGTCCTGCATCAGGATTTCGGACGAGGCACCGGGCGCGGAATCATCCAGCTCCGAGCTATAGACCTGGAGTGCTCCAGTGCCCTTCTCGTTGATCAGCTTTTTGAAGAGGTCCTTGTAGTCCACGATGTAGCCAAAGCTCTTGTCTTCGCCATCGAGCCGGTTGGTGCGGCAGATCGCTTGGAAGAGGCCGTGGTCCTGCATGGACTTGTCGATGTAAAGGTAGGTGCAGCTGGGCGCGTCAAAGCCGGTGAGCAGTTTGTCCACCACGATGAGCAGGCGCATCTTCGCGGGGTCCTTGATGAACTGCTTCTTGGCGTTGTCCTCGTAGGTCTCGGTTTTTGATTTGTTCGGCGCGGGCTCCACGTCTTTCAGCAGCGCGGTGTAGGCGCTGAAGATGAACTGCTTCTCCGTCTCCGTATTCTCGCCGGTTTCCTCCAGCGTCACGTCTTGGGCCTGCGGATTGTAGGAGGTGACCACGGCACTGCGGCCTTTGAAGGCCGTCTTTTGGAACAGCTCATAATACTTCACCGCCTCGTAGATGCTGGATGCCACGAGGATGGCATTGCCACGCTGACTGGCGAGGCGCGGCTTCACGCCAAAGTCGAAGACAATGTCCTCCACCACCCGCTCCATGCGGGAGCGGGAGCTGAGCACCTTCTGCATCGTGCCCCACTGCTCGCGCAGGGCTTGTTTCTGCCAGTCGTTGAGACCCTTGGTCTTGGCATCAAACCACGCGTCGATTTTCTCCTGCGAGCCGAGTTGCTGCTCGATGTCACGGGACTCATAGACGAGGTCCAGCACCACCTTGTCCGCCACCGCCTCGCCAAACTTGTAGGTGTGGATGTAGCTGCCAAAGACCTCCAGGCTCGTCGCCTTGTCCGCTTTTAGCAGCGGCGTGCCGGTGAAGCCGATGAAGACCGCGCCGGGCAGCAGGGCGGCCATGGTCTTGTGCAGCTTGCCGCTCTGGGTGCGGTGGCACTCATCCACAAAGATGAAGAGTTCCCCCACCGCCATCGGTGGCTGGGTTTTCAGTTCTTCGAGGAAGGCATCAAACTCCGCGCCTTTGAGCCCCTTCTTGCCAAACTTATGCACCAGCGTGCAGAGCAGGCGGGGATTGGCCTGCCCTAGCTTCGCCATGAGGTCCTGGCCGCTCTTGGCCCGGCAGTCATCGGGGTTGCCCACCTGTCCGGCCTCGTGCAGCACGCGGGCGATCTGCTTGTCCAGTTCATCGCGGTCCGTCACGATCAGCACGCGGGCCTTCGGCTTGTTTTCGAGAATCCACTTGGCCAGCAGCACCATCACGATGCTCTTCCCGCTGCCCTGCGTGTGCCAGATGATGCCGCCCTGGTAGGCTTCCACATGCTTCTGGGTGGCCTTGATGCCGAAGTATTGATGCACGCGCGGCAGTTTCTTCACCCCGCCATCAAAGAGCACAAAGTCATGCAGCAGTTCCAGAAGGCGCTTCTTCTCGCACATTTTGATGAGGTATTTGTCCAGCTTGAAGCGGCTGTTGTCCTCCTCGTCCTCCTTCCAGGTCAGGAAATACTTCTCGCCCGTCTCAATCGTGCCGTAGCGCAGGCCTTCCGAGTCATTCCCGGCAAAGACGATCTGCACCGTGCTGAAAAACCACTCATTGAACGGCTTCTGCTGGTTGGAGAGCAGTTGGCGGATGCCATCGCTCAGGGACACATGGCTGCCTTTCAGCTCGATCACTCCGATGGCGATGCCGTTCAGGTAAAGCACGAGGTCCGGGCGGCGTTCGTGCCCGCCTTTCAGCGTCACCTCCTCCGCGATGGCGAAGTCGTTCAGCTCTGGGTTCTCCCAGTCGATGAGCTTCACCGTTTCCGTCACCTTGCCTGCTTCGATCTTCACCGGCACGCCGTAGCGTAGCATCGCATAGACCTTCTGGTTGTTGGCATACAGGCCCCGAGTCAGGTTGTCCGCTTCCGTGCGAATCAAGTAGAGCGCCCGGCTGATCTGTTCCGCAGAATAGCCCGCCTTTTTTAGCCAGTTCGTCGTCAGCGCATCGTCGATGTTGCTGTTGGTTCGGTCGTTCCAGTCGCCGAGGTAGTCATACTTCAGCTCATCGCGAAAGAGGGCGATGACCCGGTTCTGGGTGTGACGTTCGGGTTTGCCAATGGCGCTCATTGAAGATACTCCTTTAGATGGGCCTCCAACTCCTGAATTTTAGCCACAATACTGTTTCTTGGAACAGCCAACTCCACTGCCCATGTATCGTTGGCTCTCGTGACTTCATTAAATCCTAGTTCTTTGAGGCTCGGCCAAATCACATCCTGGACGAATGGGTCAGTTTCCGCCGGACAAGCAATCGAGAATAACGATCGCCCTTCCCGACTGTTTAGAATCTCCACATGGAATTGATGCTTCTCGTGCTTTGCGTGAAGGACGATCCCGGCATCATTTGAGGTATCGGTCACAGACCTGTATTCGCAACGCTCAAACAGAGAACCCCCTCGCTGTCCATACATTGAACTCAATTCGCTGTTGAAAAGGCTGTAAGTAAAAAGATCTGCGTGGGTGCCATTTAGCTGCGAGCGTTTGAGCAGAAAGATGGTTTCCGGTGATTCCCACCGAATCAAACGGTTCTCGCAATATCGGATGGCTCCGGGGTTCTCGACCAACAGCTTACGCCATGGTTCCCCCACTTCGGCCTGGTTGATGATCGCTTCGAGATCATTGCACACATCTCCATCGGGATTGAGTTGGTCCATCACCCGCCAAACAATATCTCTCTTCGCCTCTTCGCTCTCTTTTTTCGGATCTCCACGGAGAAGGCGCTTCCAGGAGGTCTCACGGCCATCACTCTTCAGGAAGCACCTATTTCTCCCCGACTCGACTAGATAGTCACCTTTGGCAAGCAAGGCACGTTCCCAGAGGAATCCATTGAAGTTCCGCAAACCTGCATCACCAAAAACCAACTTCGCCCGCTTGAAGTAGCTCTCGAAGGATGAGCGGAGATGCTCGTCGTCTTGCTCGCTCCAGTCGCAGTTCTTGGCACTCAGCCAGCGATCAAGGACACCCGAGAATTTGAAAAGAAACTCAATCTGACCAGAGAAGTAACCATGGCATTCAGCTTCAATGATCAAATCTCGCCATTTGTCGCTCTTAATAATCAGCATGGCCTTCAACTGCTCTTCACGCGTCTGTTGCTGGTTGAAGCCGACGACATCTCCGGCATTTCTCCCCAAGTAATCAAGAATCGAGTCCGCGTGCTCAATCAATGCGTTCAGCGACCTCAAACTTCGCTGAAAATCCTCGTGCCTGTTGTAGATCGTGTTCTTCGCAAGGTTCGCAACCACACGGAGCCAATTCCACAATGAGCTGGTGTCAATGCCTTCACGATGCCCTACAATGTATCCTGTGTACGCGCTCAAAAGAATCAATTCCTCATAGTTAAGGTTAGCCCTCGGATCGATTGCTTTCTCGAATAGTGCGCGTTCATTCACGTATCTGGTGTCGCTGAGGAACACATGCATACCTTCCTCCGATCCCGAGAGTCGGTCTAGTGTCCCAAAGAGGCAACGAAGCATCGGCTCATCAACCGCACCAAGTTTTGCTAACCACTGGTAAGTAAGCCCCACCTTTCGTCCACGCAACTCATGCACCACGTTTTCAAATGCATTGTTGTCTGGATTACGCGTAACGATGGCTAGCTCTCGGTAGAGGGCCATAAGCTTATCGTCGAACAGTCGGCTTTTGGGATCACGGAAGTGCCAGAAGAGATTTGCCCACTGTGTCTCGATCTTATGGCTAAAGTAGTCCTTCACCGACACCTCGCCAGAGGCTCCGTCTTCCTTCCAATGTTTGAAGTCTGAAGCCAGCTTCTGTTCCAGCTTGGCTTTGAAGTTCTCGAATGCCGTCAGGGGTTTTCCTCGTGCATTCATCTTGATGTAGAGGTCATCTGACAAACCGAATTGTTCAAGATCGAGGAACTGAAAGGTGATTCGTGGAGACCCCTCGTCGGTCAGCTTCGCATAGAGGCCAGAGGCATTCCCGAAACGCCCCTGAATCGCATCGAGCATAACGAGGGCCGATTGAATCGTTGGGTCTTGCTTCCAATAGAGGAAGAACCAAGGCTGCTCCTGGAGGAAACTAGAAAGCTTGCCCCCATCCCCAAGGGATGGACTCGGGAAGAAGTCTGACAGCGTATCGAAAAATTCAGTTGAGCTGGGCCTCACCAGATAAGCGAATCGGGACTTCCCGCCGTGACGATAGACCTGTCGGAACTTGTCGCCCACGCCGTCTTTCCACGCCGAGAACCAATGTAGAAGAAAGAGGGTTGTCAGTCGCTGCTGTCCGTCGAGCGGTGCGAAGGCAGTTACTTCTGCGCCGTCTTCCTTGGTCTTGGTAATGCTCCCGTATACAAAGTCCAGGTCGAGAGGCAGCGCATTGTCGTCGGCGTTCCGCTCGAGGGCGTCGAACATCGCCTCGAGCAGGCCGGAGCGAACATCTTCTACGGATTTCCTACCTTGGGCGTAGTCGCGTTGAATGATGGGGATCTCAACTCGAGTGAACTTGGACAATAGCCCTTGGAAAGTGATGCGTGATTCGGTTAATATGCTCATGGCTTCAGGCTTTGGGCTTGAGTAGGAAGAAGTTGCACAGGACGTCGAGCACTTGTTTCCGGTAGGCGGATTTGTCCGCGTCGCGCCATTGCTCCATCTTGTTCAAGTCGGTACTGTAACACTTCAGGAAGACGTTGCGGGTGCAAAGCGGGACGAAAATGCCGCTCTTGTCCAAGGATAGAATCCTGTGCCGTTTTACGGGGAACACCGCATTCTTGTAGCTTCGGTTCGTCCCCCGGTCGAGCAGCGTTAAATTCTCAAGCCGGTGATCCGCACCGCTAGATTCGGACTCACCCGAATCTTTGACGATTTCATCATAGATCTCGTTGAAGCCCTCCCGGTTGAAAGGCTTGCTGACGAGCACCTCTTCGATTCTGCCTCGCAGAGATGCTTTTTCATGAGTGTCTTCATAGCACTGCTTCACTCCTTCGAGCCAAGTCTTCTGCGCATCAGTCCGGTCTGGACGGTCCGATTCGACTGAGCGGATGTGCTCGATGTCCCAGTCTTCGCCTTTGAAGCTGTCGAAGGGAAAGCGAAGGTTGGACTTATTGTTTTCCAGTAGTGTTGCGATGTTGAATAGCAAAAGAACTGAGCGCAGTCTCTCTTTTGATGAGCCGTATTCTAAGTCCGTCAGACTCCTGTCGATCAGTGTCATAATGCCTTCGGGATCTTGGGAAGTTGGAGTGCCAAAGATCACTTTTAGGATTCTTTGACGAAGAAACTGGTCAAAAGACGATTTGGGCCTCGAGAGCGCCTCTCTTCGAAGATTCGTAATTGAATCTCCCGCATGAATCAAAAATCCCGTCAGGTGATAGAGAGTGCGGTCACGAAACCACTCCTCCAGCATCATATAGAGTTTCTTGATCTCCAGCCATTCGGATTCCGCATTGCGGCCGTGTTCCTTGAGAAGTCCGTTGTAATAGTGAAATGAGCTATAAGCATCCACCAGCCAACTCAACTCATCTTCCGCCTCATCAGCCATCAACTTGAAGAGGTATTCGATCCTGTTGGCGGGCGTGCTGACACCACTGTGGATAAAATGCCAAAAGTCCGCAGCTTGCAGGGTCTTCTCGATTAGATCCCACTCCTGAGCAATCCGAATCTGACGTAGATCCTTCGAGTCCGCGCCAAAATTCCGAGCCTGAAGGAAAAGTGCTCGAATCAGCTCGGAGTTGGTCAGCGGAATCTTGCCAATATTGAGGCGGGTGAACGCCTCAATCGGGTCTTCAGACTCCGGCAACTCATACCAAATCACTCGGGTGTTTTTCCCGGTCACGTCGTCATTCAACAAGGTCTGCAGGAACTTAACAACCTGCGACCCGTCCCGGTCGGAAAACCACTTTTGGATGGCTTCATAGGCCTTGGAAATGTAGTAGAAGTCGATGTTCTCATCCGCCCTTCGCAAGTCAATATTCTTGAGGAATGAACCACTGGTTTCCGCACGTGTCTCGAAAGACAAACCGAACGAATTTTTTTCGAAAATCACCTCCACGCGTTGCTTCTGCGCGGCAAGAATTAGGTAGATCGTTGTGAGGCGCTGTTGTCCATCGACAACTTCCCACGAACCGTCTTTCATCGCCTTGATGACTAGCGGCTGGAGGCAATAAAAGTGTTCAGATCGTTGTGCATCGCTTTCTCTCTGAAACTGCCAGAGGTCGTCAAGCAACTCGGTCACTTGGATCTCGGTCCAGCGGTAGCCTCGCTGGTAGGAGGGAATGAAAAACTTTTCATCGAGCAGGCTGCTGATCGACCTTAGAGCGGCTTGAGGGTAGTCCATAAATTGGTGATTTTGTAAGTTGTGGCTAAATCAGCCGCGTCCTCCCGGTGAGGATTTCCTGCATCATGGCCTGCTTCAGGGCGCGGGTCTTCTCCCGCCGCTGCTCCAGCACCGCCAGCTCCCCGTCCATCTCACTCAGCACCTCGGCGATGGCGGTTTGTTCGGGGTGGGGTGGCAACTTGCAGCGAACGTCAGACAACGCGGAGCTGCTGATATGGACAACGGCATCGCCTTGGCCGCGACTTGCCTTCTGCCGGGCGATTGAGCCGGTATTGAGGTAATAACCGAGGTAAACGGAGTCGCAGGTGTCAGGGCGGAGAATCACGATGTCGCCGCCTGCATACGCTTCGACGTCGCTGACGAATGCGGCACACTTGCCGATCTCTTCCTTAGTCTCACCCGAGCCTGCGAACAAGATGTCGCCTTGCTTCAGCCGGACCGCTGTGGCGGCGACTTCGGGTGAAATCCAAGATTGGAACTCTCGGACCACGTCATTGTGCAGTGTGTAGAGCTCGCCGTAGCGGACACACGCAAGTGATCCGCTGCGTGTTTGGTCTTTCTTGACGCCACTTCCTTTCAGGAACTTTCCAACATCCCCCAGCCGCTTCACCTCCCACTCACCGTGGAAGCCGGGGAGGCGGGTTTGGCCGGTGAGGAGTTGCTGCATGGCGGCCTGTTTGAGGTCGCGCTTCTTGGCGATCAGCCGGTCCAGCCCGCCCAGCAGCCCATCCACATCGCTCAACGCCGCAGCGATGGCGCGTTGTTCGGGGAGGGGTGGGAGTCGGACAGCGATCTCCAGCAACTTATCGGGCGAGGTGTGCTTGACCTTTGTTCCCGCCGCAGTCTCTCGAACTTTGGATCTGTAAGCTGGGGAATTGAATAGGTTGACCAAGTAACCAAGATCAATTTGGGAAGAAACCACCCTTACTCTCCCAAGTCGCTGGTTGTGGAGGTAGCCTTTATCGTTTGGGATCACGGCTGCACTGCCAAGCAAACCATCAGCTTGCTCAGTCATCGCTACGATTACGTCTCCTGTTTGAAGAACATAGTCACTGGGAACCGGTCCCACATAATGCTTCTGTTTGTCCCCAACGTCTCGAAAGCCACCGGACTCATAAAAATGCCCAGGCGTTGCCAGCAGATAGGGGCCGTGATTCGCGAAATATTGGCTAGCAAAAGCATAGCCGTGCGAAATGCACACTTTCCCCCGAAGAGGGGCGATCTCCCACTCCTCCGGAATGACGCCGCCCTCGGTCTGTTTGTAGCCGGGTTTCACTTCCATACGGCTCCCATCTTTTGGAGGTGTTGGTCCACTTTGGCGGCCAGCGCGGCCACTTCGTCGGTGAGCTGCGGCAGCGGGGTGGCGTAGCGTTCGGCGAGCTGGCGGATGCGGCTGGTGAGCGTTTGCGAGACGCGGTCCAGCTCCCCCTGCACGGCGGCGGAGAGGGTGGCGAGCCATTTGTCCTCGACGACGAGGGTCTGGATCTCGGCCACGCTGAGCTGCGGATACTTCTCGTAGGCCAGGAGATCGAGCGCGGCCTCCGCCTCACGCAGGGCCTTTTTGTGCTCGGCCTCGTCGGCGCTGAGCTTGAGCCACTGCTGGAGCACGGCGGCTTCTTCTTTGGCATCTTTGTCGCCTTTGATCTCCTTTAGCCGGGCATTCACCTCGGCTTTGGCGATCTTGTCGAGGGCTCCGAGATATTGATCGTCTCCCTCGCCGCCACGCTCCTCCTCCAGCTCCGCCAGGGCGGCGGTGGTGGCCTCCAGCTCGGCCTGCCGGGCCTGGATGGCGGCCTGCTCTTGGGCAAAGTAGCGGGCAACGATAAAACTCTTTGGCAGCAGGTCACAGGCCCAGCCTTTGTCCTTGGTGCGGCCCTTTTTGTCCGTCTCCAGGATGCGGTAGGTCCGCGCCACCCAGCCATCGGCGGCGATGAGGTAGCAGTCGTCCTGCAGGGTCTCCGCCCAGTAGTCCATGAGGTGCTGATAGACGTCGTAGGCATCCAGCAACGGCGCGGGCCGGAAGGTGGCCAGCAGGTCTTCGGCGATGGTTTCGATGAGCTGCTTCGGCAGGCCGCCCTGGGTGAAGGCCTTCAACAGCGGCACCGTGGTGGTCTGCCACCGGGTGAAGAGCTGCTTGGCCTGGGTGGTGAAGGCGGTGAACTCGGGATGAGCGAAGATGGTGGCTTTTAGCTCGGAGCAAGGGGCACGGAGCAGGGAGTAGCCCTGGCGGCCGGCCTTCTCGAACAAAGCAGCGCGGACGCCGGGCATGATCTTCCAGTAGGCGGCGAGGGCATCGAGGTCGCGGTCCGGGATGCCGCCGCGCAGGTGAGCGTCGATGTCCTGGATGTCCTCCGGCTCAGTGCTGTCGATGTAGCGCGGGAGGTTGAGGTTGTAGTCGTTCTTCGGGTCGGCGATCTCGCTGACGGGCACGAGGCGGGCGTAGCGGGGATCGCTCTCGTCCTGGCGGGTGAAGGTATCGACGATTTTATGCAGGTCCTGCTCGCGGAGGCGGTTCTTCGGGCCGTCCTTTTTGAAGCCCTTGCTGGCATCCATCATGAAGATGGCCTTCCGCTGCGCCGCGCCCTCTTTGTCGAGCACGACAATGCAGGCGGGAATGCCGGTGCCGTAGAAGAGATTCGCCGGGAGGCCGATGATGCCCTTGATGACACCGCGCTGGACGAGACTGCGCCGGATGACGGCCTCCGCATTTCCCCGGAAGAGCACGCCATGCGGGAGGATGCAGGCGCCTTTTCCCGTGCTCTTCAGGCTGCGCAGGATGTGGATGAGGTAGGCGAAGTCTCCCTGCTTCGCAGGCGGGATGCCGTAGCCCTCGAAGCGTTCGAACTCGTCCTCCGCCGGGTCAAAGCCGGTGGACCAGCGTTTGTCGCTGAAGGGCGGATTCGCCACGACGTAGTCGAAGGTCTTCAGCGCCCCGTTTTCGACCCAGGGCCGGGCGAGCGTGCTCTGGCCGTCGCCTTTGATCTCGGCGGTGCCGTAGTCGTGCAGGATCATGTTCATGCGGGCCAGCACGGTGGTGGCCACGTCCTTTTCCTGACCGTGCAGGGTGACGGTGACGCCTGGATTCTTCCCATGCGCGGCCTCGTCGCCGACCTTTAGCAGCAGGGAGCCGGAGCCGCAGGTGGGGTCATAGACGGTGGTGGCATTCGTCGTCTCCGCCTCGCGGATGCCGAGAATGCGTGCGATGATGCGGCTGACCTCCGCCGGGGTGTAGAACTGGCCTTTGCTCTTCCCGCTCTCGGTGGCGAAGTGCCGCATGAGATACTCGTAGGCATCGCCGAGGAGGTCATCGCCATCGGCGCGGTTCTTGGAGAAATCGAGCGCCGGATTTTCGAAGATGGCGATGAGGTTGGTGAGCCGCTCGACCATCTCCTTGTCGGTGCCGAGCAGGGACGTGTCATTGAAGTCGATGCCGCCAAAGGAAAGCTCATTCGCCTTCTCCAGCGGGGCGATGATCTGCTTATTGATCAGGTCGCCAATGTCCTTTTTCCCCTTCAACTCCACCATGTCCGCGAAGCTGGCCCCCGGCGGCACGGTGATGGTCGCATATTCCTTCCCGGCATACTTGTCGCTGACGTATTTGATGAAGAGCAGGACGAGAACGTAGTTCTTGTATTGCGAGGCATCCATCCCGCCGCGCAACTCGTCACACGAGGCCCAGAGGGAGGAGTAAAGTTCGGATTTTTTGACGGCCATGAAGTGAGACGGCATCCAAGCAGGGAACGGCATTAAAGGCAAGACATGGAGACTGGGAGACCATGAGACTATGGGACTATGAGAGGATGGGACTTGGAGAGGCAGCGCAGCCGCGCTCCTCGTCTGGCATTTTAGGCTTGCCAGCCTTCCGGCGGGTCTGGTATAACGCCCGCCTCAACCCACCCGTCAGATGAAGGCGAAGACGTCCTCCAAGCGGAACCGGTCGCGTGACCGGAAGGGGAGAGGATTATCGCCGGAGAGGAAGCGGCGCGGGCCGGTCTTCACGCTGACGCGGGAGCAGGTGTTTCGGAAGTGCCGGGCGAAGAAGCAGGCCTCCGGCGAAATCGGCGAACATGATGTTCATGGAAACAGTTCTTTGAGGCCTTCAAGCCCTCAGCGGGGTGGTTTTGGGGCGTTTGGAGGGGTTTTAGGGGTCTGGAACGCGTTGTTTGGGGTCTGGAAAGGGCTCTTTGCCCTCAAAGAAGGGTCTGTTCGATGGCAAAGAGCGGTCTCTTTGAGGGCAAAGAGGGGTGTGTTTGATGGCAAAGAGGGGCCTCTTTGAGGGCAAAGAGCGGTGTGTTCGATGGCAAAGAGCGGTCTCTTTGGGGGCAAAGAACGGTGTGTTCGATGGCAAAGAGCGGTCTCTTTGAGGGCAAAGAGCGGGGTGTTCGATGGCAAAGGGGGGTCTCTTTGAGGGCAAAGAAGGGTCTCTGTTGGCTAGCAGAAGGGTGGATGTCACCCAGCAGCGGGGTGTCTGTCGGACAGCAGAAGGGTCGGTGTCAGCCAACAGAGGGGTGTCTGTGACGGAGCATCGTGGGGAGGGCTGGCGTGAGGGGGGGGCCAATCCGTAATCAGCTGTGGCCGATTTCTTCCAAAAATCGAGCCTCCTCCATAGAGGCTCAACTTTCGGAGAAAGTTGGCCACCGTGATCAGCCCACTTGATCGGCGATTTCCTCCGCCGGGTAGGTCCAGATCTCGCTGAGCGTCGGGTGATAGTGAGGGATCGTCATGAATTGCCGTGCCGTGGCTCGGAAATGCATGGCGATGGTCACTTCGTGGATCAGCTCCGTCGCTTTCGGCCCCACCACGCAGGCACCGAGGATCTCACCGGTCTCGGCATGGCCCAGCATCTTCACGAAGCCATCGGTCTCTCCCATCACCAAGGACATGCCGTGGTCGTTGAAAGGATAGCTTGCCTCCACAAACGGCGTCCCAGCCGCACGCAGCTTTTCCGTCGTCGCCCCCACCACCGCCACCTGCGGATGAGAAAACACGCCAAAGAGCAGCAGCCGGTAATCCATGACCTCATCCGCCGCTTCACCACGCAGCAGCCGGGCCGCGTTTCGTGCGGCGATCTCGCCCTGCTGGATCGCCACATGCACCACATCGAGCGGGCTGCACACATCACCGGCGGCGAAGATATGCGG
>JBILVU010000005.1:0-83099 GCA_044370285.1 Prosthecobacter sp.
GCAGAGATGCAAGGGGCACCTTGCATCGGCGACACCGCTGTCGAGCGCGGCAAAAGTGCTCTTTGGCCTTTGGCTGCTGTCCGGCTTGCGACGGCGGTGTCGCGCCAAGGCTTGCCACCGCACTCCACGACGCTGCCGCGCCAAAAGACTGCTTAACGCAATGAGTTTAGGCCGCTCACTCCATAGGCTGCCAAATGAGCAGCCTGCGGTGCCAGAGTCACGAATTGCGCAACCATCTCCACGAGCATCCGTTTACGATGCCTCGCATGGAAACCCACCCCGCCTCTGACCGCCGACATGACCTGGATGCCTTGCGGGCGTTTGCGATGCTGCTGGGGATCGCGCTGCATGTGGCGCTGTCTTTTGCGGGAGGGCCGTGGATGGTGCAAGATTCACGGACGAGCGGGGTGTTTCATGTGCTGATCAGCGCGGTGCATGGTTTTCGCATGCCGCTGTTCTTTGTGCTGAGCGGCTTCTTCACGGCGATGCTCTGGCGGCGGCACGGACTGCGGGCGCTTTTGAAGCATCGTTTCAAGCGTGTCTTTCTGCCGTTGGTGCTCGGCACGATCACGCTGGTGCCGCTGATGCATGGGATCGGTGGCTTCGCGGCGGCATCCGGCATGAGCAAGGCAGCCCAAGGCCCGATGACGATCTGGAAGGCCTGCGCCGCTGGCGCTCACAAGGAGGTGGCCGACTTCATCGACGCTCAAAAAGCCGATGTGAATGCGGCCGATACGGCGCTGGGCATGACGCCGCTGAGCTATGCAGCGCTGTTTGGACATGAAAACGTCGTCAATATCCTGCTGGATCGTGGCGCGGAGGTGAATGGCCCCAATCGAGATGGTGGCACGGCGCTGCACGCAGCGGCATTTCTCGGTCGGGTGAAGATCGTCGGCCTGCTGCTCAAAGCGGGTGCGGATGGCACGGCGAAAAACGAACGCGGTGAGACGCCGCTCGATGCCACGCAGGCGGATGAGAGCATCACGCGCTTCATCACGCAGGCGATGAAGATCACCATGGAGGAGGAAAGGCTCGCCAAGAACCGGGAGGAGGTGCGAGCGATGCTTGGCGGAGAGCCTGGAGAAGTGAAGAAGAGGCCGCTCCTTGGTGTGTGGCTGTTTTTGACGCGATTTCCTCTCTTCAGTCATCTTTGGTTTCTTTGGTTCCTGTGCTGGATGGTAGCCGGATTCGTGATCTGCGCCTGGATCGTGAAACGACTTGGCTGGAGGTCGAAACCACGCCCGTGGGTGACTTCATCGCTTCGATACATTTGGCTGGTGCCGCTGACGCTGATCCCGGCGTGGTTCATGGGTGGTGCGATGCCGAATTTTGGCCCGGATACTTCCTCCAGCATCCTGCCGCCTTTTTATCTGCTGGCCTACTACGCGGTGTTTTTCGGTTTTGGGGTGCTGTACTTCGACAGTGAGGATGAAAGCGGACGCTTGGGAAGGCGCTGGAGGTTCACGCTGCCGCTCGGTTTGCTCATCGTGTATCCGGCTGGCTATGCGGCGACCTATGGCGGGCCCAAGTTGCGCTTCATCGCCATCTTGCTCCAAGTGATCTACGTCTGGATGATGAGCGCGGCGATGATGGGCTTGTTTCGCCGTTTCGTGGCGCAGGAGCGTGGATGGATCCGCTACCTATCCGATGCCTCTTACTGGATGTACCTGGCGCATTTGCCGCTCGTACTGGCCGCACAGCTTTGGGTGCGGGACTGGCCGCTGCCTTCCGGTGTGAAGTTTACCTTCATCTGCGGAGGTGTGTTCGTGGTGCTGCTCGTGAGCTATCAATATCTCGTGCGTTACACCTGGATCGGGGCGCTTCTGAACGGGCGGAAGGTACGGCGAAGGGATGGCACCGCCTGAAGCATGCGGACGCGGTCAGCTCATCTTGCGGAGCAAAAGGCTTTCGCGAATATGAAGGATACGTGGAGACCGCGAACCGTTGAGTTTGCCATGCGTCCCGCTCATCTCGCGGAGCGAGATGGCCACTTTGCTTCGCCTGATCGTCGCCGACAGGTTTTCAAACACGGCCTAGGCAAACACCTCCATCACCGGCTTGCCTTTATCGCCGACGGTGAAGGGGCGGTTGGTGGGGGACATGACGACTTCATCGACGGGCAGACCGAGGCTCCAGCCGATGGTGCTGAGGAAATCCTGGGCGCTGGTTTGTTTGTCGGCCACGGCATTGCCTTCTTTATCGCTCGATCCGTAAGCGAAGCCGCCTTTCACGCCGCCACCGGCGAGCAGGGTGGAGAAGACCTTCGGATGATGATCGCGGCCGGCATTGCCATTGATCTTGGGGCCTCGACCGAACTCGGAGCAGAGCACGACGAGCGTCGTAGCGAGGAGACCACGCTGGGAGAGGTCTTCGAGCAGGGCAGAGAGGGCCACATCGAGTTCCGCGCCGTGCTCTTCGAGGCCTTCTTCGATGTTGTTGTGCATGTCCCAGCCGCCTTTGGCCACTTCGATGTAGCGAATGCCTTTTTCCACGAGGCGACGGGCGAGCAAGCAGCCTTGGCCGAATTTGTTGTCGCCGTATTTCGCCCTCAGCTCGGAGGGTTCATCGTCGAGGCGGAAGGCTTCGAGGTCCGTGCTGGACATGATGGAGACGGTCTTCTCGTAAAACTCGGTGTAGCTCTTCACACCGGCGGTTTGAAAACGCTCGCGGAAACCGGCGTCGAGCTTGTCGAGCATGGCGAGGCGCTTCTGCAGGACGTCGGCACCCGCATCGCTCTGCGAATACTGCAAACCGGCATCGGGATCGAGGATGGGCAGCGGCGAGTAGCTGGCGGGGAAGAAGCCATTGCCGGCATTCGGCTGGCGGTTCACGCACACGCTGGAGGGCAGGGTCTTGTGGCTCGGCCCGAGGAAGTTTTGTGCCCAAGCACCTATGTTCGGATGCTGGATGGTGCCACGCTGCTCATAGCCGCTGCGGATCAGATACTGCCCGCTGGCATGCACGCCCGTCTTGGATGTCATGCTGCGGATGATGGAAATCTTGTCGGCTTGCTTGGCGAGGTTTTGCATCGTGCCGCCAAGCTGGAAGCCCGCTTTCGTCGAAACGGGCTTCACCGGCCCCTGCGTATCGCCTTCCTTCGGATCGAGCGTGTCGATGTGAGACATGCCGCCGATCATTTGAAGGAAGATGATGTTCTTGGCTTTGCCGAAGCCGGGGCCGTCTGCTGCGAAGGTTCTGCCACCAAGCCCATGCAGCACCGTGACGCCGAGGGAGGCTTTGGCCCACTTTTCGCAGAAGGTGCGGCGTGAGAGGGGATCGAGGTGGTTTTGGAGTTTCATGAGGAAGTAAAGGTCTGGGGTTTAAAGCAGCGCGACAGCGTTTTGGAGTGCTCCAGTCCTCTGGAGCTTTTCGGAGGCGGCGAGACGCTCGAAAGCGCCGGAGGCCCGGCGCACTCCAGGACGCTGTCGCGGCAATGACAAGGCAGATGACATGACGGCTACTCCACGAAGACAAATTCCCGCGTGTTGAACAGCACCCAGCTCAGGTCACGGGTGGTGAGGCCATTACCGAGGGCGGCGACGGCATCGGCGAGTTCCTCGGGCTTGGGTTTGCGGCTGAAGAAGCTGAGGTAAAGGCTTTCGACCTGCTGCTCGGGTGTTTTTTGGCCGGTGGCGGTCTGGATGACGAGGGAATCCTCCTGGCCGATGACTTTTTGAGCCTCGCCATTCATGAGCATGAGCACCTGCGGGATGCTGCCTTCATCGCTGCTGCTATCGGCGATCTGGCGATCACTCTGGCCGAACATGCGGAGGAAGTGCTGATCTTTCTCCGGCTGCGGCAACTCGGAGGCACGAGCGAGCACGAGGCCGTTGCGCACGGGCGGGGTGATCTCGACGCTGTCATCGCCATCACCGGCGGGCTGCATCGGCTTCTTTTTGCGGTTCTTCGCGTTCGGCTTGGCACCGCCGTATTGGCGCATGCCGCCAGCGGCTTTTTGGATGTCGGCTTTGAGGGATTCGGGCGTCATGCCCTCGCCGAGATTCACTTTCATCACTTCGGCATACTTGGCGCCGCGGTGGGCGTGGAAGCGATCCACCTCCTTGCCGACGACGAGCGTGGCGCAGGAGTCCCAGGCCTGCTCGGCGCTCATGCGGCGCAAAACGGGGCCGGGGAAGAGGTAAGGGCCGCCATCGGCCATCTCGTGGCTGGTGGCTTCACGCTGATAGGCCTGCGTATTGCAGAGCAGGCGGGTGAATTGCTTCAGGTCGAACTTCACCCGGACCATCTCGGCGGCCAGGTGATGGAGCAGGGCGGGATTCACGCTGGCCTCGGGATCATCGAGATCGGTGACGGGTTCTTTGATGCCGACGCCGAAAACGCGCTTCCACATGCGATTGGCGATGGTCATGGCAAAGCGTGGATGGTCTGGCGAGGTCATCCACTTGGCGAACTGCGTGCGGAGATCTTCTTCGTTCTTCGTCTGCACGTTTTGGTAGGCTTTCTTGGTCTTGTCATCGGCCCAGGTGACGAGTTTGGGCTTCACGGGATCGCCGGGTTTGCCGTCGTCGTATTTGTAATCATCCGGCAGTTTGAGATCGTTCTCCGTGCTGTCCTCAACGGCCATCGCGTTGACGCGGAGGATGTTTTTGGCCTGCTGCTGGAGACGCTTGTCATCCAACGAGGCGAGTGCCTGACGCATTTGTTTGCCGTTGTAGCCCGCATTGCCACGCGTGCCGAAGGTCTCGGTGGCACCAAAGAAGGCCGCCATCTCAAAAAACTGCCGCTGGGTCCAATCGGCGAAGGGATGATCGTGGCACTGGGCGCAGGAGACATTCGCGCCGAGGAAGGTGCTGAGTGTGAGGGAGAGGTTGTCGAGCCGCATGCCGGCATCGCGGAGGAGGTAACCGGTGGCCCCTTGGTCGAGCAGCTTGCCATCCGCCGTCATCATCGCGAAGACCATCTGGTTCCACGGCACGTTATCGGCGATCTGGCTCTTCAACCAGTCTTGGTAGGTATAAAAGCGCGCCTTTTGCGCTACATCCGCCACGCGGAGCATATCGGCGAGGTAGTTGAAGAGGTGACTGCGGTAGCCATCGGAGTTGAGGAGCTTGTCGATGACCTTCGCCCGCTTGGAGACGCTGGTGTCGTTGATGAATTCGAGCGCTTCCTCCCGCGTAGGGATGCGCCCGGCGATGTCCAGATACACGCGGCGCACGAATTGCTCGTCGGAGGCCAGCGGGTTCGGCTTTTGTCCGGCCTTGGAAAGACCGCCATCGACGAGCATGTCGATGCGGGCCGCCGCCTGCGCGAGATTGGGGTCCGCCGGGATGCCGAGGCCTTCGGGCTTCAAGGTCTTCGCCGCCTGCTGATCCTCGGGGCTGAGCTTGTCGAGCGGCAGGCGATACACATAGCCATTTCGCACTTGGAGGAAGACTTGGCCGTTTTCGATGCCGCGGAAGGTCGCCTCGAGTTTACGCCCCTGCGCATCCGTCCAGGTGCGGTAAGCCTCGCCCTCCGCCTGTAGGCTTGGGGTGAGCAAAACGAAGGCGATGAGGGGTAGGAGACGCGTCTTCATGGGGGTAGTGGACGGCTTTAACGATGAAGGCGTGCGCAAGTTGCGGCTCATTTTATTTGATGCTTGCGGCATGGAGGCTGCGTCAGCTAGCTTTCAAAATCATGTCACAACAAAAAGAAGCTTGGGGATCACGTCTGGGAGTCATCATGGCCGTCGCGGGCAGCGCGGTGGGGCTGGGGAACTTTCTCCGCTTTCCAGGACTGGCTGCGCAGTATGGCGGCGGGGCTTTCATGCTGGCTTACGCCATCAGTTTCCTCATCATCGGCCTGCCGATCGGCTGGGCGGAATGGGCGATGGGGCGCTACGCGGGGAGCAAGGGCTACAATTCCTGTCCCGGTGCCTTTGCAGCCATCCTGCAAAAGCCCTGGGCCAAGTACATCGGCATCATCGGTGTCATCGTGCCGGTGGTGATCTACATGTATTACGTCTTCATCGAGTCATGGTGCCTCGGCTACGCGGTGAAATTCTGGACCGGGCAGGTTCACCTCACCAGCGCCGAGGAGACCGTGGCCATGTTTAAAACGATGAGTGGTCAGGGAGGTGACGGCAGCTCGCTGGCCTTCTCGTGGGATTCTGCGCTGCCGTGGCTGATGGTGGTCTTTGTCATCAATTTTTACCTCATCTACCGCGGCCTCTCCGGCGGCATCGAGAAGATGTGCAACTACGGCATGCCCGCGCTCATCGTGCTGGCCCTCGTCATCCTCACCCGGGTGATGACACTGGGCACGCCGGATGCCTCCAAACCGCATGACAATGTGTACAACGGCCTCGGCTACATGTGGAATCCCGGCAAGGTGCAGGTCGTGGCCACGGCGGCGGATTCGACGATCAAGCCGCGTGATGTCGTGGGCGAGGCGGCCATCGCAGAAGCGGAACAGGTGGTCGCGGCGAGTGCCGGAGCACTCAAAATCCAGACCATCTCGCCGTGGCGGCAGTTGGCGAATCCGGCGCTGTGGCTGGCCGCAGCGGGGCAGATTTTTTTCAGCCTCTCCGTCGGTTTCGGCGTCATCATTGTGTATGCCAGCTATTTGAAAAAGCAGGACGATGTGGTGCTCAGCGGCCTCACCGCCAGCAGTGCGAATGAATTTTGCGAGGTGGCGCTCGGCGGCCTCATCACCGTGCCAGCGGCGGTCACCTTCCTCGGCCTCGCCTCCGTGGCCGGTCAGGGCACGTTTGGCCTCGGCTTCACCGTGCTGCCGCTCGTCTTTGCGAAGATGCCGTTTGGGGCCTTCTTTGGCGGTGCGTTCTTCTTCATGCTCTTCCTCGCGGCCATCACGAGCTCCATCTCGATGCTCCAGCCGGGAATCGCCTTCCTCGAAGAATCGCTCAACGTCGGCCGGAAGGTCTCCGTGGCGCTGCTGGGCCTGCTCACCACCTTTGGCACCGGACTCGTCGTTTATTTCACCGAGGGGCTGAAGGCGCTCGACACACTGGACTTCTGGATCGGCACGCTGCTCATCTTCGTGCTGGCCACGGTTCAGATCATCGTCTTCGGTTGGCATTGGGGCATAGATCGAGGCTTCCAGGAAATGCATCAAGGTGCCTCCATCCGCGTGCCCGCCATCTTCCGGCCGATCATCAAATGGATCTGCCCCGGCTTTCTGCTCCTCATCTTTGCCATGTGGCTCATGAAGGAGATTTTCGGCTTCGACCTCACCACTTTCAAAGCGGGCGAAGTCTCCGCCTACGTCACCGATCTGGTCAGCGCCAAGCCCAGCCTGCCCGCGCAGCTCAGCCTCACCATGGCGGTGGCTATTTTTGTCTTTTTCGCCCTCATCACCTCCCGCAGCCGCGCTTACAAACGTGCCGAGCAGGGCCTCAACAAACACGACTGAACCCCTTTTCACTCCGATGACCTCCTCCGGCCTTTTTGTCATGCTTTTCTCTGTCAGCACGGTCGTCGTCCTCTTCGGCTGGTGCGTCTATAAAGTACTCACCACTCCAAATGAGGCCGAAAAGCTTCATAGCCTCGAATTTGAGACGCCGGACATCGCGGCGGACGAGTGAATCACCTCGACTCACTTCGCATTTCCAATCACCGCCTGCCAGCCATAGTAGGCCAGCGCGGCCAGTACCGCGCCGAGGAACAGCCAACCCAGGATTTTGACGAGCTGATCCAGCGGATTCGATGCCTCCCGCCACTCGTGCCGCATCCGGCGGTGCTTCACATGCTTCTCCGGGGTCTCAGCATCACTCTCGGAGGGTTCGTTCATGAACCGAGCATCAAGCCGGAGACACAGACATCAACCAACAACCTCGTTGAATTCGGGACGTAGCCTAAACCCAATGCCGTTAAGCAATAATGACACGAATGAACGCTGAAGTGGCCCCTCACCCCAACCCTCTCCCCGGAACAGCCCGCAAGAGCAAAGCTCATTTCTCACCGGGGAGAGGGAGCCTGACGTTGGCGCGAGCCTCGGGTCCCTCTCCCCGAGTAAAGTGTGTTTCACTGCTTGGTGACCTTCGGGGAGATGTTAGGTGAGGGGTCAAGTCGATGCCCCTTGCAAGATTGCTTAACGGCATTGGGCCTAAACCTTCCGGCAGTTGCCAATTGAGTGTTCACCGCCATCCTCGGGTCCGATGAGACTCTGTGCCACCAGCCTCGTTTTGCTGCTCGCCTGCGCCACTGCCCAGGCGCTCACTGTCGTGGGTTACAACGCCACGGAGAACAACCGCTTCTCCAGCGGCTATCCCACCGCTCCGGTGCCAAACAGCAGCGGCTCCTTCATCGGCGCAGGGATGGACTGGTCCGGCGTCGGCTGGGATGCGGTGCTGAGCACGCGGAGTATCGCCATGATTAGCGATCAATACTTCGTCTATGCCAGCCACTACGCCACGGGCAGCACGATCCAGTTTCTGAGTCCCACGCTGCTTGCCGCCAATCCAGGGAATCCCGCCGCTGCGGTGGTCTCCTACACCGTGCAAAGCCGCACGCAGCTCGTCTCTCCCATCAGCGGCATGGCGGGAGATTTCAGCATCGGAAAGCTCACCACAGCGCTGAATCCCGCCCACGGCATCGCCCAGTATCCCATCCTCGAGCTCGATAGCCTCAGCGCCTACATCGACCTGCCCGTGCTGATGTACGGCCACAACGATCTCACGACGAACAGCACCGTCATCGGCACCAACACCATCTCCGCCTTCTACCACTACGATCTGCACGGCGGCGATGGCATCAATGACACCTTCGCCGCCGGTTACAGCTTCCAGCCCGCCTCCCCTGGCGATTCGCAATTCGAAGGGGGTGATTCCGGAAGCCCCACCTTCGCCTTTTACCAAGGCCGCCTCGCCGTCGTCGGCACCCACAGCGCCATCGCGACCATCAGCGGCACCCAGTGGAGCTTCGACAACTTCATCCCCGTCTATCTCAACCAACTCTCCCTCCTGAATGTGGCCTTCACCACCGTGCCAGAGCCTTCGCGCATGCTTTTGCTGATGCTCGGTGTGCTTTCGGTGATGCGACGGAGAAAACGCCTCACGGCATGAGCAGCGGACGAAGCTCGACGGGGGTCAGCTCACGCGGCAGGGGCTTCCAGGGATAGTGGTCGGTTCGGATGAGGGACCATTGGAGGATGCCGCCGCTGCGCCAGGCGTCGAGGATGAGGCCGGTGTCAAAGGGCTGAACGTGCGCGGTGACGACGATGCCGTTGTGCTCGCGGAGGGTAGCACGACGGGCGGCAGCGAGGTGGAGATCGAGGGTGCGCGGATGCAGGGCGTGCAGTGCGGGGAAGAGAGCCTCACGCCATTGGTGGCAGAGGCCCTGCTCACGGAGGCCAGTGTTCACGAGGAAGTTGTTCATCCAGGGGAACTGCGCAGGACGCCATTCACGATTGAGCTGAGCCGCACGCTCGACGGCGGCGGTAGCGAGGGAGGCGGCTTCTTTGGCGGAAACGGATGGGCTCAGTGCTTTGAGGTCAGCGGCGAGTTTACTGGCTCGTGCTTGGCGAGCGGCGGGTGATTCAGGGGAGACGCAGCTCATCCCAAGCAGGGGGAATAGACAATAGACGATCGACGATAGCACGCGGAAGAGCGCCGGTGATGGCTTTGGCAATTTGGCGTGAGTCACATTCGTCATTCTGAATTCGGCATTCATCATTGCTGCGCCAGCAGCCTGGCTTGTTCTTGCCAGTGATCGCGGGTGGCGCGGTTTTTGAAGGCGAGGAGTTCACTGAAGGCGAGGAGGTCGTCGTCGTTCCATTCGGCGATCTGGCGCCAGGTGCGGATGCCGAGGGCGTGGAGCTGGTCGCTGAGCACACCTTTGATACCTTTGATCTGGGTGAGGTCGTCGTCGGGCTGGGTGGCGAGAGCGGTAGTCTGCTGGAGGGTTTTGTGAAGGGCACGCTGCTGGTTTTGCAGGGACTCGACGGCGCTTTGCGCTTCGGAAAGGCGCTCGGCGCTGCTGCCGAGACTGCGGCGGGCGAGACCGAGACCAGCAAGGTCGGGCGGTGTCTTCGATTCGAGCATCGTGACGCGGCGCTGCCAATCGTCCCGCTCCTGCGTGAGGGCGGCGAGGATGGAAAGCTGCGGTGCGAGGGCGGTTTCGATCTCGGCGAGCTTCTCCTGGGCGTTGTGCGCCGTGGTTGTCGAAGGCTTCTTCTTGGTGGCGCGAGGTTTGGGCGCTGCTTTTCCGACTTGGGGAGCTGGAACAGGCGCGGGAACTTCGACGACGGGTTTAACAATGGGCTGAACGAGAGGCGCGGGAGCAGGCGGCGGAGCGGCGGCGAGCTTTTGTTTGAGCGTGGAAAGCTCGGCGCGGGCGGATTGAGCTTCGCGAGTGGCTGCTGCGAGTTGGTCGCGAAGGGTTGAGAGTTGGCTTTGAGAAACTTGCTCGGCTTCGGCAATCTTGGCGGAACTTTGGGCGAGCTTTTGTTCGAAGGCGGAAAGCTCGGCGCGGGCGGATTGAGCATCGCGTGTGGCAGCAGTGAGTTGGTCGCGAAGGGAGGTGAGTTCGCTTTGCGTGGCCTGCGCGGCGTTTTCGGAAGTAGCGGAAGCTTCGGTGAGCTTTTGCTGAAACGCGGCGAGTTGGGCGCGGGCGTTTTGTTCCTCGCGGGTGGCAGCGGTGAGTTGGTCGCGAAGGGTGGTGAGTTCGCTTTGCGTGGTTTGCGCGGCGCTTTCGGAAGTGGCGGAGGCGGCGGTGAGCTTTTGCTGAAGGGCAGCGACCTCGGCGCGGGCGTTTTGGGCTTCGAGGGTGGCAGCGGTGAGCTGATCGCGAAGGGTGGTGAGTTCGCTTTGAGTGGCCTGAGCGGCGTTTTCGGAAGTGGCGGAGGCTGCGGCGATTTTTTGCTGGAGAGCGGTGTTTTCGGCGCGGGAGGCTTCGAGGCTGGTTTGGGCGTTTTGAGCTGCTTCGGTGGCTTTTTGGGTTTCGGCGGCGAGGGCGACGTTTTGCTCGCGGAGGGCGGAAAGCTGCTCGTCGGCTTCATCAGCGGCGGAGAGCTTTTGCTGGATGGTGGAGACCTCAGATTGATGCGCCACTTTCGCATCGGCGAGCTGCTGGCGGAGGGTGGCGGCCTCGGAGGCGAAGGCTTGAGCAAGGGCGAGATCGGTTTCGAGCTGGTGCTGCTTCTTGAGCGCTTCGGCGAGGTTCGCGGAGGACTGGGAGAAGAGGTGGGCGTTGTCCGCTTGGAGTGTGGCGAGCTTGCTTTCGAGGTTTTTGCGATCTTCGCGGAGGCGGACGTTTTCGTTTTCGAGGACTTCGTTGGCCTGAATGAGGGGTGCGGCTTCGCTGACATGCACGCTGCCACTGGCGGTGGAGGACTCAGCACGCGCGGCATCCCGCTCGTCCATGGCGGCGCGGGCGAGGCGGCGCTGCTCTTCGACCTCGTCCTGGAGTTTCTTCACTCGATCACCCCGCTCAGAGCCGCGCCACATCCAGCCGAGCCACGCGAAGACGCCGGCTGCGAGGGCGAGCAGCACGGTGAATTCGAGCAGGAACCAGAAGGTGGAAGACACGGCGATTTATGATTTATGATTTATGATTTCGGGCGGAGGAGGGCGCGGAGTTGTTCGAGGGTATCGGCGGCGGCTTCCTCGATGAGATTGGCGGGGATGTCTTCGGGGAGGAGGCCGGATTTGGCAAGGGCTCCGGGCTCGATGAGAGCGGGCGTGACTTCACGCACCTCCCAAGTGCCGCCGGGCGTGGCAAAGGCGAGCTGGGGCTTGTCTCCACGCGGCGGGAGGCTTTTGGCAGTGTGCAAAACATCGTCGGAGGGCTGGCAGTGGCCACGCACCGCGAAGGAATCTGCCTCGGTGACGACGCCGGGCGCATAGGCGGTCTTCACGGCGGCGATGAGCTGGGCATGCAGCGATGGCTCGGCGATCTGGCCGCTGAGGAGGGCTTTGTTGCCGATGAGGGCGAGCATGATGAAGGCGGGCTGCGTGCGGGCGATGGGCGGCATGTTGGCATCGCTGCCTTGGAGGAAGTCGATGAGCAGGGCGTTGTCCTCGCGGAGGAGAGCGGGATCGAGACCTTCGGGGAGTTTTCCCTTCCACGAGGCTTCCTCACGGGAGCCACGCCAATCGAGCGGGAGCCAGGCTTGGCCGCTGATGCCGAGGTGGAAGGCCTTTTCTTCTTCCGCATCGCTGGCGGGCAGCAGGGCGGTGGTGAAGGGACCAAAATCGGCGATGGGACGACGCGCGGCATTCACGCGGATGTCGTCGTGGATGCGGCGGGCGGGGAAAATCTCGAGCGCTTCATCGAGCAGGGCACGTTTGATGGCGGCGCTTCCCACCTCGCCGCGAAGAAGGATGCGCTGATCACGCACGGCGATTAAGAGATGGCCGAGCGGGAGCTTTTCGAGCGCGGCGCTCTGCTTGGCCTGCTCGGTGGCGGAGACGTTGTCCTTGCGAAGCGTGGCGAGCAGGGGCGCGATGTCTTTCTTCCACTGCTCCTCCTTCACGCCGAGCTCGGCAGCCTGATCGCGGAGGGCGTCATCGCCTTCGCTGAGCTTCATCTTCTGCCAGCGGCCGCCGATGCGAGCGAGGTGCAGCTCGACGCTCGATGAGGGCGGCGGGAGGCCGCCGAGCGTGGCGGAGATGTCGGCGGCTTCGTCGTGGTCTTCGAGATCCGAGGTGAGCGAGCCGCTGACGCTGCCGCCCTTGGCACTCCAGCTTTCCATGATGCTGCGGGCGAGATCGCGAGCCTCGAAATCGGTGGCGGCCTCGCCGAGGAGCGTGGCTTTGGCCCCGTGCGCAGCGAGGAGCATCCAGCCGGGCGGGAAGGGCACGATTTCGATGTCGTTGCGCACGGCGGAGACGGGGTTCAACGTCTGGCCGAGGCCGCTGGCGATCATCGTGGGGGCGCGGACGTGGTCACGCACGGCGGCCTCGATGGTGAGCTTGTCCTGCACGCTGCGGACCTGGCCGGTGAGATGGGCGACTTGGCCTTGAAAGGCTGTTTGCACCTTGTCGAGGCGCTTCGTGAGCGTTTGCTGGGCAGTGAGAGCTTCACGAGTGGCGGCGGTGAGCCTAGCTTCCATGCGCGGCAGCAGCACCAACGCCCCCGCACACCAAAAGGCGGCGAAGACGGCAGCAGCGATGAGGCAGCGCACGGGTTTCATGGCAAAAAATGACGAAGGATCAGGCGGCGGCGGCCTGGGCGAGCACTTCCGCCTGGGTGAGGCGGCGCACATGGCCGTGCTGATTGACTTGGATAAAAACATCCGTGCTCACATCCGTGCCGGTGAGCCATCCATCGCCGTAGGCCCAGGTATCGATGCAGAGGCATCCGGGCTTGATGGCGGGCAGGCCGTTCTTCTGAGCCGTGTGGCCACAGACGACGGTCTTGCCGGAAAAATGAGCGTGCGCATCGTCAAAGCGTCGCCAGAAGAGCCAGTCATCGCCTTGATCAGCGAGGGGGAGCACGGAATTCACGCCGGCGTGGGCAAAGATATGGGTATCCGTCTCGAAGTAGCGCTGGCAGCGCTTTTCCATGAACTCCCAATGCGCCTTCGGCACGGCGGTCCACTCCGGCACAGGGGCACCGGCGTAGCTTTCCATCGTGCTGCGACCGCCGACGGCTAGCCAGGACTCGAAGTCGATCTCACGCTTCTTGGTGTCGAGCATGAGGATCTCGTGATTGCCCATGATGGGCACGAGTTTCGTCTGCGCATCGAGCTCGATGAGGCGCTGGATGACGCCTTTCGTGTCGGGCCCACGGTCCACATAGTCGCCGAGGGTGACGAGGGTATCCTCCTTACCCGGAGCCAGCTCTCGCAATAGTACGTCCAAAGCCGTGGAACAGCCGTGAATGTCGCCAATGACCAGAGTACGCATGGTTGGGGGGGGCGGAGAATGCGGCACGAGGGAGAAATGGCAACCTCGGATTCGATGGTGGCGGCCCCGTGCTAGCCCAGGCTATTCCTTGGCCTTGCCGACGAGTTTCGTGGCGATGTCGTGGACCTTCGTGCCGGGTTTCAGGTCGTCGATGATGTCTTTCCAGGGCAGGGTGAACTCGATGGAGCCCATGGCGTAAGCGGCGATTTCATAGGGCGAGTAGGAGAAACCGATGCCGCCGGGCACGAGGAACCAGTTTTCATTCAGCTCGAGGTTGTCGTCGAAGAGGCCGGCCTCCTTCAGCGAGGCCTCGGGCTTCTGGCCACGGCTTCTGAGGATTTCCGCCCGGCCGAGAGCGGCCCATTTTTCCTCAAAGCCAGGCTTCACGAGGTCGGCGAGCTTCAGTTCCTTGCCGGTGGCGATGTCGAGGGTGTGGTAGCCACTGCCGTGATTGCCATGAGCACCTCCTTCGAAGGCGTAGCTGGCATTTTCCACGGTGAGGAAGCCGCTTTCATTCATGCAGACGCGGAAGTCCTCGCTCTGGCTGCTGATGTAGTTTTGATCGGCTTCCATCTCACCACGCACCTGATCGCGGAGGTGCTTGGTCAGCGCCTCGGGCGTGGCGGGGAGTTTGCCATCGGGGTCGATGCTGTTGCGGGCGAGCTGGGCGAGGCGGCTGCTCAGCGCCTGGGCTTTTTTATCCCGCACGCGGAGGAAGGTAACATCCATCTGGCTGCCACGACGCGTGGTGCCGATCTGCTCGATGTAGGAGAAATCGATCTTCAGGCGCTCGACCTTCACGGTGCCTGCCGGGTAGCTTTCCTTCAAAGCGATGGGCAGCTTCTTTTTGCCATCCGGAGCGGTCCAGGTGCCGGTGATGCGATCCTCCTCCATCGTGATGCTCCAGCGGCCGGTGATCTGCTCCTCGCCCTCCGGGCTGTAGCCAGCGATCTCGCGGAACTGAAAGCCCTCCGCCTCCGCGTCATGCACCAGCGGGATGGTCAGGCCGGATTTGTGATAGTGGTAGGCCGCGTCGTAAAGGAAGCCACTCTCGCTGATCTCCCGCTCGGTGAAGAACAGCGTGATGCCGAGGTTCTTGCCCAGCGTGCCTTCGAAGCGGCGCACGAAGCTCGGCGGGGCCTCCTCATCCTGAGCGTGAAGCGAGGTAGTGGTGACAAACAAGGCGGCGGCGAGAAGAAGTCGGCGTTTCATGCGCGGCGTAGATGGGGCGGGCCAAGGCATTGTTCAATGAACGCTTTGGATGGAATGCATCGTTTTCGAGTCCTGCTCCCATGAATCTCCGATGCCACCTGCTGCCCGCTTTGATAGTCACCGCCTCGCTGGCCGGGGAAAAACTCGCGCCGCATCCCAAAGCGCTGCCCAACACGCACGCCCCTGGCGAGGTGGATCGCCCCGAGATGGTGAAACACATCGTCGCCGATCCGGCGAAGCTGCCCGGCATCGTTGTCGATGAGACCGCCGCCGAGTTGGTGGGTGACTGGCAGTATTCCACCCACACGCCGCCGTATGTCGGGCTCGGTTACATCCACGACATGAAATCGGGCAAAGGGGCGAAATCGGTCACTTTCACGCCCGAGCTGCCGCAAGCCGGCTGGTATGAGGTGCGGCTGGCGCATTGCTACAACATCCGCCGCGCCACCAACACACCGGTGACCATTCACCATGCCGATGGCGAGGCCACGATGCGCCTCAATCAACAGGAGGAGCCGCCGCATGCGCACCTGTTTCGCACGCTCGGCGTCTTCCGCTTCGAAAAAGGCCGCGCCGGATGGGTGCGCATCTCGAATGACGGCACGGAGCCGACGAAGGTCGTCATCGCCGATGCGGTGCAATTTCTCCCCGTGGAGAAAAAGTAAGCCCGCTCACCACCACAGCACGTCGATGAAGAAGGTGGCGATCATCGCCAGCGAGATACCCACCCGCAGCACGAGGCCCACGCCGGTGCCAAGCAAGGTGCCCCAGGTGCTCTTGATCGCCGGTTGAAGGCGCTGCTTTGCAAACAGCAGCTCAAACGCAAAGCCACCAATCAGCGGCCCCAGCAGCAAACCGAGCGGACCGAAAAACAAACCCACGATACCGCCGATGAACACCCCGGCGATGCCCCAGCGGCTCGCTCCGAACCATCGCGCCCCCATCATGCCGCTGAAGAAATCCACCGCGTAAGCCAGGCAGAACCACAGGATCAACAACACGATGCCCCAGGTGCTCATCCCGCTCTCCGGCAGCAGCAGCGTATGCACGATGCCCGCCACCACGATGAGCAGCGGCCCCGGCAGAAACGGCACGATGGCTCCCACCAAGCCCAAGATGAGCAGCGAAATCGTGAGCGACCACACGCCCAGCGTGCCCCACGGCAGACCGCCGAAAAAGTGCGCCACGCTGCTCCACACACTCGAAAGCCACTCAAGCATGCGCGGTGCCCCTCCATTCGATTTTTGAGGCCACCGGCTGCCGCACACTGCGCGGCCACTTCAGCCCCTCACGCGGCCAGCCGAGGTAGATGAGGCCCACGCAGCGGTCTTCCGCGCCCACCTTCAAAAACTCGCGAAACGAATCGCCATCTAGCAGCGGCGGTGACGACCAATAACTCCCCAGCCCCGCCGCCGTGGCACTCAGCATGAGATTTTGCAGCGCACAGGCCACCGCCTCCTCCTCCTCGATCTGCGGGATCTTCGCTCCACCGCGACGCTCCATCACACAGGCAATGACGACCGGTGCCAACAGCGGATTCGTGCCGATCTTCTCCAGCTTATCCTCGCGAAACTCCGCCGGCGGTGTCACCTCGCGGTACGTCTGCTGCATGATGCTCACGAGTTCGCGGCGCACCTCACCTTGAAACACATGAAACCTCCACGGCTCCGTGAGACCATGGTTTGGAGCCCAAGTGGCATTCTCGATCAGCTCCATCACCAGCTCCGCCGATACCTCACGCGCAGGATCGAGGTCCTGCGGCTTGATCGAGCGGCGGTGACGAATGAGCGCGGTAAGCTCCGCGAGAGTAACAAGGCTGTCCGGCATGGTGGTGATCCCTTTCCACAGCCCTGAGAGGGATGCTAGTGAGACAGCGAATCATCTTTTCACAAACTCTCCCAAAAACCAAAACGCGCCCAGCCTTTCGACCGAACGCGCTTTGGGGTTTTGGGGGTGGTGATGGGAAGTGTGGTGCAGGCCTCTGGCCTGCTCTGAATCAGCCCGGAGGGCTGAACCACATTAATAACGGTAGTGATCCGTCTTGTAGGGGCCTTCGACGGGCACGCCGATGTAGTCGGCCTGGTCTTTGGAGAGCACGGTCAGCTTCACGCCGATCTTGGCGAGGTGCAGGCGGGCGACTTCTTCGTCGAGCTTCTTCGGCAGGACGGTGACGCCAATCGGGCGGCTGTCCTTGGTTTCCCAAAGTTCGATCTGAGCGAGCGTCTGGTTGGTGAAGCTGTTGCTCATGACGAAGCTCGGGTGGCCGGTGGCGCAGCCAAGGTTCACGAGGCGGCCTTCCGCCAGCATGAAGATGCTGTTGCCAGCCGGGAAGGTGTACTTGTCCACCTGGGGCTTGATGTTGAGGCGCTTCACGTCGCCACGGGCGTTGAGCTTATCGACTTGGATCTCGTTGTCGAAGTGGCCGATATTGCAGACGATGGCTTGGTCCTTCATCTTCTCCATGTGCTCCAGGGTGATGATGTCCTTGTTGCCGGTGGTGGTGACGTAGATATCGCCGTAGCCGAGGGTGTCTTCGATCGGCATGACGCGATGACCTTCCATGGCGGCCTGGAGGGCACACACAGGGTCGATTTCGGTGACGATGACCTGAGCGCCCATGCCGCGGAGGGCAGCAGCGCAGCCTTTGCCCACGTCGCCGTAGCCGCAGACGACGCCGACTTTGCCGGCGATCATGACGTCGGTGGCACGCTTGATGCCGTCGAGGAGGGATTCGCGGCAGCCGTAGAGGTTGTCGAACTTGGACTTCGTGACGCTGTCGTTCACGTTGATGGCGGGGAAGAGCAGTTTGCCTGCCTTGGCCATTTCATAGAGGCGATGCACGCCTGTGGTGGTCTCTTCGGAGACGCCCTTCAGATCTTTGACGATCGTGTGGAAAATGCCGGGCTGCTTCTTGGCGATGTCTTTGAGGAGGTCCTTGATGACCTTCACTTCGTGGTTGTCGGAGGGGGTCTCGACCCACTTGTCGCCGTTTTCCATTTCGTAGCCCTTGTGGATGAGGAGGGTCACGTCGCCACCGTCATCGACGATGAGCTGCGGGCCTTTTTCACCGGGGAAGATGATGGCCTGCCAGGTGCACCACCAGTATTCTTCGAGCGTTTCGCCCTTCCAGGCAAAGACGGGCGTGCCGGTGGCGGCGATGCCAGCGGCAGCGTGGTCCTGGGTGGAGAAAATGTTGCAGGAGGCCCAGCGGACATCGGCACCGAGTTCCTTCAGCGTCTCGATGAGCACGCCGGTCTGGATGGTCATGTGCAGGGAGCCGGTGATGCGGACGCCAGCGAGGGGCTTTTTCGGGCCGTACTTCTCGCGGGTGGCCATGAGGCCGGGCATTTCGCTCTCGGCGATGTCGAGTTCTTTGCGACCGAAGTCGGCGAGGGCGATGTCTTTTACTTTATAGTCGGACATGAGGTGTCGTGTGGGTTCAGGTTTGGGGTGAAAAGGAACAAATCAACGTATCAGGATGCGTTGATATGTTCCAAAGACATGCCGGGGTGTCAATCGGGGATTTATCTGGCTTTGGGGGGGCGAGAAGCCGAGCCATGTTGCCTTCGGGTTCAAGTTTCAGGGCCTGGATGCACGCCTAAGCGGCGTCGAGGGCGCGAAGGTGATCAAGAAGATCCTTACTTGAAGCGACGCCTCAAATGACGAAACCAGAATGGCGAATGATGAATGAAGTTCGAATGCCGAAAACTTGGTGCTTCGTCATTGATTCGTCATTCCTCATTGATTCACTTCGTTCTCCCTCCGGGCTCGTTTCACTCGTCTGTCTCGCTTCGCTCGGCTCTGGTTTCGTCATTCCCTCCCTTTCCATGAAAAACACCCTCCTCTTCCTCGCTCTCGCCCTTCCATCCTTGGCCTTCGACATCACTGTCGCGGACAAAGACCACGTCGCGGTCGCCAATGGCGGCAAGGTCGTCGCGAAGCTCATGATGGCGAACGACCTCAGCACGCCGGAGAAGCATCACGAGACTTACAAGCCCTACATGCACGTCTTCAGCGCCGATGGCTCCACGCGGCTCACGAAAGGCGCGGGATTCAACTTTACGCATCATCGCGGCATCTTCCTCGGCTTCAGCAAGATTGGCTACAACGGCAAATCCTATGACCGCTGGCACATGAAGAAGGGCGATCAGGTCGTGACGAAGGTCACGCCTGGCGAAAACACTTTCACCGCCCACATCGACTGGCAGGGCGACACCACCGCACCCTTCCTCACCGAAGAACGCCGCTTCAGCTTCACCACGCCCGCCAAGCCCTTCTATCTCGGCATCGAAATGAACAGCGCCATCAAGACCGTCAGCGGCGAGGCCGACATGAATGGCGACCCCGAGCATGCAGGCGCTCAGTTCCGCCCGAGCGAACTCGTGGACACGAAAACGACGACGTATGTTTTCCCCGGCGAAAACATCGACGCCCACAAAGCCCGCGACCTGCCGTGGGCTGCCGAAATCTTCACCACCGAAGGCAAAACCTTCACCGTCGTGATCCTCAATCATCCCGACAACCCGAAGGACACCGCCACCTCCGCCTACCGCGACTATGGCCGCTTCGGCATGTTCCCCAAAGGCAAAGCGACTGCCGAAGCCCCCTTCAAACTCCGCTACCAATGGCTCATCGCCGAAGGTGACGTGCGTGACGCCGCCGCCTTCCAAAGCGCCTGGAATGCCTTCGCAGGCAAAACCGAGCCTGTGCCGCCGCTGACGATCAAGGCGTCCGAACAGCCGAAGCCGAAAGCGAAGAAGTAAAAGCCCTGTCTTGCCAATTGGCCGTCGGGAAGCATCATTCCGCTATGAACGCGACAGCTACCTCACCCAGAACAGCCGCCGAACTGGTCGGCACCTTTCGCACTTTCGGTGACTACGGCCCCACTTACCAAGTCGTCAGCACGGTGAACGGACAAAAAGTGCATGTGGTTGTGGTGCAAACGGGCGAGGAACTCGACTATCCTACCGAGCAGGCTTTGAACGACCCCGAGTCCCACTGAAGCCATGTTCGCGATTGCCTTCGATCTCGTGGTCGCAGACGCGGCACAGCACCATCCTCGAGGTGTCACAGCCGCCTACACCGATATCGGCGTCACGCTGAAACGCTTCAGCTTCGAGCGCATTCAGGGCAGTGTTTATGTCAGTGAAAACAACGACATGGCGAATCTCTTCGCCGCCCTCCTGGCGCTGAAATCGTTGCCATGGTTTGCCAACGTGGTTCGGGACATTCGCGGCTTCCGCATCGAAAACTGGAGCGACTTCACGCCCATCATCAAAGGCACGACTCCGGCTTGAAGTGAGTTGAGAGGACGCGAAGAACGGTTCCGTTAATCGCCTCCCCCCATGACGCGCCCACTCATAGCCCTCCTTTGTCTCTCGCTCGCGCCGCAAGCGCTGGCAGTACATTCCAAAAACGCCGGCCCGGAAAAGGTCGAGCTGAAGTTCAAATTGCCGCCTCCTGCGCCGCTTTCGCCGGAGGAGGCGATGAAGGCATTCGCGGTCGAAAAAGGCTTCCGCATCGAGTTGGTCGCGAGCGAGCCGATGATCGAATCGCCGGTGGCGATGAGTTTTGATGATCAGGGGCGGCTCTACGTCTGCGAGATGCGCGGCTACATGCACGATCTGGCTGGCAGCACGGAAAAGGAGCCGACGGGGCGTGTTTCGCTGCTCGAAGACACGGATGGCGACGGGCGCATGGACAAGGCGACGGCGTTTCTCGACAAGGTCGTCATGCCACGCGCCGTGATGGCGGTAAATGGTGGCGCGTTGATCGCGGTGCCGCCGCAGTTGCTCTTCTGCAAAGACACGGACGGCGACGGCGTGGCGGATGTGAAGGAGGTCGTGGCGACGGACTTCGGCACGCTCGGCGGACAGCCGGAGCACATGGCGAACTCGCCGGTGTGGGCGATGGACAACTCGATCTGGTGCGCGGGTTACAGCTCGCGGCTGAAGCTGCGCAGCGGCATGTGGATGAAGGATGTCGGCCTCGGTCGCGGCCAGTGGGGACTCTGCCAGGACGACCACGGGCGGCTCTACTTCAACTACAACAGCGACATGCTCCGCGCCGATCTACTGCCGACAGAGGCCTTTGCTCGCAATCCGCTGCTGCGAAACGCCACGAGCATCAATGCGAAGCTCGCCGCCGATCAGTCGCTCTATCCCGCGCATCCCACGCCGGGTGTGAATCGCGGTTACGATGCCAAAACGCTGAGCGCCGACGGCAAGCTGCAACGTCCCACCGCCACCTGCGGCGCACTCATTTATCGAGGCGATGCGTTTCCATCGGCGTATCGCGGCAATGCCTTCGTGCCGGAGCCGGGCGCGAATTTGGTGAAGCGCTTCACCATGAGCGAGACCGACGGCCTCGTGAAAGCCACGAACACTGCCAAAGGCAGCGAATTCCTCACCTCCACCGACGAGCGTTTCCGCCCCGTGAACGCCTGCAACGGCCCCGATGGCGCGCTTTACCTCGTGGACATGTATCGCGGCATCATCCAGCACCAGAGCTTCCTCACGCATTACCTCATCGCGAACATCCAGGCGCGGAAACTCGAGCAGCCCTTCAACATGGGCCGCATTTGGCGCATCGTGCCGGAAGGCAGCAGCGCAAAGCCCGTGAAGGTCAGCAAGGACGCGAAACTCCTCACGCATGCTAATGGCTGGGTGCGTGACACCGCGCAGCGGCTCATCGTCGAGTCCGCCGATACCTCTGCGGTGCCCGCTTTGAAGGAGTTGCTGCAAAACGACAGCCCCATCGCCCGCGAGCATGCGCTGTGGACGCTCGACGGCCTCGCCGCCATCACGCCCGACCTCGTGAAGACCGCGCTCACCGACCCAAGCGAGCACGTCCGCGCCGCTGCGGCGCGTGTGGCCCCTCGCGACTACGTTTTCGAACTCGCCGCTGAAAAACATCCGCTCGTGCTCGCCAACCTCGCGATCAAAACGATCAACGATGCCGCATTGGTCCCGCTGCTCGCCACGCACGGCAAAAACGCCCTCATCCGCGAAGCCGCCCTCACCGGCCTGCGGGGCAAAGAAGCCGCCTTTGCCAAAACACTCGCTCAAACGCCTTCGGATGGCTCGAAGGCCGTCATCGGTGCTTTGGCCGAATTGATCGCTCTCGCCGGAAAAGCCGGACCCATCGCCGAGATGCTCGATCTGGCCGCCAACTCGCCCGAAAACCGCGACACCATCCTCAAAGGCCTCGCCAAGACCGACAGCAAATCGAAGACCGTAAAGCTCGTGTGGCTCGAAAAATCACCACCGAAGCTCAAACTGCCCGCCGACCTCGAAAAACGCCTCGTCTGGCCCGGCAAACCCGGCGCCCCCGCTCCGCCCGTCACCAAACCGCTCACCGAGACGCAGACCGCGCTGTTTGAAAAAGGCAAAACCATCTACGCCACGCTTTGCGCCGCCTGCCATCAGCCGCACGGCTTCGGCCTCGACGGCCTAGCGCCGCCGCTCGTCGATAGCGAATGGGTGCTCGGCAAGACCGACGTGCTCGCCCGCATCGTCATGCACGGCCTCGCCGGCCCCGTGAAAGTCAGCGGCCGCACCTACAACCTCGCCATGCCGCCTTTGCCCCAACTCACCGATGAAGACATCGCCGGTGTCCTCACCTACATCCGCCGCGAGTGGGAACACACCGCCAGCGCCGTCGAAACCAAATCAGTCACCGCCATCCGCGATCAGGAAAAAGGCCGCATGATGATGTGGACGGAGACGGAGCTGAAGAACCTCGGGAAGAAGAAGTGAGGCTGGGTCCGAGTTCCAATCGAAGTCATCGACGAAGACAAAGACGGCCGCATCTCACCCGACGAGAATCGTGAGTTCCAGGCCTTCAAACAGAAGCATAAGGGCTGGCAGGAGCGCCTGAAGGCGAAGGTGAGCGGGAAGTGAGTGGGTCGCTCGCTAGGCTCGTGAGCGTGGCATCAGCCGGGCATTTTCGCCCTGTGAAAATTATTTTCGGCAAATGAAGCGGGCACTGGTCATGTTTGTTTAGTGACCGACTCCGAACAGCAACGCCATGACCTCTTCCTCCGACTCTATGTGGAGCATGAGGAATCGTTGCGTGGCTTTGTGCGGTCGTTGGTGCCCACGTTGGAGGATTCGCGCGAGGTGATGCAGGATGTGGCGGCGGTGCTGTGGCGGAAGTTTGAGGACATCACCAGCATGGATGACTTTCGCCGCTGGGCGTTTGGAGTGGCGCGGTTTGTGTCGATGGAATTTCTGCGGACTCGTCGCCGGGATCGGCATGTGTTTGGCGATGAGGCGCTGCGGTTGCTGGCAGTGGCTTCCGAGGAATCGGAGGATGCATTTGAGGCGGAGCGTCGGGCTTTGAATGATTGCCTTCGCAAATTGACGGATGATCAACGCACGTTGGTGGAAGAGGCCTACAAGCCGGGGGTGCGCATTGATGAACTGGCAGCGCGGGCAGGCCGCAGTGCGATGGCTCTCTACAAATCGCTGCACCGCATTCGCATCGCATTGCTGAACTGCACTCAGCAGGTGCTCGCACAGGAGGAACGGACATGAATCGAACGGAACATGAGCTTGAACTGATGCGCCGTTACTTGGAAGGCGTGGCTTCCCTGGCAGAAACGCAGGAATTGGAATCACTCATCGTGAAGGATGCGAGCGTGCGTCAGGACTTTCTGCGCTATACGCATCTGGATTCCGCGCTTGCAGGAGTTCGCAGATCGCAGCCGTTGATGGTGGCTCCACGTCGCTCCATCTGGCTCTCCTGGCGTCCGCTCGCGGCTGCGGCAGCCTGCTTGGCGATGTTGTGCGGTTGGTGGCTGACTCGACCCGCGCAGATTGTTGAGGTGCTTGCAGTATCAGGCATAGTGAAATGGCACACGGAAGATGGGGCTTCGAGCGTGGTCGGGGAAGGGCAATATCTTCGTGCAGGGCGGTTTGAGTCTGCGGATGAGGAGTCGCTGCTGCGCCTGCGTTTTTCGGATGGCACGCAATTCACTTTAAGCGGCGCAGGCGAGGCGCGGGTGAGCGAGGAGACGGGGAAGCGAGTGGTGATGCGCGGCGTCACTTTGACGGCTACGGTTGTTCCGCAACCCAAGGGGAAGCCGCTGCACGTGCTGACGCCTACGGCAGAGTTGGAGGTGCTGGGAACGGTCTTCATGCTCGATGCGACGGATGATATGACGCGGCTGAGTGTCGAGGAAGGTCGCGTGCGCCTGCGCCGGTTGGCCGATGGTGAGCTTGTGGAGGTGGCAGCGGATGGGGTGCTCATGGCCACGCATGATGTCTCGCAGTCGCTTACTCCCTTGCGTAACCAACGGCTGCCGCGCACTTGGTCGGCTTCGTTTGATCCTGTGCGGGAGCGCATCGCTGGCAGACTGCTGGCTGCGGATGCTACCGGGCCTGTGCGTGTGGCCGCAGGACCGAAAGTTGTGTCTGATCCGATGGGAGAAGGGCCGCGCTTGCTGCACTGGCGGCTGTATGTGGCGGCTCAGCGAGGACAGTCCTTTGTGGCGCTGGCTCCTGGTGCGGGACTGGAGTTTCGGATGCGCATCGCGCGTGCGGTGCCGCTGCGTGTGACGCTTCGCACGGAAGGCCTGGGCATCTCATCTGCCGTGCTGGATTCGTTACCTCCGCCTGATGCGGCTGGATGGATCACGGCGCGTGTGCCGCTGGCCGCATTCACACCCACGCCGGGTGTGAATGCACGGCTGAACAATATCACGCTCAGCTCTTTGGAAGAAAACGCGGCATTCGAAATCATGGAACTGCGTGTGACGGAATGAATCAAGACATGAAAACTCTCCTGCCATTCTTCGTTGCCTCCGCCGCTCTCGCTGCTGATGACACGAGCTTCTTCGAAACGAAGATTCGCCCGGTGCTGGTGGAGAAATGCTACTCCTGCCACAGCGCGGAGGCGGAGAATGTCAAAGGCGGGCTGCTTCTGGATACGCGCGAAGGCATTCGCCGTGGTGGTGATACCGGCCCCGGCGTAGTGCCGGGTGAGGTGAAGAAGAGCCTGCTCATCTCCGCCATCCATTATGAGGATGATCTGGAGATGCCGCCGAAGGAACGCCTCGCACCGGAAGTCATCGCTGATTTTGAAAAGTGGATCACCAGTGGTGCCGCTGATCCACGTGATGGCAAATCTGCCGCGATGAGCACCATCGACCTCAATGAAGGCCGCAAGCACTGGTCCTTCCAGCCGATCAGGAACCCGCCTGTGCCAGCCGTGATGGATACTGAGTGGCCGCGCACAGACATCGACCGTTTCGTGCTCGCTGCGCTGGAGGAAAAAGGGCTGCGGCCCGTCGCAGATGCGCAACCGCATGAGCTGCGACGGCGGATTGCCTTTGATCTCACCGGCTTGCCACCGACGGAGCAGTCAGATGCCGCTGAACTCATGCAGTCGCCGCGCTTCGGCGAGCGCTGGGCACGCCATTGGCTGGACGTGGCCCGCTATGCCGAGTCCACCGGCGGCGCGCACAATGTCATGCTGCCGCTGGCCTTCCGGTATCGTGATTGGGCCATCAGCGCGATCAATGCGGACATGCCGTATGACGAGTTCATCCGTCAGCAGATCGCGGGTGATCTTTTGCATCCCAAAAGTGCGGCTGCCACCATCGCCACCGGCTTTCTCTGCGTGGGCGTCAAAGACCTGCGGGAGGTCTCACAGCAGCGCTTCCGCATGGATATGGCGGAGGAGCAGATCGACGCCGTGGGCCGCGCCTTCCTCGGCCTGACCATCGCCTGCGCGAAGTGTCACGATCATAAGTTCGATCCCATCCCCACGCGCGACTATTACGCACTCGCCGGGATCTTCGCCAGCACCGAGCCGCTGCTCGGTGCGCGGCGCAATCGCCAGCGCGATTCCTTCGCCGCTGGGGTGCTGCCGATGGCCGAAAACGTCACCTTTACCGATACCGATCAGGCCGCGCTGCTCAAAGCCCGCGTCGATCTCACCTACGCACAGCTCAAGCACCGCGATGCCCGCTGGGCCGTGCTCGGTGAGATAAAAGTGCCCGTGAAAAAGGCCACCCGCGAGCACGACGCCATCGTCGATGCCAAACCCGCCGTCATCGCAGCAAAGGCGTATGCCGAGGAGTTGCAGACGAAATACGAAACGCTGCGAGATCGCTATAACGCCTCGCTCTCCCACTCCATGACCGGCCTGCGCGATGACAAGATCGCCGATGTGCCTGTCCACATCCGTGGCGAGGACACGCAATTGGGCGACGTTGTCCCACGCGGCTTTTTGCAAGTGCTAACCACCGCCGAAACGAAGCCCGTGAACCCAAAACAAAGCGGCAGGCTCGAACTTGCTGACTGGATCGCCAGTGCGCAGAATCCGCTCACTGCCCGTGTGATGGTAAACCGCATCTGGCTCCATCTTTTCGGCGCGGGCCTCGTCGAGACGCCGGATGACTTTGGCAAGACCGGCCAAGCACCGAGCAACGCCGCGCTGCTCGATCACCTCGCCACGCGCTTCATCGCGCAGGAATGGAGCGTGAAAAAGATGATCGCCGAGATCATGCGCAGCCGCGTCTATCGGCTCAGCAGTGCGCATGATGCGAACGCTTTTGAGCTGGACCCTGCGAATCGCCTGCACTGGCGCATGAGCCGCCGCAGGCTCGACTCCGATGCCATTCTCGACTCCATTCTTTACATCAGCGGCAGCTTGAAGCTGGAGCCGCCCGCCCCGCGCTTTGTGCCGATGGATAAGGACGACCGCATCAAGTCCATGAACCCCGCTGAATGGATCAAACCTCTCACCAGCCACCGCACAATCTACCAGCCCGTGCTGCGCGACTATGTGCCGGAGGACTGGAAGGTCTTCGACTTCCCCGACCCCGAACTCGTCACCGGCAGGCGCAGCCCCACCACCGTGCCCACCCAGGCGCTCTATCTGATGAACAGCCCCTTCATCATCGAGCACTCGAAGAAGACTGCGGCACGCTTGAAGCACGATGACGCCGCTGTGTTTGTGACATCGGCCTATGACGCCATCTTGAACCGCAAGCCGACCGAAAACGAGCTGCGTGATGCCACGGCGTTCGTGCAAAGCGGAGCAGAATCTCATGCAGCTTTTTGCCAGACCTTGTTCGCCTCAGCGGAGTTCCGTTATCTCTACTAATCCCATGAAACCACCCATCCTCACTCGACGCGACATGCTGCTGCGCACGGCCAGCGGATTTGGCATGACGGCTTTTGCCGCTCTCTCCGCACAGGCCACCACGAAGCAGCCGCATCATGCCGCCAAAGCGAAGCGTGTCATCCTGCTCTACATGCAGGGTGGTGTGTCGCATCTCGACACGTTTGATTACAAACCCAAGCTCCAGGCGGACAGCGGTAAACCCTATGAAGCGGGCAAGGGCGGCAAGCTCATGGGCAGCGCTTGGAAGTTTGCTCAGCATGGGCAGAGCGGGCAGTGGATCAGCACGCTGTTTTCCAATGTGGCGAAGCACGCGGATGACCTCTGTGTGCTCACCGCCATGCACACGGAGGCGCAGGCGCATGAGACAGCGGTGCCGATGTTTCACACAGGGAATCAGCTCCAGGCGCGGCCTAGCATCGGCTCGTGGGTGCTATATGGCCTCGGCGCGGAAACGCAGGATTTGCCAGGCTTCATCGGCATGAATCCGCTGGGCAAGTTAGGCGGTAATAACCTCGGCAGCGCTTTCCTGCCCGCCTCATATCAGGCCACGATGGTGAAGCCCGGCGGTAAAGACAAAGGCGATCCCGTGCCAAACCTCGTCACCACGCATCTCACGCCGGAGAAGCAGCGGGCGCAGCTCGATCTGCTCCAGCGCATGAACCAGCAGCGACTCGTGCAGGACGTGGTGAACACCGACTTGGAGGCCGTCATCGGCAGTTACGAGATGGCCTTCAAAATGCAGAGCGCCGTCCCTGAGCTGATGGACCTGAGCAAAGAAAGGCCCGAGACCCTCAAAGCCTACGGCATCGGCAATCCTCTCACGGATGACTTCGCACGGCAGTGCCTGTATGCGCGGAAGTTCGCGGAGGCCGGCGTGCGCTTCATCGAGATCGGCACGGGCGGCTGGGATCACCACAAAGACCTCAAAGAATGCATGACAGGAAGCGCCGCTGCTGTGGATCAGCCCATCGCCGCGCTACTGGCGGATTTGAAACGACGCGACATGCTCAAAGACACGCTCGTCGTGTGGGCAGGGGAGTTTGGCCGCACGCCCTTTGCTCAGTTTGACAATGGCCGTGATCACAACAACCGCGCCTTCACGATCTGGATGGCCGGGGGCGGCGTGAAAGGCGGCATGAGGCACGGCATCAGCGATGACTATGGCCGTGAAGGCCTCGAAGGCCGCGTCCACATCCACGACCTCCATGCCACGATTCTGCACCTCCTCGGCCTCGATCACGAGCGGCTGACCTATCGCTACAGCGGCAGAGATTTCCGCCTGACGGATGTGAAGGGCCATGTCGTGAAGGAGGTGCTGGCATGAGGCAAATCCTGACAACCATCCTCACAATGACCTGTGTCACTGCTCACGCGGCGGATGATTTGCGAAGCATCAGCTTTGAGCGGCAACCGAAAAAAAACTCTGTGTTGCTCGCTGTCCGAAGCAAGGCATTCAGGGTCACTTTCAATGAGCGTCATGCATGGAACGTGGCGGAGATTCGCTATAAGGAGCACATTGTCGGTCAGATCAGCGGGGCTACCGGCACAGTCATTCATTGGGATGGTCAAGCGATGGGAACCGGGCATGGCGGCGAGGTCACGGAGAGCCTGATGCTCAGCATTGATGGCCGCGACGTGCCGGTGGTGACGGATGGGAAACCCGCCTTCAAATTGACCGACACACACAGCGCCAGCGCCGTGATGCTCACACGGCGCTCCACCATCGGTCCGCTGCGCGTGTGCGCCCGGTTCGAGTTTCCAGCAGGCACGGCGCATTACCGTGTCACGCAGAGTTACGAGGTGCTGGAAGCCATCACGCCCGAGCGCTTCGCGGGCTACAAATACGCCTTCATGCACATGATGCCCGAGAGCTTCACCGAATGGCTCACCATCAAAGCGGATGGCACGACTCGCAGCGGACATCACCCTCCAGGAAAAAGCACTTCTCCGCGTGATCTCGATGCCGAACTCCAGCCGCCGCTGCGTGCACTGGCCTGCTATGACCCCACATCGGGCCTCGGTATCGCGTATCGCTTCCCCACCGAGTATCCCGGTCAAAATCAACTGCTGCATCGTGGTGGAGAAGACAACAAGTTCCGTGCACTCTATTTCCGCGATGAGGGCTACTCAAAAGGCGAGCGTTTCGAGTTCGTCATGAGTGTCATCCCCTTCGAAGCCACCCGCGAAACCTGGCATAACACCGCCCAGCAAACACTCACCCAGCCATGACAAACCTTGCCACGATGAAACACCTTCTTTTTATCACCCATCTCTTTGCCGGCCTCAGCCTCTCAGCGGCCACGCCGAATGTCGTGTTGATTATAGCGAATGCGCAAAACACCGATCTCGGCTGTTATGGCACCGAGGGAGGCATCTCGCCGAATCTTGACAAGCTGGCAGCCCGAGGCCTGCGCTTCACACGGGCTTACACACAGCACACCAATGGCTCGGCTGCCCGCGTTTGCACCTTTACCGGACTGCGCCCCAGCACGCTCGGCATCGTCGGAAACTACAAGTATGCCCCCGATCTGCCGAAGGATGCCTTCACACTGCCGAAGTGGCTGCGTGATCAGGGATGGTTCACACTCAAAGCAGGCCGCATCTTCATCCGCGAAGACTATGCCACATCCTGGGTTGATGCGATGCCTGGCCCCACCGATGCCGATGAAAAACCCGCAGGCATGAAAAACGTGCTCAGCGTGCCCGTGACCTATGAAGAGGCGAATGGAAAAAAGGAACCCATCGGCGGGCTGCTCGTGATCCGCCGTGCTCCCATCGAAGATGCGGACACTGCCGATGGGCGTGCAGCGCGTGACCTCATCGCCCAGATGCAAAAAGCCGCAGCGTTGAAGAAACCCGTGCTGGCGGTGCTGGGCCTGAGCAATCCCGAGTTTCGCAATGCCGTGCCGGGTGTTTGGCTGGACAAGTTTAAGACCCTCACAGTGCCTGAAGTCTCCGCCGAACCTCAAAATGCACCTGCATCAGCCCTCATCGCAGGCATCCTCCCGGAGCGGCAGGTCACGCCGGAAGAGCGGCGGCAATTCACCGCGGCCTATCGATCACAGACAGCCTTCATGGATGCGCAGCTCGGTCTCGTGCTCGACACGCTCGATCCATCAAACACCATCGTTGTTTTCACCAGCATGACCGGCTTCCATCTGGGCGATCATGGCAATCTATGGGGCAATCGCAGCCTCTACGCCCGCTCCGCCCAGGTGCCGCTCATCATCGCCGGACCAGGCATCGCCAGCGGACAGGTGTGTGATCGTGTCGTCGAGTTGATTGACCTTTTCCCGACGCTCATGGCGCACCTCGGCCTGAAAAGCCCACGCAAGATGGAAGGCGAAAGTTTTGCCGCACTCCTGAAAAATCCCGCAGCATCCCACGACGAACCCGCGTTGACCCAGGTGCTCAACTACGGCGGTCACACCGGTACCGCGCTCCGAGTCGCCACCGCCAGCTACATGCACTGGGGCCAGGAGGGCGCAGAACTTTACAACCTGCAAACCGATCCCCAAGAGGTGAACAATCTCGCAGGAGATAAAGCGATGGCTGCCGCGCTGAAAAGGATGGATGCATTGATGCAGAAAGATCTACAGCCTCGCTCTCGATAACAGTGCCAATCTTAGCCTCTAAAAAACAGACTCAACACGGCACACCATTTGCGCTGATAAAGTGAATAGCAGGCCGAGGACGCAAGCGAAACGAGGCAGGTAACCGAAGATTATGCGATGGAAGGAGAAGTGCCTCTATAGGAACAGAAGAATGAGGCAAATCAGCATTTCATCCCGCATCCACCCGCTGCCAGCCATAGAGATAGAAGGTAGAAGATGCCTGGCAAATAGTGCGTTTGTGAGACGACGAACCTTTTTTTCGCAAGAGCCCGCCCACCCCGTCTGCACCGAGCGCTACCTCTACATCCGCTACGCCAATGGTGATGAAGAACTCTACAACGAGACCACCCACCCCAACGAATGGACGAACCTCGCCAGCGCCTTTCTCAACCACCCCGCAAGCTATCGCTATCCCACGCGCTGGAATGTCCGCACCTACGGCCTCTTCACTGCCAATCCCTTCGCCCAGCACGACTACGACCCCACCTTGCCCGATGGCACCACCACGCTGAAATCCGGCGAGCATCTGAAGCTCCACCACCGCTTCATCTTCCACACCGGCGACGCCGCTACTGCCAAGATCGAAGCCGCGTGGCAGCAGTATGCCAAGGAGACGAAGTAGAAGCAGGCACCTCGCCTTGATGCTGGCTCCCAATGCCCACCGCGCCGGACAACCACGACGCCCGCGACTACGCCGAGCGCATCCGCGAGCGGCTGCCGCGTCGGCTTCAGGAGTTGCGGGAACGCTGTGGAGTGTGCAAATACGGCCTCGTTCGCGAGAGTGGCGTCAGTCGGCAATACCTCGGCAAGATCGAGCGTGGCAAAGCGAATCCCACGCTACCTGTCACGGCGCAGATAAGCCATGGACTCGGCATGACGCTGGAGCAGTTCTCCGGGGAGCTGGAGGACGAGGACGACGAGGAGTGAAGGCACGTCACCTATGATTGACTAACGGCCCCTGCGGGAGCTGTGCTCTCATCGGCGGCGTCACACCCGACGCACACCATGAGCCTCCCAACACGCCAAACAGCCCTCATTTTCGCCTCAGGAGGCCATTTCAGCCACCAAACGGCATACCCGGCATCTTTGGGATCAAACCCGGACGCGGCGGGTTCGTTGGTCCGCGCCAGGGTATCCAACCCCCGCCGGGCGGGTTCGTCACTCCGCCCAATGGTAGCCAACCCGGCAGCGGCGGGTTTCATCCCGAAGGAAATGGGATGGCTCCCCGCGCCAAATGGTATGCGACCCACGCCGCGCGGTATCGCACCCCGGAGCGGCGGGTTCCATCCCGCGCCGCAGACTTGTCAGCCCGGCGCGTGCGGTATCCAGCCCGCGAGACGCGGTATCGAGCCCAAAGTGGTCCGCACAGACCCCTGTGCGGCAACCTATCAACCCCAAGCACCGCACAGAGGACTGTGCGGACCACACTCATGAACTGGGACCAATCTACCTGGGACAGCTCCTTCTGGGACCAGCCGTCCGACTATTTCAACCCACCCAAACAACCGAACAAACGCACTCAAATGAAACGCCAAGTCTATTACCCCAGCCGCATCGGAGATCAGGTCAACTGGCTCGACAACTACGCCGTGAAACTCCCGATTCACGGCCCCACAGTCGGTGTCATCGCCGCTGACATCACCGCCAGCGTGAACGACGCAAAGTTTGCCAACTACGTCCTCGGCACCTGGCTCAGCGCCGTGCGTAACTTCTCCCCCAGCACCACCGATGCCGTGGACGATGTGCTCACCGGCAGCGGCACCAGCGCCATGGTGCTGCCCACCTTCACCGCACCCGCGCTGCCTGCCGGAGTCACCGCCACCTTACCCGGCACGCTGAACCGCATCTTTGCCCTCATCGCCAAGATGAAGCTCTCCTCCGCGATGACCGACGCCATCGCCACGGATCTCGGCATCATCGGTGCTGAGCAAACCGAGAAGCAGGTGCCGAAGTTCAGCGCCGAGACCGAGCAAGGCGCGGGCTGCCAGTGCGTGCGTCTGCGCTTCGCCAAATACGGTCACATGGGCGTCTATATCGAAAGCCGACGCGGCACCGGAGCCTGGGAGTTCCAAGCCATCGACACCGAAAACCCCTACATGGACGAGCGCCCCCTGCTCGTGGCGGGCACCCCCGAAGTCCGCGAATACCGCATGCGCTTCTGGGACAAAGGCACCCCGAACGGCGACTGGACCGATGTGGTGAAGGTCACCGTCAGCCCATAATGACGAAATAGATAGGCAGGAGAATGGGGGCAGAAGAATCAAGCAACGGGTTCTTACTCCACCATTCTCTTGCCCACATTCTTCAGCCTAAACCTTAACCTTCTTGCGATCATGCCTTTCGATCCCACCAAACCCGCGAACAACTCGCCTGCCTCCAGCGCGGAGATGCGTTCACAGCTCACCTCGCTCAATGCCGACATCCAGCAGCGAGCGACGATCAGCGACCTCAACAACGCCATCGCGAATGCTTTGGCCCAAACGAGCAACAACAGCAACGGCGTTGGCACACTGGGCATGGGAGCCGATGGCGGCTACAACCAGAGTCAGATGCAGGACCTCATCAACAAGGTGGATGAGCTGGTCAACGCGCTGCGGAGATAGATTCGCCGTGTGTCAGGTCGAGCGCCATTCGACGCCATCGACGAAGACAAAGACGGCCGCATCTCACCCGACGAGTATCGCGAGTTCCAGGCCTTCAAACAGAAGCACCAGGACTGGCAGGAAAGGCTGAAGGCGAAGAGCGGCAAGAAGTGATTCAACTAGGCACTCGAATCTTGGCGTTCGAAGGCATGCCACACGCCTTATTGAACACGAAAGCGTTTTTGTTCATAGAGTAACCTGAAAGGTGACTCCTCACTTGCCAGCGGAGGCTGAGACAGGCTTCACCTGGGCGATTTCGCCTTCCCAGCTCAGGGCGAGATTGCCGCAGAGGACGAGGTAGTCGAGGGCTTCGAGGGCGGTGCCGTTTTTCAGGGTGATGGAGAGGCGTGGCTCTTTGGCGGGCGCGTTGTAGTCGATGCGCAGGCCGGTTTGCTTCGTGATCTCGGCAAAGACTTCGGCGGCGGGACGGTCGCGGAGGTCGAGGGTGACGCGAGCGGTGGTGTGGGTTTTCGCCGGAGGTGGTGCGGGGGTGGTGAAGGTGCGCTTCGGGAGTTCGGCGGGCAGTTCATGCGGGGCACCGGCCTGAATCCAGCGGCGCACGACTTCTTTTTCCTCGCCGGTGAGCGGCGGGGTCTTCGGGTGATCATCCGGCGGCATTTCGCCGTCGTTCACGAGGCGATAAATCTCGGAGCGGTGAGGTTTGCCGCGCTCGATGTAGTCGAGGTTGTCGGCGAGACGCTTGAGATCGAGCACATGGCCGAACTTGCCCTCGGGCTTCTTCAAATGGCTGCCGTGGCATTCGTTGCACTTGTGCTCGAAGATGACGTGAACATTACCCGCGAGATGGAGCGCCTTTTCGCGTGAGACGGGCTGCTGTGCGTGTGCCGAGCTGGCGGCGATGAGAAGGAGGGCGATGCGTTTCATGCGATGATCTCGAATCGGCGCACCTGGATGCCGTTCTTGCCGGTCTTTTGCAGCGGACGCGGCTCGGGCTGCGCATAGCCATTGAGGTCCACACTGCGGGCACGGGCCTCGTAGCGGCCGGGTGGGAGGTTTTTGACCATCGCGTGATAGGCACACATGCCATAGCGCGACGGCCATGATTGCGGTCGGCCTGTGGCGGCATCAAAGGCGAGCACTTGGCTTGGTTTCACGCCTTGAGGCAGCACGGAGGGCCAATCGGGCTGCGCTTCGAGTTCGCAGGGTTTCCACGGGGCGTTGAGCAGCTCGGATGCGTCATCGGCGAGAGGTTGTGGCTCGCCTTCGATGCGGCGCAGCCAGTATTCGACTCGCTGCACGCCAGACGGTCCGCTCACCACTTGGCCGGTGATGAAGATGGGCTGACCGGCGGGGATTTTTTGCCCGTCGAGGCTCTTATCGACATAGGCGGCGGTCTTCAGCACGGAATCGGGATCGTTGTTGCCGTGCGCGTAGGTGTCGTTGTTGCGGGCATCGTTGGTGACAAAGATGTGCTGGAGCCACTTGATCGATTTGTAGCCGTGCGACCACGGCACGATCATGCGCACCGGTCCGCCGCGCTCCAGGCTGAGCGGCGCACCATTCACGCGGTAGGCGAGGAAGATGGGCAGATCGCCCGGCGCGGTCTCAAAGCACTGCGTGTAGCTGACGGACGATTTGAAGACCTGCTTCGGATCGTGGTTGTGAAAGCCCCAGAAGTAGATGCGGCGGACGTTGTTCATCCTGCCGCAGAGTTTCAGCACCTCGCGCAGCGGCACGCCGGTCCACAGGCCCTGGCCGAGCGGCGTGTCGATGTTCAGGCACTGCATGGCTTTGAGGAAGTGAACCTCGTGCTTCTTGCCCAGCTCCATGAGCGTGGGCAGATCGAGCGCATTGCCATCGGCCAGCGTGAGCGGCTTTTGCAAGGTGGCGGGCACCTTCGTGTGCGGGTCCTCGATAAAGGCATCCGCCGTGATCTCACAGCGCCACGTCTCCGGCGTGAGGCGAGCCTGGAGCAAGGCCTCGCCCACGAGCGTGTGCGGCTTCGGCGTGCCGCGAGACACGTCGTAGAAATCCAGATCCGGCGTGAGCAGCGGCTGGAGCTGCGGCGCAGGCGTCTCCGCACGCGAAATCGACGCCGCCGCAAGGCCAAGGCTGCTGGCGCGGAGGAATCGCCGACGAGTGATCAAATTCATGCGGCCTGAACGGGCCAAGGGGCAGGATGTTGTCATCGCTTTCCACTCCCCTCCGCCGAATCTTGGGCAACACTGCGGCTCTTCATCGCGTAAAGTTCCCATCATGATCTCTCCTCTTCATCGCCGCGCCTTTCTCGGTAAAACGTCGCAAGGTCTCGGGGCCGTTGCGTTGGCCTCACTGTTGCAGCCGGCTTCCGCCGCGCCGACGCTAGGTGTTTTGAAATCGCTGCCGCTGCCGCAGAAGGCGAAGCGGGTGATTTGGCTGACGATGGCGGGCGGGCCGTCGCATTTGGAGACGTTTGATCCGAAGCCGAAACTCGCGGCGATGGACGGGAAGCCGATGCCGGAGTCGTTCACGAAGGGGCAGCAGCTGGCGCAGCTTCAAGGCAAGCCGCTGAACTGCTTCGGGCCGCAGCACAAGTTCGCGAAGTTCGGGAAGAACCAGATCGAGATTTGTGAGCTGTTTCCGCAGATCGGCAGTGTTATCGACGACATTTGCCTCATCCGCAGCATGACCACCGACGCGATCAATCATGATCCGGCGCACATGTTCATGAACACCGGCTCGCAGATCGCGGGCAGGCCGAGCATGGGGTCGTGGATCACGTATGGACTCGGCACGGAGGCGGCGGATTTGCCAGGATTCGTCGTTTTGACCTCGCTAGGCCAAGGCGGGCAGAACCAGCCCATCGCGGCGCGGCAGTGGAGCAGCGGCTTTTTGCCGTCGAAGTATCAAGGCGTGCAGTTGCGGGCCAAAGGCGATCCCGTTTTGTATCTGACGAACCCGAATGGCATCACACGCGAGCGACAAGGTGCCGATGTGGCGGCGATCAATGCGCTGAACAAGGCGCACGATTCGCTGGTCGATGATCCCGAGATCGCCACACGCATCGCGCAGTATGAGATGGCCTTCCAGATGCAGGCGAGCGTGCCGGATCTGATGGACGTGAGCAAGGAAGGCGCAAAAACGTTGGAGCTTTACGGCTGCCAGCCAGGCGATGGCTCTTTCGCGTCGAACTGCCTGCTCGCACGACGTCTCGCGGAGCGTGGCACACGTTTCATCCAGCTTTATCACAAGGACTGGGACCACCACGGCGGCGTGAAGCTCGGCGTGGAGCAAAAGGCGAAGGAGATCGACCGCGCCTGCATGGCGCTCATCACCGATCTCAAACAGCGCGGTATGCTCGATGAGACGCTCATCATGTGGGCGGGCGAATTTGGCCGCACGCCGATGTCTCAGGGAGGCAGCGGTCGCGATCATCACAACAAAGCGATGAGCGTGTGGATGGCTGGCGCGGGCAGTCGCGGCGGCATCGTGCATGGTGCCACGGATGACCTCGGCTATGCGGCGGTGGAGAAAATCACCACCGTTCACGATTTGCATGCCACGATGCTTCACCAGCTCGGCATCAAGCACGATGCCTTCAGCTTCAAGTTTCAGGGCCTCGACGCCCGCCTGAGCGGCGTCGAGGGCGCGAAGGTGATGAAGGACATCCTCGCTTGAGGATCAATCCGCCGCGAGAGCATCGAGGAGATGCTTCGCTGGCTGGAAGTGCTCGATGAGCACGGTCGTCACGCCATCGCGGTGCATGCGGGCCTGCTTGATGTCGAAATTCGGCGTCTTGTGCGGCGCGAAGAGGATGTCGTCGTGCGTGGCGTTTTGATGGCGCTTGAATTGAGCGGGCGTGATGTGGCCGCCGAGATGGTCATCGCGACCGGTGGCGAGGTGGCAGGTGCCGAGCACCTTCTCATCTTGGATGTCCGCACCGGACACAGGCAGCACCTGCGTGCCAAAACCAAGCTCGCCGAGCACGCCGGTCATCGGATCATCGGTGAGTTTGGCGTTGTGCTCGTCGATGGTGGATTGTTTGCCTTCGATGAGCTCGGCTTTGATGATGCGACCGCCAGTGACGGTGAGTTTGCCGAGCGTGCCGTCTTCGTATTTGAGCGGGAAAGTGCCTTCCGCACCCGTGGGCACGAAGTACACTTCACCCGCAGGCAGATTCGCAATGTCAGGCGCATCGCCTTGGCAGAGGCCGTGACTCTTTTGCGCTTCTTGGCGGTTCAATTCGAGGCGCACGGTCATGTCGGGCCCGTTTTCGACCGTGAAGTCGATCTCGACCCAATCGGAGCGTGTCATGGCGAGACGCAGTTTTTCGGCATCGACGCTGACTTCTTCATAATCGACGGCGAGACCGGAGTTGAGGATGACCTCGTTCACGCCATGCAGGGTGGCACCGCGGAAGCCGTACTGCTTGGCAAAGGCCGTCAGCGGTGCGGTGGCGCTGAAAGTGGAGATGCAGAGGATGATGTCGTAATTCGGGTAGATGTCCTTTTCGAGGCTGAGCTGCTTGCCGCTCATGTCCACGCATGCATCGGGGAGGTCGAGGTTGCTGCCGGTGGTCTGCGTGTAGGCATACATTTCGCCGCCTTTGAGCACGAGCTCGTCCGCGACGCCGTTTTTGAGACCCTGGAAGAAATAATCATGCGCCCGCTTCTGGATGGCACGCGCTGGATTGTTGAGGAAGGCATGGTCTTTGGCCTCCGCGAGGTCTGGCAGGTCGATGAGGATGCAAATGGTGCGGCCGAAGGTGGGCTTGAAAACGGTGCCAAGCAGGCGTGAGAGATCGAACTTCGGGAACTGGCGGCCTTTGGCCGTGGACTGGACGGTGGACATGGAGGCGGTGAGCATAGGCGGAGGAGAGGGTGAGGCAAATACGCCGTGCTCATGCCTGCGGATTCATGCCTGAATCAGATCAAGCCGCAGCAAACTGGTCCCACAACAATTTCGTCACCATCGCGAAGACGACGGTGATGAAGACCACGCGGATGAAGCCTGCGCCATGTTTGATCGCCATGCTCGCTCCCAGCCTGCCGCCGATGAGCTGACCCGCGATCATGGCTGCTGCGATGGGATAGTGAATGCGATCAGCCATGACGAAGACGAGCAGCGAGGCGAGATTGCTCGTGAGGTTCACCACCTTCGTGAAGGCGGTGGCACGCGTGAGTTCGAGACCAAGAAGAGAGATGCTGGCCATCGTCCAGAAGGTGCCCGTGCCCGGTCCGAAGAAGCCATCGTAAAAGCCGAGCACACTGCCCGCGAGGCAGGCGAAGGCCACAAGGCTGAGCCGCGCTTTCGCCGCTGTTTTTCCGAGGCCCGTACTCAGCAGCACATACACGGCGATGCCGAGCAGCATCCACGGCACGATCTTTTTGAGCACCTCATTGCTCACCTGCGTGACCGTCCAGGTGCCGAGGCAGGCAAACACAAACGTGACGAGCACCGTGAGACGCACCTGATGCCATGACACGAGCCCCGCCTTGGCATACTTTCGCACCGCCATGAGCGTGCCCCAAGTGGATTGCATTTTGTTGGTGCCCAAAGCGATCTGTGGTGGCAAACCCGCTGCGAGCAACGCTGGCACGGAGATCAATCCCCCGCCGCCCGCGATGGCGTCGATGAATCCGGCGCTAAGCCCGGCGAGGAAAAGAAGCGCGATGATTTCCCAAGTCATGAATGATGAAGCCTCCTCGCGAAAGCGTGACGAGTTTCAAACCGCTGCTGAGAAGCTGCCATGACGCGGTGAGCAGGGATAAGAAGCCGACCTTTCATCACGATTCGAGCCGCTGATCCGAGTCGATGAAGAGCCAGCACACGGCGGAGATGAGGTAGGTCCCTGCCGCCACATACAGCACACCATCCCAGCCGAAGCCCATCGACTGCATCAACCATGGCACGGCCACGCCACCGAGGGCTCCGCCGAGATTGCCGATCATGTTCATGCTGCCGGAGACGGACCCCGCGAGCTTGCCGCCGATGTCCATGCAGGCACCCCAGGCTCCCGGCATGGAGAGATCGTTGAAGAAGCCGGAGGTGCCGAGCGCCAGCATCGCAAAGACGGGATTCTTCAGCTGCGCCGCGAGAGCGATGAGTGCTCCCGCCGCCAGCAGACCCGCGAAGCCGATCTTCCGCCGCGCCGCGCTGATGCGTCCGTCTTTGGCCGCGAGTTTTTTGGCCATCACCCCGCCCACGAAGCAGCCGATGCCGCCGAAAAAGAGCGGCAACCCGTTCAGGATGGAGCTGGAAGTAGCCGCCATGTCCATTTGCAGGCCGTCCTTGGCCTCCATGAACTTCGGCAGCCAGGTGATGTAAAAGTACCACACATAACTGAGGCAGAAATAATACACCCACAGCAGCAAAACAGATCGCGTCGAGAGCAGGCGACCCCAGGGGATCTTCGCGTGGCCGGTGCCGAGATTCTGCCGCGCCTCCTCCAGCAGGGCCAGCTCACCCGCGTTCACCTGCGGGTGGTTCTTCGGGTCATCGCGGAACCACATCGCGAAACACACCGCCCACACCACGCCTAGGCAGGCAAAGATCACGAAGGTCATCCGCCAGCTCACCAGCCCCAGCACCCACACCACCAGCAGCGGCGTAAAGGCCCCGCCCCAGCGGGCTGCCAGCCAAGTGATGCCCTGCGCCATGCCATGCTCCCGCTGCGGTAGCCACACGCTGAACATCTTCGCGATGTTGGGAAAACCGCCCGCCTCGCCCGCGCCGAAAAGGAAACGGCACACCATCATCGAGGCCTGATTCCACGCGTAGCCCGTAGCTGCCGTGAAGAAGCTCCAAAACATCACGATGCGCAGCAGCACCCGCCGCGGGCCCCATTTGTCCCCCAGCCAGCCGCCCGGGATCTCAAACAAGGCATACGCCAGCGTGAAGGCGGAGAAGACGAGCCCCATCTGCGTGTCATCCAGACTCAGGTCAGCCTGGATGTGCGGGCGAGCCTTCGAGATGCACACCCGGTCGATGTAATGAATGATGCCGAGCAGTACGGCGAAGACGATCACACCGTGACGGGCGCGGGAGGGCGAGGGGCTGGAATCCATGAAAAAGGTCGGGAAAGGTCCGTTGTGCCATGGATTGAGGTCCGGCGTCAATGACCTCCTCCGGCCCGGAATGCCGCTTGCCAAGCCAGAAACCGCCCACATATTCGCGCCCCTTTTCCCCTTCCCTCTTATGTTAATCGGTATCCTCACGGTGGTCGAAGTCCTCGTCTGCCTGCTCCTCATCCTCATCGTCCTCATGCAGCGTCCGCGCCAGGAGGGCCTCGGAGCCTCTTTTGGTGATTCCATGACCAGCCAAGTGTGGGGTGCCCAGACCACGAACGTCCTCCAGAAGTTCACCGTCTATCTCGCCGTCCTTCTTTTCGTGCTGACCCTCTCCCTCGCCGTGCTCACCGCCCGCGAGCAGACCCCGGAGAAGTCCAAACTCTTCGGTGACAAGCCTGTCGAGCCACCACCTGCTCCTACCGCCCCGGCGACCCCCGGCCCGATCTCCGTGACCCCAGCCCCTGCAGCTGCGACCACCCCTGCTCCGGCTCCTGCCGCCGCTCCGAAAGCCGAGGAAAAGAAGGCCGACGCCCCGAAAGCTCCTGCAACGCCGGCTCCCGCCACCAAAGCCCCCGAGGCTCCGAAACCGGCCGCCACGACGCCTGCTCCGGCTCCCGTTCCTGCTCCAGCCGCTCCCGCCACCCCGGCCCAGCCGAAGTAAGCGGCCCCGAAGCTCCCAATCTCCGAGAGGAAGGCCGCAACGCCTTCCTCTTTTTATATCTCCCCATCACTCCCATTCTCCAACACTCCACCTCACCTCCCATGGCTGTCTCCATCACTGTCGATTACACCGGCGATCTCCGCTGCCAGGCCACCCACGGCCCCTCGAAGAACACCCTCATCACCGATGCCCCCGTGGATAACTGCGGCAAAGGCGAGTCCTTTTCCCCCACTGACCTCGTCGCCACCGCGCTGGCCTCCTGCATGGCCACCGTCATCGGCATCAAGGCGCAGCAGAAGCAGCTCGATGTCACTGGCATGAAGGTCAGCATCGAAAAGCACATGAGTGAAGACAGCCCGCGCCGCATCGTGCGCCTGCCCATCACTATCGAGATCCCGCTCCCGCCCGATCACCCTGAACGCAAGCTCCTCGAAGCCACCGCCCTCGGCTGCCCTGTCCACCACAGCGTCCACCCGGACATCGACAAGCCCGTGACCTTCGTTTGGAAGGCCGCTTGAGCCGTAGAACGAGTTTTCCAACTCGTTCCTCCCCTCCTGAAACGAGTTGGAAAACTCGTTCTACGCCACCACCTCGATCCGGCTCGTCCCGCCTGCCCCACGCACCACTCTCACCTGCGTGGAAAGCCGCTCCTTGAGCAAATCCACATGCGAGATGAGCCCGATGGTCTTCCCGCGTGACCGCAGATTTTCCAACGCACTCAGCGCCACCTCCAGCGTCTCCGAGTCCAGCGTGCCGAAGCCTTCATCAATGAACAACGAGTCGATCGGATGATGCCTTGATGCCAGCTCGCTCAACCCTAAAGCCAGCGCCAAGCTCGCGAGGAAGCTCTCGCCGCCGGACAAGCTCTCCATCGGCCGATCCACATTCGCCTGATACAAATCGACGATGCGCAGATCCAGCTCATCGCCCGGAGCCGCCATCAGGCGATACCGCTCGGCCAGCACCTTGAGATGCTCGTTCGCCAGCCCGATGAGCTGCCGCAGCGTGAGCGACTGAGCGAAGCGTGAAAACTTCGCGCCATCTGCCGACCCGATCAGCTCCTTCAAGCGGCCCCACCTCAGCGCCTCGGCCTCCGCAGCCTGCAACTCGGCTCCACCGGCCTCGCGACGCTTCCGCGCCTCGTCATCATTCTTCGCCTGCTGCTCCAGCGAACCCACCTCGGTGCGCTTCGTGGCAAAGGCCTCGTGCAGCGCCTTCGCCGTCGTTTCCAGCTCCGCCAAAGCCTCCGCGTTCAACACCTGCTGATCCGCCAAAGGCTTCCGTCGCGCTTCGAGCTGCTCCACCTTCGCTTTCAGCGCCGCGAGATCGGTTTGCAGTTTCGTGAGCTTCGCCTCCGCGTCGCGCAGGACCTTCTCCGCCGTCACAACCTTCGCTTCATGCTGCTGGCGATCCTCCACCAGCGTCTGGCCGCCCAGCAGTTCGCTCAACTGCGCCTTCAACGCATCCGCCTTCGTTCTCAGCGACACGCCCTCGGCCTTCAACTCCTCCAGCCGCTTCGTCTTCGCCGCCTCATCCGCCTTCGCGAGCTGGATCTCGCCTTCCAGCTTCTGCCGCTCGCTGCGCTGCTGCGCCGCGTCCTGCTGCTTCTTCGCAAAAGTCGCCCCCCGCCTTTCCAGCGCATCGAGTTCACGCTCAGCCTCCGCAGGCTCGTAGGCGCGTTCGCCAGAACGCGGGGCTCCAACAGCTTGCGACGCGTCCTTCCGCAGTCTGGCGACTGCGCCTACAGCGCCGTAGGCGTGCTCGCCAGAGCACGAAAGCGTCGTCAGCTCTCCACGCCTCTTGCTCTCTTCATCACTCCACTGCTCCAGCACTCCATCCGCTGGGGCCTGCACCTCCGCGAGACGCTTCCGCATCTCCGCCACCCGCTTCGTCTCTGCGCCCACCTCCGTCTCCACCTTCGCCAGCTCACGCTCCAGCAGCGCCAGATCGCGATTCGACTTCTCGCACTGCTTCTCCAAGGTCGTGAGCAGCTTCCGGGCGGTTTGGAGCTGGGATTCAAAACTCGCGCCGCTCGTCGCGAAGGGATGCTCGCTGGCTCCGCAGAGCGGACAAGGCTCGCCGGGCTTCAAATCATGCCGGTGCTCGTCAAAACCCGCCACCCGCTCCGCCTGCCGCGTCACCTCGCGTTGCGCTTCGAGCGCCTTCGCGAGCCTCTCCAGCTCGACGCGATCCGTTTTCGCCTTCGCGGTGCTTTCCGCTGCTTTTTTCGCCAAAGCTACCGTCTGCGTTTCCGCCTCCGTGATCTTCCCATGCAGCGTTTGCGCCTCCGCATGACGCTTCCGGCCTTCAGCCAGCTTTTCAAAGACCGTGCGCCATTCACGGACGGCCACACGCAGCTTCGGCAAACGCTCCGCCAGTTCCGCATCGGCCGCGTTTTGGTTCAGCCACGCCTCCAGCGCCTGCGCCGCCTCGATGTGCGCCGCGAGCGCTTTCTCAGCCGCTTCGCGACGTGATGCCGCCTCCTTCTGCTCCTTCGCCCAGATTTGATACGTGGCGCGACTCTCGCCGAGCTGCTTTTCGAGCTGATCGCTCTGCGCCGCCATGCCAGCGGCTTGTTCCCACACCGGCTCACGTTTCGTGCGCTGCTGCTTCGCCTCATCAGCCAGCGCTTTAACCTTCAAAACCTCCGCGGCGGCCTGCGCCTGCGATGTTTGGAGCTGTTGTTCCGTCGCGGCCAGCTTCGTCAGCTCGGCCACGATGGACGCATGCTCGCGCTGATCATGCCACAGTTTTGCCGCGGCCTGGCTTTCGGTCGTGAGACGTTCGGCGGTCGTGCGGGCCTCGGTGAGATCGGTTTCCAGCTTCGTCCGCGCTTCGTCATCCAGCACCGTCACCGCTCCGAGGCTGGCTTTGAGCTGCTTCACCTGTTCATCCTTCTGCCGATGCGTCTCGTAGGCCAGCACCGAGAGGTCGCTGTAAATCTCAGTGCCGGTAATCTTCTCCAGCAACTCCGCCCGCTCATTCGGCTTCGCCTTCAAAAAGGCCGCGAACTGTCCCTGCGCCAGCAGCACGGAGCGCAGAAAGCGCTGCGCATCCAGCCCCGTGAGCGCTTCGATCATCGGGTCCACCTCGCGACCTTTGTCCGCCAGAATTTCGCCTGTCACCGCATCCGCCAGCGTGCGCTGCACCGGCTTCAAATTGCCCGTCTTCGTCTTCCCGAGCCGCCACGTCGCCCGCAGCCGACGCCCACCCGTCTCGAAATCCACCTCCGCGAAGCACTCCATCGTGTGCCGGCTCATCATCTCATCCGCCTTCTCATTCCCATAACGCGCCGCCCGGCCATACAGCGCCAGCGTCATCGCATCCAGCAAGGTCGATTTCCCCGCCCCCGTCGGCCCCGTGATCAAAAACACCCCCGCCGCACTCAACGGCACCTCATCAAAGCGCACCACATGCTCCCCGCTGAGCGAGTTGAGATTCTGAAGTCGGACGGCGAGGAGGCGCATGGAGGAACTAGCCTGATGTGGCGATCAAGGCCAGCGTCAACTGTGTTCACACGAGCCGGAGGCTCAATCAGCCTTCAAATGCCGCACCAGAAACTCCATGCGAAGCCGTGAGCCATACGGAGTCTCCGCCGCGCCATGGCCGGTGCCGGCGATAGGCATGAAGTCGAAGCTTTTCCCGGCCTTTTGCAGCGCCGCGACGACTTGTGTCGTGCTCGCGGGATCGACGTTGGTGTCGAGTTCGCCGACGATGAGGAGGAGGTGGCCTTGCAGCTTGTGGGCGTCCTCCTTGTTCGAGCTTTTCACATACGACTCATCCACCGGCCAGCCCATCCACTGCTCATTCCACCAGATCTTGTCCATGCGGTTGTCATGACAGCCGCAGTCGGCGACGGCCACTTGGTAGAAGTCGTGATGATCGAGCAGCGCACGCATGGCATTCTGTCCACCGGCGCTGCCGCCGTAGATGCCCACGCGGCTTAAATCCATCCACGGACGTGTTTTCGCGGCTTCTTTGATCCACAGCTTCCGATCCGGGAAACCGGCGTCCTTCAAATTCTTCCAGCAGACATCGTGGAAGGCCTTGCCGCGATGATTGGTGCCCATGCCGTCCAGTTGCACAACGATGAAACCAAGCTCGGCGATCACATGATGGCCCATCGACCGGCTGAACTCCTTTGGCGCAAACGAACCATGCGGACCGGCATAGATGTTCTCCACGATGGGATACTTCTTCGTCGGATCGAAGTTCGAAGGCTTCACGATCACGCCGTGGATGTCTGTTTTGCCATCGCGACCCTTCGCCACGAAGCGCTCCGGCATTGTCCAACCGGTGGCGAGCAGCGCGGAGGCATCTGCCTTCTCCAAATCACACACGAGGCTGCCATCGCTGCTGCGGCGTACTTCGGTGACGGGTGGATGATCGGCGCGGGACCAGGTGTCGATGAAGAAGTCGCGATTCGGCGAGAACTCGACGTGGTGATTGCCATCGCCCTCGGTGAGCTGCTTGAAGCCGCTGCCATCGAAGTTCACCCGGCAAAGATGCTCGTGATACGGGTCTTCCTTTGCCCGCAAACCGCTCGCGAGGAACCAGATCTCCTTTTTGGCCTCATCCACGTGCAAAACCTCGCGCACCGGCCATGCGCCCTTCGTGATTGGATGCTTTGGCTCGCCCGTTTTCACGTCGTAGAGCCAGAGATGGCACCAGCCATCGCGTTCGCTCATCCAGATGAGTTCGCCGCCACCGTGCAGCCAATGACGCCAGCTTTTGCCGGAGTAGTGGATGAAGGTCTTCGATGTCTCTTCGACGACGACACGCACCGCGCCGGTCTTCGCATTGACCGCGAGCACACGGTAGAGCTGATGCCCACGCTGGTTGTAGTTGAAGTAAAACTCGCGGCTGTCCGGCGCCCACACCGCATCGAGTTCGCCGCTTTCGGAGAACGGATTCTCGTAAAGGTCACGCGGCACACGAATCTTCGTTCCATCGGTCTTTTCGATGACCCACTGCGGCTTCGGGAGCGGATCGCCGGGTTTGATGTAGTCGATGACCTTCAGCTTCGGCTGCACGCTGTCGTTCGGTGTCGATTCGACGATCGTCACCTTCCGGCGCTCCACTTTCTCCGCCTCGGTGAAGACCACGCACGAGCCATCCGGCGAGCGGAAACCGCGCTCGGGCTTCTTCGGAGCCTTCGTTTTGGCCTTCGAGATGCCTTTGCCGTCGATGATGAAGGTTTGCTCTTGCGATGCACCTTCCACGACGGCGAGATGCTCGCCCGTGCGGCTGGTGATGAGCCACACGTGGCCGTCAAAGGTGTGCTGTTCGCGTTCCGTGCCTGCGCGAACGCCGCCATAACGCGTGTGCTCACCTTCTTGGTTGATCCAGTAGAGCTCCACGTCCTCGTCGAGTTGGTTGATAAACTTCAGCCCCGATGACTCGCCGGTGCGCCGTGTACGTCGCAGCTCGATTTTCATCGTGGAGGTCCTCGCGGCTTCTTTTTCCGGCAAACCCAGCTCCTTGAGCGTCGCGGCCGTTTTGCGGCTGCCCTTCGAGGCGTCGATCAACACAAACTCCGACTTCCCCGGTGCTGTCTGCACACGATACCAGAACGTTTTGCCATCCGGCAGCCAGTTCGCCTGCACGCGGTCGCGGAAGACCTTGTTCTCCGTGCGCTTCGGAAAACTGAGCGCGGCGTCGAAGTCGGCGGCGAAGCCGGAGGTGATCAAGAAAGCCGCTAAGAGTCGGCTAAAGCCTAGACTCCAACTCAGCGTGCGGGAAATCAGAGGTTGGAGTGAAGGCTTGAGGCGATGATTGGAAAAGTTCATGCGATGCCGAGTTGGAAAGGATCTGCCGGATCGAGCAGCAAGGTCGTCTCGGCCGTGATGTATGCCTCTCCGGTGATAATGGGGATGATACCGCCTTCACCGGCTTCATAGCTGCCTTCAAAGACACTGCCGAGGATGCTTTCCTGCCGCCAGGCTTCACCAGCAGCGAGTTTTCCGTCTGCAGCCAGACATGCGAGCTTTGCACTCGTGCCTGTGCCGCAGGGTGAGCGGTCATACTCGCCTCCAGGGCACAAAACGAAGTTCCGGCTGTGATTAGCGGCATCCTGCGGCGGGCCAAATAGCTCGACGTGATCGACTTCCGGGTATCCAGCGGCTCGCACAGCCTCGCGCGTCGCCAAACTGGCCTGCGTTAGCTGAGGGACGTTTTTCAGCGTGAGATGAAGGCCATGATCCGACACGAGAAAGAACCAATTTCCGCCCCACGCGACATCTCCGGTGACTCCGCCTGCTTTCACGCCTTCCGCTTTACGAAACGAAGGCACGTTGCGAATGCTCACGCGGCCATCGTCATTCAGCGTGGCCGTCACGATGCCGACGGGTGTCTCCACGCGATGTTCGCCTGCTGAGATGCGCCCCAGATGCTTCAGCGTCGCGATGAGGCCGATCATGCCATGACCGCACATGCCGAGCAGGCCGACGTTGTTGAAGAAGATGACGCCAGCGGCACACGCCGCGTCCTTTGGCTCCACGAGCAAAGCGCCAACGATCACCTCATACCCGCGTGGCTCGCAGATGATGGCGCGGCGGTAGGTTTCGAGTTCATCGGCGGTCACACCGCTCAAGACCACGCGGGTGGGCTCGCCGCCGGTGTGGGAGTCGATGATGGGAATGCGCTTCATGCCCACACGGTGGCCCGAGCGAGGAGCGCTTCTTGGCTGATTCCGGCAGCGAGGGCGTGATTTCGCTCAAATCGCCAAGACGCCCGTGCTGCTGCCGAAAGTATCGGCTTCGATGCCCATGTTTTGCATGAGGCGGACGAATAGATTACCCATTGGCGTGTTGTTTTTGGCATCACCCGTGTGGTGCTTGCCATGCTTGAAGCCGCCGCCGGCGAGGAGGAGCGGCAGGTTGTGCCAGTCGTGCGAGTTGGCGTTGCCGAGATTGCTGCCGTAGAGCACGGCGGTGCTGTCGAGCAGTGATTTGGACCCTTCTTGCTTCGCCTTGAGCTTCGTCATCAAGGTGCCGAGCGCTGCAAGCTGCGCGGTTTCGATGAGACGAAGCTGAGCAATCTTTTCGGGGTCCTGACCGTGGTGGGAGAGGTTGTGATGATCCGCTTTGACGCCGGGAATGGTGGGCACATCGCCGCGACCCTGAATCATGATGGTGATGAGGCGTGTGCTGTCCGTCTGGAAAGCGAGCGGGACGAGGTCAAAGAGCAGGTTCATGCGCCCGATGAGGTCTTTCTCGTCCTGCAGGTCCTTCGGCGGCTGCGCATCGACTTTGGGCTTCGTCTTCTGTACCCAGGCTTCGGCCTTTTGCAGGCGCTGCTCCATCTCACGCACCGAAGTAAAATATTCGTCGAGCTTGTCGCGATCCGCGCTGCCGAAGCGCTTCTCCAGCCGCTTCGCCTCCTCGCCCACGGTGTCCATGATGCTGCGGCCTTCGTGGAGTTTGCGCATCTGCTGCTGAATCTCCGCGGCGCTGCCATCGAGGAAGAGCTTGGCGAAAATTTTCGAGGGTTTCGACTCCGCCGGGATCATGACGCCGCTGCGAGTGTAGCTCTGGCTGCCACCACCGCCGGTGTTGAACTGCAGCGAGGGGTAGCGTGTTTCAAAACCGATCTTCTCCGCGATGAATTGGTCGAGCGAGATGGTATTGCGGAAGCCGCCGAGTCCCGGATGCCGTGCGCCGGTGAGCCAGGTCAATTCCGAGGCATGACCATCGCGTCCGTTTTGATCCGGGTGGCTGAGATTCGAGAAGACGGTGAAGTCCTGCCGATGCGCCTCGATCATCTTCAAATACGGCGTTGGCGTGTAAGCAGCGCCACTCTCTGCTGGAAAGAAATCCGGCCCATAGATGCCCAGCGAGGCACAAATCGTCACGAGCCGCTTCGGCGGCACGGCCTCGGCGGCGAGCGCCCGTCTTCCCCACATGGCATCGAGAAACGGCAGGGCGAGCGAGACTCCAGAAGAACGGAGGAAAGTTCGGCGAGAGAGAGGGGAGTTCATCGCTTGGAACCTGCAAGATTCTTGGCGGCTGGCAAGCCCTGGCTCCCGTGGGTTGAGCGACGAAGCTTTCAGGCGACGAGCAAGAAGTCCACGCCTTCCACCCAGCCCTGGCTGATGAGATGCCTGGCGATGGCTTCGCGGGCACCGCGAGCGGCCACACCGCCGAGGATGAGGCTTTGATCGCGAGGCGGCAGTTCATCCACGAGCCGCACTTCGCGACCATCGCGACGTTGGCCTCGTTTGGATTCATCCACGTCGATGAAGCCGGTGATGAGATCGGCGATGGGATCAAAGCGGCGCCGCGTGATCCGGCCGGCACCCCAGAGCCAGATTTCACGGCCACCGGCATGTGCTGCAAGCCAGCGGCGGAGGTAAGCGAGCTTCATGGCATAAAACGAATCCACCGAGTAACGCGGATCGGTGCGTGAGAGACGCTGCGGAGGATCATTCCAAGTGAGAAGCTCCTGCTCCACCTTGCCAAACGGCACGCCCGCCTCCAGCCAGCGTAGCCACAGCTCGTAGTCCTCGGGGAAATCACCTTCTCGATAGCCGCCGTGTTCATCGAGCAACCGACGCCGGAACATCACACTCGGATGCGCCACCGGTGCCTCGACAAAGCGACGCAGCGATATCGACTCCGGCGAGCGCAGCGCATTGATCCAATCGACATGCACCGCATAGCCAGCGCCATCGCCGCCAAACCTCACGAGGCATGAAACGAGGCCGATGGAAGGTTCCGCCTGCAAAAAGGCGTGTTGGAGCTCCAGCCGCTGCGGAGCCATCACATCATCCGCATCCATGCGAGCGATGAAGTCTCCTCGGCAGGCCTCGCCGCCATGTTGCAGCGCTTTGGCGATGCCTGATGCAGCCTGCCTCAAGACGACGAGGCGTTGATCCTGAGCGGCCAGATGGGCGAGCAAGGCGGGTGTGGCATCCTGCGAGCCGTCATCCACGATGACGAGTTCCCAATCCGTCCACGTTTGCGCCTGCACACTGCGCACCGCCGCCTCCAACGTGACGGCGGCATCACGCACGGGCATCAAGACGGAGATCGCGGGTGGTTTTGGCACGCGGGGCTCCTAGCATGCGAGGGCACGAAATTGAAGTGAAAGGCATGAAGGATTGAAAAGGCGTTCACAGGTCGCTAAAGTCCCTGCATGCCATTATTCACTGACACCCTTGCCGCGACCGCATGATTCGCTTTTTGCTCAGCCGCTTCTTTCAGGGCATCGTCGTCATCCTCGCGGTGATCACCATCACGTTTGCACTTTCCCGCATGCTGCCCGGTGGGCCGATTCAAAGTGAAAAGAACTCCTCACCAGAGGCCATCGCGGCGCAACGAGCTTATCTCGGCCTCGACAAGCCGTGGTACATCCAGCTTGGCATGCAGATCGGGCATTATGCGCGGCTTGATCTGCCGGAGTCGTTTCATTTCAAAGGACGCGGCGTGGATGAAATCATCGCCTCCGGCTTCCCGGTATCCGGTGCGGTGGGTTTGACGGCGCTGGCAATTGCGCTGGGCCTCGGGGTGCCGCTTGGAGCCTTCGCGGCGCTGCGTCCCAACACCCTCGAAGATCGGGCGAGCATGCTGGCGGCCACGCTGGGCATTTGCACGCCGAGCATGATTCTCGGACCGGTGATCGCGATGCTGCTCGGTTTGAAGCTGCGGTGGTTCAATGCCTCCGGCTGGTTTGATCCATCGGACGTCGTGATGCCCGCGTTGACGCTCGGCATCATCTACAGTGCTCAAATCGCACGCCTCACCCGAGGCAGCCTGCGGGAGACCCTGTCGCAGGAATTTGTGCGCACCGCCCGGGCCAAAGGAGCGAGCGAAACCTCCGTCGTCTTTCTGCATGCTTTGAAGCTGGCCTGCCTGCCGGTCTTGAATTTCCTCGGCCCAGCGGCAGCAGGCCTTCTCACGGGCAGCATCGTCGTGGAGTCCGTTTTTCAACTACCGGGCCTCGGCCAGTTCTTCATCGCCTCGGCGATCAATCGGGACATGAACCTCGCCATCGGCATCTCGGTCTTTTACGCCACGCTCATCGTCGGCTTCAACCTGCTGGTGGACATTCTCCAGGCCTGGCTCAACCCGCGAATCCGCCTCCACGCATGAGTGATTCGTCCCGACAGAGCCTTTCGCCGATGCAGGCCGCGTGGAAGCGGTTTTGCAGGCATCGCATCAATCTCATCGCATTTTGGTTTCTCATCGCGCTGGTCGCGGTGTGCCTCATCGGGCCGTCCCTGTCGCCGTATGCGCAGGATGCGCAGGATCTGGAGCTGAAGGCCACCAACATCAGCCCGCAGCACTGGCTGGGCACCGACACCTTGGGCCGCGACATGCTCACGCGAGTGCTCAAGGGCGGTCAGGTCTCGCTGGCGGTCGGTTTGCTCGCCACGTTCGTCGCGGCGTGCATCGGTGTGACGTATGGCCTGATCAGCGGCCTCGCAGGCGGTCGCATCGATGCGGCGATGATGCGTGTGGTGGACATCCTGTATGCCTTTCCCTTCATTAACTTCGTCATCCTGCTCATGGTCGTGTTTGGAAGGCATTTTTGGCTCATCTTTATCGCCATCGGCGCGGTGGAATGGCTGACGATGGCCCGCGTCGTGCGTGGGCAGGTGCTAGCGCTGAAGAATCTCGAATTCGTCACCGCGGCCAAAGCTAGCGGTGCTGGCTTTTGGCACATCGTCCTCAAACACTTGCTGCCAAATGTGATCGGCCCCGTGATCATCTACGCCAGCCTCACCGTGCCCGGCGTGATGCTGCTGGAGGCCACGCTGAGCTTCCTCGGCCTCGGTATCCAGCCGCCGAATGCGAGTTGGGGCGTGCTTCTCGGTGATGGTTCGCAGGTGATGCAAACCTATCCATGGCTGCTTGTGTATCCGGGGCTTTTTTTCAGCAGCACGCTGCTGGCGCTGAACATCCTTGGCGATGGTTTGCGGGATGCGTTTGATCCGAAATCAGCGGCGCAGGAGTAAAATTGATCCGCATCGTGTAACTCTTTTTCGGATTCCGTGCAGAGAGGAATGCAATCGCATCTCCTCCATGAAAACCGCATCTCTCCTCCGCCGCAGCCTCGCCGCTCTCACGCTCCTCGTTCCAGCTCTCGCCTTTGGCCAGGGCCAACTCACGCCTCCGCCCTCCACCTTCTCTTATCTAGGGGAGCGGGCACTCGATGCCGCCGGCAGTCCCGTGGCATCCATGAAGACTCTCATGCACATCGATGCCGGTGAGCACATCCCCAGCCGCGATGCCGCCAAGCCAAAGCTCAACGGCAGCCTCGGCTATTACGAGCTGGACCAACCGGGCCGATACTATCTCACCGAAAACCTCGCCAAACACATCATCATCGCCTCTGATAACGTGACGCTGGACCTCGGCGGCTTCGAGATTCGTTACTCCGGCGTGGGCACCGGCCCAGTGGCCGTCCAGGGAGCTGGCGGCCCGGTCATCTATCACCGCACGAAGCTAATGAACGGGCGCATCCGTGGAAACTGGATTCAGGGTGCCCTGCTCGGCAATGACAGCGTCGTGAGCGGCGTGGATGTCTCCGAAATCGCCACCTATGGCATCAAGGTGGGCCATGACAGCCTCGTCTCTCAGTCCCGCGTGCGCGGCCCATGGCTGCCGGGGCCGGGCGCAGGTGCTCCAGGGCCTCACAGCGGCATCTACACCGGCACAGCATCCGTCATCAGCGCTTGCACCTCCACGGGCATCCAGGGCATCGGCATTCAAGGCCAGGACAATGTGCGTGTGGTGGACTGCACCGTAAACGAGGTGGCCGGGTGTGGCATCGTCACCGCTCATGGCGGCGCGGTGGGAGGCAGTAGCGTGCGCACCTGTGGCGTCACCGGCTTTGATCTCAATCAAGGCAGCTCCCTGCATAACAGCACCGCCACCAGTTGCGGAGGTGCAGGCGTGCATGTGCGCAATGGCTGCTCGCTGCAAAACGTCACCAGCCTAAACAACTCCAGCCATGGCTTCCTCGTCGAAAACATCGCCCCGCCCGGCATGCCCCCCGTTTTCGATAATGCCACGAACCTCCTCCAGTGCGTGGCGCAAAACAACACGGGCGATGGCTTCCGCGTCACCAGCGAATGCTCCTTCACCCACTGCACCGCAGACCGCAATGGCATGCCAGGCATGATCGGCGGCCCTCCAGCCACCGGCGATGGCTTTTACTTCAGCGATAAATGCCGCCTCACCAACTGCGTAGCGAGCAATAACCTCGCCGATGGCTACCACGGCAATCAGGGCAACACCATCGACCACTGCAGCGCCTCCTCGAACGGCAAATTCGGCGTCGAAGTCGCGAGTGATCAAAACAACGTCATCCACAGCAGCTTCCGCTCAAACACCATGGCTGCCATCCAGCCCGCTCCCGGCACTGGCGGCCTCGCCCCCGTGCAGACACCGAACACTCCAGGCGTGAATCCTTTCGCCAATCTCGGCCTCTGATCCTCCCGCGTCGAAACAACGCACTCCTCACCGCCATGAACTCTTTTTCTCATCTCATCGTGCGCCGGCCGCTGCCGCCGCCTGCGAAGACGCCGCCCCTGCCGCCTCCACCTCTGCTGCTCCCGCCTCCGGCGCTGCATGCGATGCTCGTGCTCGTCTTTGTCGTCTCCGCCTCGCTCGCCAGCGCCGCCAGCACCATCATCACCGGTTTTCATCACGCCTATGCCGCCAATCTCGGCTGGACGAACTGGAAGCACGATACCTCCACGCCCAGCGGCATCTCCGCAGATCCCCTCATCTTGCGTGGTCACGCTTATGGAGCCAATTTCGGCTGGATCGATCTCGGTGATGGTGCCCCCGCCGGAGCAGATGGGCATTACACTCAGAGCGGGGGTGACATCGGCGTCAATCACGACGGCGCGGGAAACCTCAGCGGTTACGCCTACGCAGCCAACATCGGCTGGATCACCTTCGATCCCAGCATCGCCGTGCCGCCGCGGGTGGATCTCGTCACCGGAGCCTTCAGTGGCTACGCCTACGCCGCGAACTGCGGCTGGCTCTACCTCGGCGGATTAAAAACCACCCTCGCTCCCCTCGCCGATACCGATGGCAGCGGCAGCGGGGATGGCATCGCGGACTCGTGGGAGATCGAACGAGCCACCGCCGCTGGATTGGGCTCCAGCCTGAACTTGCTCGGTGCGAATGCGAACAGTGACTTCGATGGCGATGGCATCAGCGACCGCGATGAATACCTCGCCGACACGAATCCCTTCAGCCCCGGCAGCCGCTTCGCCGTCACCGATTTCCAATTCGATCAGCTCACTGGAAACATCGACCTCGACTGGACCGGCAGCACCCGCCGCAGCTTCACCATCTGGTGCAGCCCTGATTTGCAGACGTGGACCCAGGTCGGCAGCACGCAGACAGGCGGCAGCGCTGCTCTCTCCCTCGGCGGGCCATCCTCCAGCCATCTTTTCTTCCGGGTCAAAGCGGATGTGCCGCTGTCCCTTAGCCCAAGTGGCGGCGGGCCGGGAATTTGAGTGAGTGATGGTTTTGACCTTCTCGCAACGTGTAGGAGCCATGAAACCATGGCTCCTATTCGTTTTGGCTCTCCCACTTGCTGCGGCGGAGCTGCCAGACATCCACAGCATGCCCGCCGATCTCTTCGTGCCAGCTTTGAGCGATGAAAAACCGGCTCCAGGCAAGCGGGTGCGTCATGGGCTCGATGTTTTGTATCTTCCGACGGATTGGCAAAACGACGCGAAGTGGCCGGTGATCGTCGAGCTGGCCGGAAACGGCGGTTACAGGAACAAATATGGTGATGTGAGCAATGGGCTTCCCGAGGGCAGCAACCTCGGTTTTGGTCTTTCGGGAGGTCGCGGCTTCCTCTGGCTTTGCGTGCCGTATTTGAATGCGAAAGGCGATCAGGTGGCGATCACCTGGTGGGGGGACAAACCAGCCTATGACCCGCAGCCGACGCTCAAACACCTCCGCGAAAGCGTAACGGGCATCTGCCGCGATTTCGGCGGTGATCCGACGAAAGTCGTGCTCGCCGGTTTTTCACGCGGGGCCATTGCCTGCGGCTATCTGGGTCTTCACGACGACGAAACCGCGAAGCTGTGGTGCGGCTTCTTTGCTTACAGCCACTTCGACGGCGTCAAGAAGTGGCCGTATCCGGGCTCGGATCGTGACTCGGCCCTCGCGAGACTTCAGCGGCTCGGCCAACGCCCGGTCTTCATCTGCGGTGAAGGCTCCAACGCTCAAGAAACGGAGTCCTACCTCCGCCCGCTGCTTCCGAATGCCGATCTCACCTTCCTAAGCACAGGCTTTCGCAATCACAACGATGCCTGGACGCTGCGCCCGAATGAGGCCCGCGAAAAGGCACGCGAGTGGCTGCATCGAGTCGTGAAGTGAGTCACTTCTTCTCCGTGTCGCCGAGGCCTTTCCATTGATTGAGCGTCTTTTCGATGCGCTCGCGGATTTTCGGGAAGGGCGTTTTCAAAGCGTGGGCACGTTCGAGGTAGTCGAGGGCCTTCGTGGCATCGCCGAGCTGTTTGTGCGCGAGGGCGATGTGCTCGAGGATCTCGGCGTCCTCACTTTGAATCTCGGGGATGAGCTTTTCGGCGCGTTGGAAGTCGGCGAGGGCTTTGGCAAAATCACCCTTCTTGAAATGGAACCAGCCGAGGCTGTCGATGTAGGCGGCGTTGTCCGGCGAAAGCTCGTTGGCCTTGGCGATGAGTTCGCCGGCTTTGTCGAGGTTCTTGCTTTGCTCGAGCCACATGTAGCCGAGGAAGTTCATCGTGTTGGCGGCGGCCTCGGATTTTTCCCTTGGCGTGAGCGTGATGGATTTCTCCAGCATGCGGGAGGCATCATCAAAGCGCCCCAAGTGCTCCAAAGTGCTGCCGTATTGATAGTAGAAGGTGTGGTCGAGCAGCTCGGACTGCGAAGCACTGGCAAGCTGCTCGGCATCGGCGAAATGCTTCGCGGCCTTTTCGTGCAGCTCGCGTGCTCGGCAGGAAAGGGCGAGCTGGAAATGCGTGAGCGGCTGCTCGGGGAAGATTTTGACCGCTCGCTCGCCGACAAGGCCCATGCGGTCAAACTGCCGCGTCTGCCAGAGCAGCGAGCCGAGGAAGAGGTAATCGTTCACCTCGCCGGAGCCTTGCTGGATGGCGGCTTCGAGCGGCGGGATGGCTTTGTCCGGCTTGTCCCGCTTTTCATACTCACGGGCCAGCACGCGGAGGTGATCAATTTCCTCCGGGGCCTGCTTGGTGATGGCTTCCAGCATGGCGAGAGACTTTTCACCTTCCCCGGAGGCCTCATACATGCGGAAGAGCACTTTGCGGGCTTGCAGACTGTTGTGCTGCTTGACGAGCTTTTCGCAGAGTTCGCGGCTGCGGGTGAGCTCGTTGGTGAGGAGGTAATGCTGCGCCACCTCGAGCTGGATGTCCTCCGAATTGGCCGGGGTGACGTGGGCGAGCGCTTTGTCGAAAAACGGGGCCACTTTGGCGAGGTGCTCGGTGCGCTGTTCGATCTGGCCGAGCGGCCACACGCGTTCTGCGGTGGTGGCGAGATCGAGCCAGAAGCGCGGATCGGTGCTGTCCTGCTTCGCCGCCTGCTCCATCACGGCGATGGCCGCGTCACGCTTGTTTTGCGTGAGATGATGCATCACGGCGGCTTCATAGACGGCGGCGTGACGCGGATATTTTTCCAAAGCCGTCGTCACCGCCTTCGCGGCGCGGTCGTCCTTCTCGAATACATCCTCCGGTGGATAGGTGCTGGCAAAGCGGGCCAGATTGAGCAGCGGCTCCGGGCTGCCGGGATTGGCCTGGATGGCCTCGTCGAGGATTTTGAGGGCGGCTTCGCGTCCTTCGAATTGCAAGGCCATGCCCGCCGTGTGACTGGCGAGTTCCGCGTTGGTGGGATCCGCTTTGAAAACGGCTCGGTAATGCTCCAGCGCCTGCCGGAGCTTTCCCGCCGTCTCGAATTGCAGCGCGGCGCTGTAATGCGCCATGGCATCCGCATTGGCCGCCCCACCCGGCGTGAGGAGCAGGTCCGATTTCGACGGCAGCAGCTTCCCGAGGGACATATCCGCCTCATTGGCGGCATGGAGAGGAAGCCCGATCAGTCCAATTAGTCCGATCTGACGCATAAACAGCCCCCAAGTTCTCGACGCAAGTGCGTCAAGAAGTGCGGCGACTCGAATCTCTCGAATCACTCTTCGGGGGCTGATCATGCCGCGGAGGCTAGCTTTTACGACTTGTAGCGCAAACGCTTCTTGTGGCGGTTCGCACGCATGCGCTTCTTGCGCTTGTGCTTGTTGATCTTCGTTTTTCTCCGCTTTTTGAGCGATCCCATGGTCGGTGTTCTCCTTGTGGTTTTGGCTTGGTCCCAGTGTTAGTGGACGATTTTGTTGAGAGGATATTCCACGATGCCCTCGGCACCCAGCGCCTTGAGACGCGGGATGATGAGACGCACAGTAGCCTCGGCAATGACGGTTTCGACGGCAACCCAGTCGCATCCGGCGAGCTGGGAGACGGTGGGTGAGCGCTGCGAGGGCAGCACGGCGACGACCTCCGCCACCTTGGCGGCGGGGACGTTCATCTTGAGGCCCACTTTATCGCGGGCTTCGAGAGCGCCTTTGAGCAGCATGACGATGGTCTCCATCTTCTCACGCTTCCAGGCGTCCTTCGCGGCGGCCCGGCTGCTCACAAATTGAGGGTAGCTCTCCATGATCGTGTCCACGATGCGCAGCTTGTTCGCTCGCAGCGAGGAGCCGGTCTCCGTGATGTCCACAATGGCATCGACGAGTTCCGGCACTTTCACCTCAGTGGCACCCCAGCTAAATTCGACCTCGGCCTTCACGCCATGGCTTTCCAGGTAGCGCTGCGTGAGGCCCACGGCCTCCGTGGCGATGCGCTTGCCCTGCAAATCCTTCACGCTCTGAATGGGGGAATCATCCGGCACCACGAGCACCCAGCGTGTGGGCTTCGAGGTGGCCTTCGAGTAGCGTAAATCGGTGATCACCTCCACATCGGCACCGTTTTCGGCGATCCAATCACGCCCGGTGATGCCGCAATCGAGGAAACCATGATCCACATAGCGCCCGATCTCCTGTGCCCGCAGCAGGCGCAGTTCCAGCTCATCATCGTCCACCGTGGGGCGGTAGGAACGGCTGGAGACGACCACATTGAATCCCGCCCGCTTGAAAAGCTCGAGCGTAGGCTCCTGCAGGCTGCCCTTTGGCAGGCCGAGGCGGAGAGTGTTTTTCGATTCAGACATGTGGGGTTCCGGGGAAAGGGGGGCGGAGATTAACGGCTTTTCCCCGGCTGGCGAGGGTTTTTTCAGGGCCGTTTGCCTCTCGAAGTGCCGTGAAAGGCTTTATTTCGCGGCGATACCCGCCTCACCAGCCTCCCAGGCCATGCCGCAGGCACGAATCGCCACTGCCGTGGCTCCGGTGGGCCATTCGGTGCTGAGTTGATCTTTGAAGAAGGATTTCCACGTCACCCAGCGGCCGCCGATCTGGGCCTGAAGCACCCACCAGCGAGTCTGCGACATCCAGCGTTCATCGGCGTGCTTCCACTCGACGTGCATTTTGCCCTCGGGCTGGGTTTTGCCGACGAGCGGGGCCGGCAGCAGCGTCTGGCTCAGCCACGGCGAAGACGGCGGGATGGCGTGCGTGGTGTAGGCACGCTCCATCGCGTAGGTGGCGATCTTGCCGGTGTTCTTGTGCAAAGCACCGAAGTTCCAATGGAAGTGCCCGGGGGTCATTTTGAGGCCGCGTTCACGCAGCACACTCATCTGGCGGAGGATTTCACCGGCGACGCGATCGGTGCCGATGTTCGAGGTGTTCATGCCAGGCCAGATGTGGCGGCCTTGCGTGTTCTGCTCCAGCCACCAGTCATAGTAGGTGGTGAAGCCGAGCTTCGGTCGGTCGATGGTCCAGTAGAGCTGCGGGGTGAAATAATCGACCCAGCCGTTTTGCAGCCACTTCTTCGAATCGGCGCCGAGGTCCTCATAAGGATCGAGACCGCCACCGGTGCCTTCGGGATGATTCGGACGCCACAGGCCGAAGGGGCTGATGCCGAACTTCACATGGCGTTTGATGCCTTTGATGCCCTCGTAAGTGGCCTGCACGGTCTGATCCACACTTTGGCGTCGCCAGGCGGTGAGTTCCAAAGGGCCGCCGGTGGCTTTGTAGCGGGCATAAGTGTCGCTGTCGGGGAATTCGACCTTCTTTTTGTCCGGCCCCATGATCGGGTAGGGGTAGAAGTAATCGTCGATGTGAATGCCATCCACATCGTAGCGACGCGTCACATCCAACATGACGGCGACGGCCTGCTGACGCACCTCAGGCACGCCAGGGTTCATCCACCAATCGATGTTGTATTTCATCGTCCACTCCGGGTGCTTGCGGCGGATGTGATCGGCGCTGGGCGCATGCTTTTCACCCGCAAGAGCCCGGTAAGGATTGAACCACGCATGCAGCTCCATGCCACGCTTGTGCGCCTCCTTAACGGCAAACTCAAGCGGGTCCCAACCGGGTGATTTGCCCATCGCTCCGGTCAAGAAGGGCGACCACGGCTCGATCTCGGAAGCATACATGGCATCGCCCGCAGGTCGCACCTGGAAGATGAGCGCATTGAGGCGCAGCTTCGCGGCGGAGTCGATGAGCGTGAGGAGCTGCTCCTTCTGCTTCGCCACGGGCAAACCGGGCTCGCTGGGCCAGTTGATGTTCCGCACCGTGGCGATCCACGAACCGCGGAGTTCGCGAGCGGGAGGTGGGACGGCGTTTTGAGCCGCCAAAGCTCCCGCGAAGCCGAAACAGGCCGCGATCAAGGTGGTGCCAAGTTTTGAAGTCATCGCTTTATCCTAACCCCATGGCTTTCACTTCGCGATTCGATACAGCGCCTTATCCGTGCGGATGAAGAGTGCCTCGCCGTCGGTGGATGGGCTGGCCATGATGGAGCCGTCGAGGGTGTTTTGGGAGAGCAGTTGGAAGATGCGGCCAGCTTTGACGAGGCTCACCACGCCTTCGCGACTGCCGATGAGGATCTTGTCACCGGCCAAAATCGGGCTGGAGCTGAATTTGCCGCCCAAACGTTCGCGGTAAACGGCCTCGCCTGTCTGCGTGTGCACACAGCTCAGGATGCCGCCGTCATCCACATAGTAGAGCAGGCCGTCGTGCAGCAGTGGCGAGCACATCTTCGGAGCGTTCTTGTTGTTCTTCCAAGCCACCTCGGGTGTGGCGGCACCGGCGTGTTTCAAGGCGGTGATGTTCGATTTGCCGAAGGCGGTGCTGAAATAGATCATCTTGTCATCGGCCACCGGCACGGTGGACATCGAGAAGCCCAGCTCGCCGTAGTGGACTTTCCAAAGCTCTTTTCCGCTGGCCGGATCATAGCCGTAGATGTTGTTCGCCGCGGAGCTCACCAGCACCGGAATGACGCCGCTCTGGATCACCAGCGGCGTGCCATAAGCCTTCTTCTGCTGCGGACGCGGGTCCATCTCGCCACTGCGCATGGTCTTCCACGCCACCTTGCCTGTCTCCGTGTCAAAAGCCGCGATGAACTGCGTGTCGCTGCCATCGAAGTGGGCGATGAGGCGGTTCTTCCAAAGCACCGCCGTCGAGCCGGGGCCGTTTTCGTGCATGATGTGCAGCTCTTCGTTTTTCCACAGCACCTTTTGCGTGGCCGTATCGAGACAGACCGTGCCGAACGAACCGAAGTGCGCATACAGTTTGCCCCCCGCGAGTACCGGCGTGGGCGAGGCGTAGCTGTTGAGCTGATGCGCCCACTGCGGTTCCTTCACGTTCAACAATTCGATGTCGTGCAGCAGCTTCCCGCTTGGACGATCCACCGCCAGCGCCCGCAGGCTCAGCGATTCGAGCACGACGAGCGGTTGATCACCTGTGTTCGTTTTCAAGCGACGCTCCGCTTCTTCCTTGGTGGCTACCTTCTCAATCGCCGTCGTCATCCAGATCACATCGCCACCGATCACCGGCGTGGAATGTCCGCGACCTGGCAGTTCCGTCTTCCAAGTCACGTTGCTCGTTTCGCTAAAGGTCTCCGGCAGCTTCGCGATGGTCGCCACACCTTGTCCTGAAGGCCCGCGCCACTCCGGCCAATCGGCGGCGGCCACGTTCAAAGAGGAAACGGCAAGGCAGAGCAATAGTCGGGAGGTCATGCGATGCATTCAACGTGCCCGGCGAAAGGGCTTTCACAAGCAGCAGGCCTTTTCACGAGACAAAAAAGGCGCTGGATCATGCGATCCAGCGCCGGAGAGCGTTTCGAGCTGTCTTGAAGCTTAGTCGAGCTTCTTGATGAGCAGCGCCGAGTTGTGGCCGCCGAAGCCGAAGCTGTTGCTGAGAGCGGCGTTGAGCTTCGCGGGGCGGGCGGTGTTCGCGACCACATCGACATCGACCTCGGGGTCGAGGTTTTCGACGTTGATCGTGGGTGGGACCACTTGATCGCGAAGCGCCATGATGCAGGCCGCGAGTTCGATGCCGCCGGCAGCACCGAGAAGGTGACCTGTCATCGACTTCGTGCCGGAGACGAGCAGGCCTTTCTGAGCGTATTCGCCGAAGGTGCGCTTGATGGCACGCAGCTCGCAAAGATCGCCGACAGGCGTCGAGGTGGCGTGGGCGTTGATGTAGCTCACATCGGTGGCGTTGAGCTTGGCATGGCGCAGGGCCATTTCCATGCACTTGGAGGCGCCAAGACCTTCGGGATGTGGGGCGGTGAGGTGGTAGGCATCAGCCGTGACGCCGTAACCGGCCAGCTCAGCGTAAATCGTGGCTCCACGCTTCTTGGCGTGCTCGTATTCTTCGATGACGACGACGCCGGCGCCTTCACCCATGACGAAACCATCGCGGTTGATGTCCCAGGGGCGGGAGGCGCGTTCGGGCTCGTCATTGCGCATGGAGAGCGCTTTCATGTTGCCGAAGCCGGAGAGGCCGCAGGGACGGATGGAGGCTTCCGAGCCACCGCAGATGATGGCATCGGCATCGCCGAATTTGATGATGCGCCAGGCTTCGCCGATGTTGTTGTTCGAGGTCGCACAGGCAGTGGTGATGCACATGTTCGGCCCCATGAAGCCGAATTCCGTGGCGATCATGCCGGTGGCGATGTTCGTGATCATCATCGGGATGAGGAAGGGGCTCACGCGACCGGGTCCCTTGTTCAAAAGGATCTCGTACTGCGTTTCGATGGTGCTCAGGCCGCCGATGCCGCTGCCGACCATCACGCCGATGCGGTGAGGATCGAGGGCGTCCGGGTTCAATCCGGCGTCTTTGGCGGCCATTTTGGAGGCGGCCATGGCGAGCTGGAAAAAGCGGTCCGCCCGGCGGGCCTCCTTGTGATTGTTGAAGAAGGGCGTGGGGTCAAAATCCACGACTTCACCGGCGATTTTGCAGTCGTACTTCTCGGTGTCCATCGACTGAATGCGACGGATGCCGCTCTTGCCGGCGACGAGGTTCTTCCAGAAGTCGTCCTTGTTGTTGCCGAGGGGGGAGACGACTCCGATCCCGGTGATGACGACGCGACGTTCGCTCATGAGTGTATGCTGTGAGGGGTTAATGGGAGGGCGAGAGAACACGGGATGCCCCTCCGGGCAAGGGAAAAGCTGCCCTCGCCGTGTTCGCTACACGAGGCGGCCGGTCACGTAGTCCTCGGTGAGCTTGTTCCCGGGCTTGGTAAAGAGGTCGAGCGTGTCGCCGGTTTCGATGACCTTGCCTTTGTAAAAGAAAGTGGTGCGGTCCGCGATACGCTTCGCCTGCTCCATGTTGTGGGTGACAATGACGAAGGTGTAACTCCCCCGCAGGCTCAAGATGAGCTCTTCGATCTTCGCCGTGGCGATGGGGTCCAGCGCGGCGCAGGGCTCGTCCATGAGCAGGATGCGCGGCTGGAGGGCGATGGCTCTGGCGATGCACAAACGCTGCTGCTGACCGCCGGAGAGACCCGTAGCGACTTCGTGGAGGCGGTCTTTGACCTCCTCCCAGAGGGCGGCGGCCTTCAGGCTGCGCTCGGCGGCATCCATCAGCTCGGCTTTATCGGTGATGCCAGCGACGCGGAGGCCATAGACAGCGTTTTCAAAGATGCTGCGCGGGAAGGGATTGTACTTCTGGAACACCATGCCGATCTGGCGGCGCAGCGCGATGGGGTCCACCTCCGGCGAGTAGAGATCGACGCCATCCACCTTGATCGTGCCGCTGACGACGCGGGCGCTATCGACGAGGTCATTGATGCGGTTGATGCTGCGCAGCAGCGTGCTTTTTCCGCAGCCCGATGGGCCGATGAAGGCTGTGACGTCCTCGCTGCGAATGGGCAGATCGACGTTGAAGAGCACCTGGTGGTCTCCGTAAGCGTAGTTGAAGCGCTCGACGGAGATGATCGGTGGTGCAGAGGTCGCTGGAGCTTCGGCGGGCATCAGGAAAAAGTCATGAGAACGTCCCGCGCAGATACGAGTCGGTCAGTTTCTCGCGGGGATTGGTGAAGAGTTCCTCGGTGGGGGCGAATTCGACGAGCTTGCCGAGGTGGAGGAAGGCAGTGAAGTCGCTCACGCGCACGGCTTGCTGCATGTTGTGGGTGACGATGACGACGGTGTAATCGCGAGCGAGCTGGGTGATGAGTTCCTCAATCTTCAGCGTGGCGATGGGATCGAGCGCGGAGCAGGGCTCATCCATGAGAAGCACATCCGGCATGGTGGCGATGGCTCGGGCGATGCAGAGGCGCTGCTGCTGACCGCCAGAAAGGCCGAGCGCATGATCATGAAGGCGGTCTTTGAGCTCGTCCCAAAGAGCGGCCTGCGTCAACGCACGTTGCACGGCTTCGTCGATGGCGATTTTGTCCTTCACGCCATGCACACGGAGGCCGTAGGCCACGTTTTCGTAGATCGTCTTCGGGAAGGGATTCGATTTCTGGAAGACCATGCCCACCTGCTTGCGGAGCTGCGTGAGATCGACATCGGCATCGTGGATGTTTTTGCCTTTGACGAGGATTTCGCCCTTCGAGACGCGTGCGCCGACCACGCGGTCGTTCATGCGGTTGATGCAGCGCAGCAGCGTGCTCTTGCCGCAGCCGGAGGGACCGATCAAGGCGGTGACGCGATGGTATTCGACGAGCAGGTTGATGCCATGCAGCGCCGCCTTGCTGCCATAGCAGAAGTCCATGTCGCGCACTTGCACGACAGGAGCGGGTTTGGAGCTGGAGGGGGATTCGGGCATCGAGGAAGGTCAATCCTACTCCTACTCTTCCTCTTACTCCTCCTCCCGGAAAGCGAACGCTATGAGACGCTCGATCCGGGAGGAAGAGTAGGAGTAGGAGGAAGAGTAGGACAGTGATTCGGTCACGGTTTCACCACTTGTACTTTTTGCGAAGATGAATGCGCAGCCAGATGGACGTGGCGGCGAGGGAGGCGACGAGGATGAGGAAAACGAAGACGGAGCCGTATTGGGCCTGCTCGGAGTATTCGTTTTGCGGGATCTTCGCGGCGAGGGTGTAGATGTGATACGGCAGCGCCTGGACGCTCTCGGTGAAGACGCCGAGGAAGCGCTGCACGCTCTGCTCCCAGTGGGCAAACATCCCGGCATCCGCCGGCAGTGGCGGGAGGTCTTTTTGCCACGGCAGCTTGTCTTTGAAGGCCAGCGCGGCGGTGAACATGATCGGCGCCGTCTCGCCAGCGGCACGGGCGATGCCGAGGATGGTGGAGGTCAAAATGCCGGGTGTGGCAAAGGGCAGCACGCTGCGCCAGATCGTCTGCCAGCGGGTGGCGCCGAGGGCCATGCTGGTCTCGCGGAAGCCTTGTGGCACAGCCTGGAGGCACTGCTCGCTGGCGGTGATGATGACGGGCAGGATGACGAAGGCCAGCGTGAAGCCGCCGGAGAGCACGCAGGTATCCCAGCCTTGGAAACTGAGGTTCGTGAAGTAAAGCGGGATGACGAAAATGGCGCGGTCAGCCGGTGTATCCGTCAGAACAGGTGCGGTGAGCACGAAAGCGCCTAGCCCGAACAAGCCGAAGACCACGGAGGGCACGCCCGCGAGGTTCAAAATGGCGAGGCGGACGGTTTCGAGGAATTTGCCCTTCTTCGCATACTCGCTGAGGTAGATGGCGCAGCACACGCCGAGGAAAAGAGCCACGGTCACACTCACGATGACGAGCAGCGCCGTGCCGACGATGGGGCCGAGGATGCCGCCGCCGGAATAGGAGATGGTTTTTTCGCTGCGGAAGTTGTCGCCGAGCTGTTTTTTGATCACATCAGCCTCGACGGGGTTGGTCTTGAAAACCTGCCCATCGTTGGATTCGATGACGTGGAGGGTGCTGGTGAGCTCGGTGAGGAATCCGGGCTTCAGCGCATGCGGCAGGCCTTTGACGGTGATGAAGAGGAAAATCGACACCGTCAGGGCGACCACGACATAACTGCCCAAGCGCAAGAGCCACCGTGCGAGAGTCTCTCGCCGCTGGATGCTGGAGTTATCGCCTGCGAAGGGGTTGTTCATGCCTTTGGATGCTCAAAGCGTTTCGCGATGGTTCGGGCGCACCAGTTCACGGAGAGGGAAATGACGAAAAGGAGGATGCCGACCATGAAGAGGGCCTGCCAGTGGCTGGAGCCGCGGGAGACCTCACCAAGTTCCTGGGCGATTATGCCCGTCAAAGTGTGAGCAGGCTGGAAAATGGCACCCAAGCCGTCGCTGAAGTCGGGAATGGCGATTCGATTTCCCGCGACGAGCAGCACGACCATCGTTTCGCCAATGACGCGGCCGAGACCGAGCAGAATGGCGGAGAGGATGCCGCTGATGGCGGCGGGGACGATGACGCGGAAGACGGTTTGCAGCTTCGTGGCCCCGAGGGCGTCACTGGCCTCGCTGTAGGCACGCGGGACGTTGTTGAGGGCGTCTTCGGAGAGACTGAACATGGTGGGCACGGCCATGAAGGCGAGGAGGAAGCCGGCGTTGAAGATGTTGAGGCGCTCTTGAATGGGGAAGCCAGGTATCCAGCTCAAAAACTCCCACTGGCTGAAGCCTTTGATCAAATCACCGACGACGGCGATACCGATGAAACCAAGCACGACGGAGGGAATGGCCTGGATGAATTCGATGACCGGCTTGATGAGCTCCTTTTCGCGTTCGGAGGCAAACTGGTTCGTGTAAATGGCAGCGGTGACGCTGATGGGCGTGGCGATAAATAGGGCGACGAAGCTGATGAGCAGCGATCCGGTCAAAAGGGGCAAAACGCCATAAAAGTCCTGCCAGGAGCTGTTGGTGATCCAGCTAGTGCCAAAGGCGAAGGAACTGACGGCACGGAAGAAGGAGACGGGCTCGTCCCATTTCCACGCGGAGAGGTCTTTGGAGGCTTTTTGGATGTCCGCCAGGTGCGTGGGGATGGCTTTTTCGACGCTGGCGATGAGCTGGGCGGCTTCTGGATGGGTGCTGCTGCTTTGCAGGCTCTTGGCGGCCTCTTCGACGGCGGTGACGTAGTCGCCGAGGGCTTTGACGAGGTCTTCACGCTTTTCGAGGAGGGTCTCGACGCGTTCGGCATACTTCGGTTCCTCGACCTTGCTGAGTTCTGCCTCTTTGAGAAGATCTGCCTTCTCACTGCCACTGGCACTTGCCGCCGCAGCGAGGAGCTGTTGACGGCCAGCTTCGAGGGTGTGGAATTCGTTGGCGGCCTCCTTGGTCTCGGTGGCGTGTGTTTTGAGCTCGTCGAGGATCTCGGCGACGGGTTCGGCGGCTTCTTCGAAGGTTTCCTCGGCTTCGATGATGGTCTTGAATTTGGTTTTGGCCTCGCGGTCCTTCGTGGCGAACTCGGCGGCGAGTTTTTGCAGGGTGGCGGGCAGATCGGTGCTCTCGGGCGTCAGGGCGGCGAGTTCGGCCTTGAGCTGGTTTTTTTCCTCCGGGGTGAAGAGCGTGGAGGCATCGAAGGTGGCGGTTCCCTCGCTGGTTTTCTCGTCGTGCGCCCGTTTGAAGAGGAAGGCGGCATCCCGGCGCTCGCGGGCGGTTTTGACGAGCGGCTCCATCTCGATGCTGAGGGCACGGCGGAGGCTGCTGGCCATGGTTTGCTGCTGCTTGAGCGGCGTGTCCGCGATGTCGCAGAATTCGAGGCCGGCCTTGCGGTAAGTTTCGAGCTCGTGGTGGTAGGTGGAGAGAAAGCCGGCCCCCTCGCGGAGGAGGAAGACCATGATCAGGACGAGCACGATGATGGCGATGCTCGAATTGGCTCCGAAGAAGTTCTTGATGAGCTTTTGAGGGTCCATGCCCAGCACAGTGCGGCGGCCCCGGCGCAGGATCTTGCTGCCAAGGGTGCCAGGAGGCGTGGAGGTGGCTTCGGGCATGGGGGCGGAAAACGAAAATCCGGCGGAAAAGGCTCTCTTCCGCCGGATCGTGAGGTGGTCAATCAACGATTATTTCACCGCGACGAAGCCGCCCTTGGCGATGACGGCGGTTCCGGCCGGGCTGAGGCAGAAATCGACGAAGGCTTTCACGTTTCCGGCAGGCTCGCCATTTGTGTAGAGGAAGACGGGGCGGGAGAGGACGTAATCCTTCACAGCGGCAGGATTCGGGGCGGAACCGCCGATGGAGACGATTTTCACGCCTTTGGCACCTGCGTAGGCGTAGCCGATGTAGCCGATGCCGTTGGCATTGCTGCCCACTTCGGAGGCGATTTGCTCGTTTCCGGCCATTTTCTGGCTGTTTTTGCCGTATTCGCGGCCCTTCATGGCCATGGTCATGAAGTCTTTGTAGGTGCCGGAGGAGGTGTTGCGGGTGTAAACGCTGATCGGGCCGGGGGTGCCGCCGACTTCGGACCAATCGGTGATGTCACCGGCGAAGATCTGCATGATCTGCTTCTTGGAGAGGTCGGCAACGGGGTTGTTCTTGTTGGCAATCACAGTGATCATGTCCCAGGCGAGTTCGATCTCGTTGAGGTCGATGCCTTTGCTTCGGCAGAGGGTCTTTTCATCGGCCTTCACCTTGCGGGAGGACATGCCGATCTCAGCGGTGCCGGAGGCGAGGTTCGTGAAGGCGGTGGAGGAGCCTTCGGCGGCGATGTCGAAGCTGACTTTGCCGCCAGTTTTCTTGAAGGACTCGGCGAGGGAGGGGATCAATTTGGCACCGAGGGTGTCTGAACCACGGATGCGGAGGGTGGACTGCGCCTGGAGCGAGGCGGAGGCAAGGAGGGAGACGATGAGGGCGGTGATGACGTGTTTCATGAGATGGGGCGGGTTCACCCGCAGGCCTTCATGGTGACAAAAGAGCCGCTTCGCGTCCAATCTGGAAATGTGACAGAACTGTTACAGAGCAAATCTGGTCAGGAGCAGGGGTGAAAGGCTAAATGAAACGGTGTCGTGACATTCACGGCACTTCTGCACGCAACATAAACGTCGCCTACCCATGCTCAAACTCACTCCTCACCGCGGCCTGGGCCGCCTGCTGGCTCTGACCTTGGCCGCCCTCGTGGCCCTCCCTCCCTCCCTGCCGGCCAGCCCGGCGATGGAGAAGCTGTTCTACATCCTAAAGCAAAAAGGCTCCATCACAGCAGATGAATACGAGGTGCTCATCACGACGATGAAGGCGGAGGAAAAGCAGCCGGCCAAATCCACGCCTGCGGCGGCCGCTCCGGCCATCGCCAAGCGTCTGGAAGAGACCGAGGCGAAGGTTGAGAGCCTCGAATCGACCCTGCTGAACACCAAAGGCCAGGTCGAGGAGCTCTCGCGTGTGAGCGACAACACCTCCCCCTCTACCCTGACGAAGGCGGACCTTGACGCCCTGCTCTCGGACAAATGGTATGAGCGGGTGAAAATGCGTGGTTACATGCAAAACCGCTTTATCGGCATCATGGGGGACGATGATAACCCCGGCTACAACCAGGCGAATGACAGCCTCGCGAGCGACAGCTCCGGCATCGGCATCCGCCGCGCCCGTTTGATCTTCAGCGGCGATGTCACCGATCATGTGTTCCTCTATTTGCAGGCGGACTACAATGCCTCCGTGGGCGGCTCCAGCTCCCTCCAGGCGCGAGACATTTACGCGGACGTGTCACTCGATCCGGCCCGTGAGTTCCGCGTGCGCCTGGGCCTCTCGAAGGTGCCTTATGGCTTCACCAACATGCAGTCCTCCCAAAACCGCTATGCGCTGGAGCGTCCAGACGCGCTGAATTCCGCCGTCGAGGGCGAGCGTGATATGGGTGCCTACCTGATCTGGGCTCCTTATGAGAAACGGAACTTGTTCAAAGACCTCGTGAAGATGGGCCTGCGCGGCTCCGGTGACTACGGCGTGCTCAGCCTGGGCGTCTTCAACGGCCAGGGCATCAACAACGCAGACCGCAACGGCGAGCTGCACTACATCGCCCATGCCGCCTGGCCTTTCGAGATTGGGAACCAGATCATGGAAGTGGGTGCCAGCTACTACCACGGCCGCTATGTGCCGACGGCGGCGAGCATCGGCACCGGAGCCGGCTCCTTCACGCCCACCTTTGATCCCACCGGCATTCGTGACTCGCGCTTCGCCGTCAATGCCATCCTCTTCCCGCAGCCCTTCGGCCTTGAGGCAGAATGGACTTGGGGCGATGGCCCACAGCTCAGTGACGACATGCGCACGATCAACAGCCGCAGTCTAAATGGTGGCTTCGTGCAGGCCGTTTACCGCCACGTCTTCCCGAGCCAGGCGGAGTTCATCCCCTTCGTGCGCTGGCAGACCTTTGACGGTGCTCGCAAATTCGCCGCGAACGCCCCGCGCAATCGCGTGGACGAGCTGGCCCTCGGCTTCGAATACATTCCCTATCCCGAGTTGGAGCTGACGCTCATGTACGCCGCCGGTACCCGCACGAACACCGTGGACAATCCGGCCGCCGTGGCCAGCCCCCGCTACCGCGATGTGAACTACCACTACCTCGGCATCCAGGCGCAGATCAATTTCTGATCGGACACTCTTCGTTGGTTTGAGCAAAAACATGGCCGGGTGCGCGAGGTTGGCGCATCCGGCCTTTTTTGCGCCTCAGCCTGCATTTCTCACAACATGAGAAGCGTCGTGGGCGCACAGGGTGGTGACGGGCTAAAGCCTGGTATTACCCCCTTCGTGCCGTCATCTGAGATTGCTCCATGCTTTGAGAAAAACCGGTTAGCCACGCTGCTGCTCGAGGCGGCGGGTGAACCAGCGGACGGCCGCGTTCACCACCAGAGAGATGACGAAGAGCAGGATGCCTACCATGAAGAGCGCCTGCCAGTGCGGGGAGCCGCGAGAGACCTCCCCCAGCTCCTGCGCGATAATGCCGGTTAGCGTGTGCGCCGGCTGAAAGACCACCGCCACACCATCGCCAAAATCCGGCAGCGCGATGCGATTCCCCGCCACGAGCAGGACCACCATCGTCTCCCCGATCACGCGGCCCAAGCCCAGCAGCAGCGCGGCGAGGATGCCGTGAAGGGCGGCTGGGACGATCACGCGGAAAACCGTCTGCACATGCGTGGCTCCCAGTGCTTCGCTGGCCTCGGCGTAGGAGCGCGGCACGTTGTTGAGGGCATCCTCCGCCAGGCTGAACATGGTGGGCACCGCCATGAAGGCCAGAAGCATGCCTGCGGTAACCATGTTCAGCCGCTCTTCGATGGGGAAACCCGGCAGCCAGGCCAGCAGCGGCCAGTGGCTGGCCTCTTTGATGAATTCTCCCACGATGGCGATGCCCAAAAAGCCCAGGACAACGGACGGGATGGCCTGGATAAACTCGATCACCGGCTTCAGCAGATCCCTCTCCCTCCCAACGGCAAACTGGCTCACATACACGGCCGCCGCCAGACTCAGCGGCGTGGCCAGGAGCAAAGCGATCAGCGAGATGAAAAGCGATCCCGAGAGCAGCGGCAGCACGCCGTAAACATCCTGCCAGAGGCTGTTCGTGACCCATCGTGGGCCGAAGGCAAAGGCCAGCAGCGCCCGGAAGGTCGTAACGGGCTGGGTGGCATCCCACACGGCCATTTCCTCCCGCACGGCGGCGAGGCGCTCCACCTGCTCGGGGAGCTCTTCCCGCACCTCGTCGAGCAAATCCGCCGCCACGGGATTTTCGAGCTTTGTGGGCATGCGTTCGGCCAGGGCACGCCAGCGGCCCTCCAGCAGTTCCAACTCGGCCTGGATGGCTCCTCGTGCCTCCAGCACTGCTGGCGCTTCCGTCAGGTTTTTGGCCTTCGATGCCTGCTGACGCAGCGGAGCCAGCTTTTCGAGCAGCGGTAGCGGCGCATCCTCGGCCTCGCGGACCAGCGCGGCCAGTTCCGGCACCGGCTCACGGGCCAAAGCCTGGCGCAGGCTGCTGGTGGTGCGGCGTGCCACCGCCCGCACGGGCTGCTCGATCAAATCGCACCATTCCATGCCGGAGCGGCGATACTTTTCGAGGCTGCCACGGTAGGTGGAAACGAAGCCCGCTCCATCGCGGAGCAGGAACACCATGATGAGGATCAGCACGAGGATGGCGATGCTGGCCATCGCAGCGAAAAACTGCCGCACCCAAACGGAGTAGCTCACGCCGAGAAAGCTCCGCCGCCGCGCCCGCAGCACGAGTTCGCGCAGGTGGCCGGGCGGCGGATGCCTGGAAGGCGGGTGCGGACGGGCGGGCATGGCTCAGGGCGCTTTGGATTTCGGAATGAAGCCACAGCCCTCCACGATGGCCTCCCCTTCCGGCGTGGCGATGTAGTCGATGAAGGCTTTCACGAGACCCGCCGGACGGCCGCGCGTATATAAGAAGGTAGGCCGGGCAAAGGGGTAGCGCCTCACCTCCGCCGAAATGGGCGCAATGCCATCGATCGTCACCATACGTGTCCTCTCCGCTCCGACGTAGGCGCTGCCCACATAGCCGATGCCATGCCGGTTTGCCCCCACCTCGGCGGCGATTTGCTCGTTGCCCGCCATCTTTTGCGTGCGCTCGCCGTACTCCAGGCCTCCCAGCGCCAGGCTCATGAAGTCACGGTAGGCACCCGAGGAGGTATTGCGCGTGTAGGCGGAAATGCGGCCCGCTTTGCCCCCCAGCTCGGACCAATCCAGCATCTCACCACCGAAAATCTGCCGCAATTGCTTTTGGCTGAGGCCGCGCAGTGGGTTCTCCTCGTTTACAAGGATCACCATGAGATCCCAGGCGATCTCGATCTCGTGTAAGGCTGCACCAGCCGCAGCGCAGAAGGCCTTTTCCTCCTCCTTCACCCGGCGGCTGGACATGCCGATGTCCGCCGTGCCACTGGCGAGGTTCGTAAAAGCCGTGGAGGAGCCCTCCGCCGCGATGTCAAAGCTCAACGCACCGCCATGGGTGATCTTGAATCGTTCCGCCAGTTGCGGCACCAGTTTGGCGCCGAGCGTATCGGACCCGCGGATGCGCAGCGTCGTCTGCGCCACAGCCTGGGGCAGCAGGCAGGCGAGCAGGGCATGCAGCAAAAAAAATTTCATGGCAGTTTAGCCGCGAAGGGTGCGCGACTTCCCTTTCGGTTCCTCCAGTCATGCATCGGCGCATGCCCCCCGCCGCTGCTGAGCCGTCACGTTTTCGACGCATTCAGCCAGCAAAGCGCTGGAAAGCCCCGCGCTGGGCGGCATAGATGGCCGCTCTCATGATCCCAGACCTCCTCGCCGCCACAGACCTCTGGCTAAACTTCAAGGAAGCCCTCCCAGTCATCCTGTCCCTCATCGTCATCGAGGGGCTGCTCTCGGTGGACAATGCCCTCGCCATCGCCGCGATGGCCCGGCACCTCGATGAAAAGAAGCGCCAGGTGGCCATGAACATCGGCTACATCGGCGCTTACGGCTTCCGCGTGGTGGCGCTGCTGGTGGCGAGCTGGATCATCGAGAACCACTGGATCATGCTGCTGGGCGCTCTCTACCTCGTGTGGCTGATGTGTGCCCATTTCGTGGGGCAGAAGGAGCAGGAGGAAGATGAGGGCGAGGCTGTGAACGTGCATCACCGCACCTTCGGAGCTACCATCGTGATGATCTCGCTCATGGATTTGAGCCTCAGCGTGGACAACGTCGTCGCCGCCATCGCCTTGAGCCCCAAAGACCTGTGGCCGGTGTATGTCGGCGTCACCATCGGCATCATCGCGCTGCGCCTCATCGCCAATGTGGCGGTGAAAATGATCGAGAAGTATCCGGTGCTGGAGCACACGGCCTTCATCCTCGTCGGCTACGTCGGCTTGCTGCTTTTGGCGGAGCTTCAGTTCGAGCACTGGTTTCACCAGTTCAGCCCCACGGAGCTGAAGATCGGCAAATTCGCCGGCATCCTCGTTTTGACCGCTGTGACGATCGCGTGGTCGCGCTTTGAGTGGCTGCAAAAGCTGCTCAAACCCCTCCTGCAGCTCGTTTTCATCCCGATGAACCTCATCGCCTCCCTCATCGGCGCGGTGATCGTGGTCATCACCCTGCCCTTCAAGTTCATCTGGAGCCGCCTGCGCCCGCGTTGATCTTTTTTGCGGCTTTCGAGGGCATTTGAGGGTATACCCGCCGCATTAATTGACGCGTGAAGCCTGATCCCTCCCACTCCGCCCCGCCTGCCGCCACGCTCGATGAGCTCGGCAGCATGGCCACCATCGTGACGCACACCACGCCGAACGACGGCCCGGTGCCCCTGCCCTCTCACGCGGCCACGATCGAGACCACGCCGGACATGCCCACCATCGCGGTGGCCAATCCGAGCCGTCAACTCCCCGCCGCCACGATGCATTCCGCAGGTGCCTCGATGGGAGGCAAATCGAGATCGCAGATGGCCATGGAATCCGTCTCCGGCCAGGACGGCTGGATCGGCGACCGCTTTCGGCTTTTGGACAAGCTGGGCGAGGGCGGATTCGGCGTCGTTTATCGTGCGGAGCAGCTGAAGCCCATCCAGCGCCTCGTGGCGATCAAGATCCTCAAAGGCGGCATGGATAGCGCCGTCGTCTTTGGTCGCTTTGCCGCCGAACGGCAGACGCTGGCGCTCATGGAGCATGAGAACATCGCCCGCGTCTTCGATGCCGGGGAGACCGACAAAGGCATGCCCTACTTCGTCATGGAGCTGGTCAAGGGCCGCTCCATCACCAGCTACTGCAATCAGAACGAGCTCGACCTCCGCCACCGCCTAGAGCTTTTCATCCCCGTCTGCCAGGCGGTGCATTACGCTCATCAAAAGAGCATCATCCACCGCGATCTGAAGCCCGCGAACATCCTCATCACCGATGAAGGCGATCGTATCACGCCGAAGGTCATCGACTTCGGCATCGCCAAGGTCGTCGAAGGCCGAGACATCTCCCAGGCGGATTTCACTGGCGTGGACCAGCTCGTCGGCACGCCCGGTTACATCTCCCCGGAGCAAATCGAGCACGGCAGCAGCCATGTGGATACCCGCAGTGATGTGTATGCCCTCGGCGGCATCCTTTTCGAACTGCTCACCGGCAAGCCGCTCATCACCGCGGCGGACATCGCTTCCAAGCCGATCCACATTTTGCTCCGTGAACTGGCTGAGCGGGATGCTCCCAAAGCCTCCTCTTATGTGCCAGAACTCGCTGGCGATCTCGATTGGATCGTGATGAAGGCCCTCGAGCGTGATCCTGAACGCCGCTACGGCAGCGCGGACGATCTCGCGGAGGACATCTCACGCTTTCTTACCTATCAACCGATCTCCGCCCGCCCGCCGAGCCGCTCGTATCTCATCGGCCGCTTCATCCGTCGTCACCGCATCGGTGTGGCGGCCAGTGCCGCCATCGCCACCGCCGTGCTGGCGGGCGGTATCACCAGCACCGCGCTCTACTTTGAATCAGAAAAGAACCGTACCCGCGCCGAGAAGGCTGGTGATGACCTCCGCACCTCCTACAGCCAGAGCGATGAGCAGATGGCGCGGCAGTTCACCGAGCGCGGCCAGTTTGCCGAGTCCGTGGCATACCTGACCCGCTCCCTGCGCACCGATCCACGGAACAGCCTCTCCTCCACCAATCTGCTCTCCCTGCTCTCCAACGTGCATCTCATGCACCCGGTCACGCACAAGCTGCCGCTGCCGGAAGGGGCGCAGGAGGCACGCATGACCGCCTTCAGCCGCCAGACCGGCGTGGCGCTGGCCGTGAGCATGGTGATGTCCGAGCGGCTCCAGGCGCCGATGCAAAACGTGCGCCTGCCCGTTCACGAGGTCATCAGCACCTGGGACATCAAAAAGGGTGCCTCATCCCGCGTCGATCATCCGCTGCCCGATGATGTGCAGGTGACCTGCCTCGAAATCACCCGCGATGGCAAACAAGCCGTCATCACCAAAACAGATGGCATCGTGGAACTCTGGTCCCTCGCCGATGGAAAGCGCCGCATGCTCCAGCCCAAGCTGCCCAGCCTCGCCCTCTCCATGACGCTCTCCGCCGATGGCTCCACCCTCGCCGTGGGCAGCGAGACCGTGGTCGGAAAAGGCGGCCTCGGCGTCTGCCATGTCTGGAGCCTGCGTGAGCCGCAAAAGCCCGCCCGTGAGTTCACGCATCCCAAGGCCATCACCGCGCTCGACATCGATCCAGCCGGTGAAATCATCGTCGCCGCCAGCAACGAAGGCATCGCGCAGACTTGGGACCTCAAGAACATGGTCCCCATCGGTGCCCCCATCGAGATCGACGAGAATGACAATGGCCTCTCCTGCGTTTCTCTGCATCGCGGGAAGCAGGTCGTGGCCGCCGGCACGAACAGCGGCACCGTTTATGTCGGCAATTACACCACCAACGAACTCGCCACCGCACCGCTCACTCATCCTGGAGCCGTGCTCAACGTGCGCATCGCTGCCGATGGAAAGTCCCTGCACGTCGGAGATGCCTCCGGCTTCATGCACGCATGGAATCTCGACACTGCCCAGCCCATTCACCCCGCCGTCAAACACGATGGCGAAATCGCCACCGCAAAGCTGGCGGATGCCTCCGGCCTCGTCGTCAGCGTCTCCAAGCATGGCGAAGTGCAGGTGTGGAACTCCCGCAGCGGCCAGCGCATCTCCCAGCGCCTCCAGCACAGCGTCTCCGATGCCTGCATCACTGACGATGACACCATGCTCATGCTCGCCCCGCGCATGGAGTCCTTCGTTCAGGTCTGGAACATCCACGAAGCGATGAGCAGCCGCACCTTCGTCGATGCGCCCGAGAAGCCACTCATTCCGAAGCCGGAGCCGCCGGAGAATGCGCCGCCCTTTGTGCGCAGCTCCGTGGCCGCCGCCTGGAACCGAACGCAGACCCACATCATCGCCGCCGATGTGGACGGCCACGTAGGCGTCTTTTCCGGCGAGAAGTGGGCACCCTTTGGAAAGGACTTCCGCCATGCGCCCGCCGTAGGTGCCGTGGCGCTGACGAAAGATGGCAAGACGGCCATCACCTCCGGCCGAGACCAGGTGGTGCGGGTATGGAATGTCGAAACGGGCGAGGCACTCGCTGCCATGCCGCATAACTCCTTCGTCGAGGTGCTCGCCCTCGCTCCCGATGACGAAACGCTCGCCACCTTCACCGAAAAAGGAGACATGCGAGTGTGGCGCTTCCGCACTGGCGAAGGTCTCACGCCTGCCATCCGCCACGGCACCGGCTTCGTGCAGGCCCGCGTGAGTGATGACGGTAAAGAAGTGCTCTTCCGCCTCGAAAAGCTCGGCTGGTTCACCATGCCCATGCCCGTGCAGGACGCCGTGCTGCCGGAGTGGTTCCTCCGCTATGCCGAGACCCTTGCCGGCAATCGCCTCACGAGCACCGGCCGCATCGAGGAGCTCGATCTCACCGAGCATGAGAACGCCCTCGCCGAGGCCGAAAAGGCCGGGAAAGGCCAGGACGCCGCCTCGAACCTCCTCCGCTGGCTCACCGCCGATCCCTCCAAACGCCCGCTCAATCCGCAAGCCGATCAGCCATTGCCCGACTACCTCAAAAAGCTCGAAGCCATCCCCGCCGCCGCCGAGGAACTGAAACGCTTCCAGTAGCCTCACGCATTCGCTCTTGCCAAAAACCCGCCACCCATCGCATAACCACGCCCACATGAAAAAGCTCCTCGTTATCTCCTTCCTCGCCGCATCGCTTTCCAGCAGCTTCGCCGAGCTCACCGCCTCTCACACCGCCGCCGTCGAAAAACTCCTCATCGTCATGGAGACGGAAAAAGTGCTCGCCAAATCCCTCGCCAGCGGACTTCAGGCCGGACTCGGCGTGAACGAAGATCAGATCAAGGCCCTGCCGAAAGAGCAGCAGGACAAATTCAAAGGTGCCATGGAGAAGGTCATGACCGCCGTCATGGCGGAGATGAGCTGGGAAAAGCTCAAGCCCGGCCTCATCGAGGCTTACGGCAAAAACTTCAGCGAGAAAGAAGCGCTCGAAGTCACTGCCATGATGGAATCGCCTGCGGGTAAGCTTTACGTCTCGAAACAAGCCGCCATGGCCGGAGACGTCGCCAAGATCACCCAGGAGCGCATGAAGGAGCTCACGCCGAAAATCATGCAGATCATGCAGTCTGAAATGCAGAAGTAGCATGCCGCCGATCACGGCGTATCCTCCCGCACCATGACCGCCCGCTTACTTCCCGCTGCGCTCTCCCTCTTGCTCCTCGCCGCCCTGCCTGCCACCGCGCAGCAGGCCGAGGTCGTCTCCACGCAAAAGATCTGGGACAAGTCCGCCCACCAAGGCTTCACAGACCTCGTCCGCTTCCAGAACCTCTTTTACTGCAGCTTCCGCGAAGGTGAATCCGCCACCAAAGGCCCCGGCACCATCCGCCTCATGATCTCCGCCAGCGGAGATACCTGGGTGGACCACATCACCCTCAGCGAAAGCGGTGTGGACCTCCGTGATCCCAAATTGGTCGTCACGCCTGACAACAAACGCCTTTATCTGATCTGCGCCGGTGTGAGTGCCGATGGCGGAAGGCAATCCCGCTACTGCACCAGCCTCGATGGCAAGGTGTGGACCCCCTTCCAAAAGCTCCTCGCCAAAGGTGACACCCTCTGGCGTGTGACCATCAACCCGGCGGACAACCGCTTCTACGGTGTCAGCTACAACATCCATCCGAACTCCGGTGGTCCTGCGCCCGAAAAAGAATACTCGCTCAAAGGCTACGCCAGCACCGATGGCTCCGTGTGGCAGCTCGCCTCCATCCTGAACGTCCCCGGCCAGCCCACCGAGACCACCCTGCGCTTCCTCAAAGACGGCAGCGCCATGGCACTCGTGAATCGCGAAGGCGGAAACCGCCTCGGTGCTCTCGGCATTTCCAAAGCACCGTATCGCGACTGGACATGGACACCGCTCAAGCAGCCCATCGGCGGCCCAAACTTCATCGAACTGCCTGATGGCCGCCTCATCGCCGGTTCGCGTGGTTTTGGGGCCACCCCCGGCCCGCACATGGTGCTCTACAAAATGTCCGCCGCAGGCATCGATCCCCTCATCGAACTGCCCAGCAGCGGTGATTGCAGTCATCCCGGCCTCTGGTGGCATGACGGCATGCTCCACGTCATCTACTACTCCAGCCACGAGGACGCCAAAGCAGCCATCTACCACGCCAAAGTGCGCCTCAAGTAACGTGGCACGCCATGTGCGAAGCCATGTGTTTTACGTCTTGACCAACGCCGCTGCGCTCGTGCATCCTCGCCGCCGCTTCCGCCCTAGATGAATCTTCGTGAACAACTCCGCAATCTGCTACCTGATCTCCTTCCGGATGATCCGGCGGATGCCATCAAAGGCACGGAACTCATCCGCCTCGTCCGCCTGCGTTTGGGCGATGGCTACAGCGATGCCACGCTGCGCTATCACTTCTCGATCCTTAGCTACGATCCCACCTCGCCCATCGCGAAGGTCGATCAAGGCCAGGGCTACTATCAGCGGCAGAAGAAGCTCGGCGGCTCGAACGGCGTCATCCGCCAAACGTTCTTCGAGGATGCCAGCGAGGGCGATCAGGTCTGGTCACGCTATCTGCGACTCGTGGCCATTTACGAGCGTCTTTGCCTCCTGCGAGGCCACTATCCCTTCCTGCTAAACCGCACCAGCAGCGGCGCCCCCAGCATGGAGGGTGAATGGGATGTGCCTGACCTCGTTGTCGCCGAGTGGGATCTCGATCCCGCTGCGGAAGACGGTGCCCGATTTGACGAAAGCATGCTCAATCTCCGCCGCCACCTCGGCGGGCCAGAGGTGGGCATCTCCGGCGTCCGCCTCCAGCTCGGTGTCACGCTCGATACCTTCAGCGCCGATTTCTTCCAGGCCCTCAGCGCCACCCGCTGGACGCTGCAAAGCGAGCTCGTCATTGCCGAGCCGCTGCCCGATGAGGCCCTCGTCGATGCGCTGCGCAGTCTCGGCCATCAGTTCGGCGTCGGCATCAGCACGCTCGGCATTCCGCTGACCCAGCTCGATGCGCTGCCCTCCGCCAAGGACATTCGTGCGATGAGCTCCAATGAGTTCGAGCACGTCCACAACCGCCTCCACGTCCAGAAGATCACGATCGCCAGCCCGCGTCATGCCATCGACTGGCACTCCCTCTCCGCGCTGCGCAAAAAACACGAACCCGTCGCCGAAATGGTCCGCTGGCTCTCCGATTGCCTCGCCAAACGCCAGCCTGAATGGGCTGGTGGCGTGGTGAGGTAGTTCCCTTGCCGTCGTCTAACCCGTCCGACTTGTCTGACCCGTCAGACTGATCCGGCCATCACACCTTGAGCACTTCCGCCACCGCTTGCAGGATCGTCTCGACCTCCGCGAGGCGTCCCACGCCTTCGTAACCGCAGGCGAGCATGCCTTCGGCGGGCTCCACAAACTGCGCTCCGTAGCCGCGAAGCGTCTCCACATTTTTCAGCGTGGCCGGGTGCTGCCACATCTTGCCGTTCATGGCCGGAGCGATCAAAATCGGAGCACGCGTGGCGAGGGCGATGGCCGTGAGCGCATCATTCGCAAAGCCGTGGGCCATGCTGGCGAGCACGTTGGCACTCGCGGGAGCGATGAGGAGCAGGTCCGCCTCATCGGCGAGCTGGATGTGGCCCGGCTGCCAGCCTTCTTTTTCGGCAAAGAGATCCGTGATGACGGGATTTTTGCTCAGCGTGCTCAAAGTCAGCGGCGTGACGAATTCGAGCGCGGCTTTCGTCAGCACGCAGGTCACGCGATGCCCAGCCTTGGTGAGCTGGCTGGCGAGGTCCGCCGCCTTGTAGGCTGCGATGGAGCCGGTGATGCCGAGGATGATGCGTGACATGGTTTCAGCTAGTTCACAGGCCATCACCGGTCAACTGGCCGCTTGCCTTCACGCGAGCGAGAGCGCACTGTCACCTCCCCCCAGCCCACTCAAGGCATGCGTTGTCCCAAATGCAGCAGTTCTCAGGATAAAGTGATCGACTCTCGCGAGGCGCGGGAAGGCTCTGCCATCCGCCGGCGGCGGGAGTGCATGAAGTGCGGTTTCCGCTTCACGACCTATGAAATCATCGAACGCGAGGAACTGCGCGTGGTGAAGCGCAATGGCGCCCGCGAGAATTTCAACCGCGACAAGCTCCTCAGCGGCGTGCGCAAGGCCTGCGAGAAGCGTCCCGTGAAGATGGAGGACATCGAGCAGCTCGTGGACGACATCGCCACGGAGCTGGCGGAGGAAGGCTACCGCGAAATCCCGAGCACCGTGATCGGGGCGAAGCTGATGCGTGGCCTCGAAGCCCTCGATCATGTGGCCTATGTGCGCTACGCCAGTGTTTACCGCCAGTTTGAAGACGTGGGCGAGTTCATCGACGAAATCCAAAGCCTCGGGAAACGTCGTCTGCGCGAAAAAGGCCAGGTGGAGCTCTTCAATCCGAAGAAGAGCTGAGTTCCAAATTCGCCAACGCCGTGCCGAGGCGGACGCATTCCTTTTTGAGTTTCTCCAGCAAGGCTCGGGCACCAAAGAGATCTCCATCCTGGGCTAGGTGACAGAGGTGCGAGGCCGTTTCAGAAGCCCGCGTGGCCGTGTACACGCCGAGCATGCCTTTGAGCGAATGCGCGGCCTCGTAGAGTGCGACGGCATTTCCGACGGAGATGGCCGTGGAGGCATCCTGGAGGAATTTGCCTGAGTCTTCAGCGTAGATCGCAATGAGCTCGCGGGCCATTTCCGGGCCACCCGCAGAGGCGATGAAGTCTTCGGATTTAAAGGCTGGGCCGCGTTTTTTGGGTTTCGCCGCCTCGGCGGGTGCTCCGGTGATCTCCAAGCGCGGCGGCGCGGCGGTGCGGCCATGCATGAAGCGCTCCACGGCATGCAGCAGCTCGGCGCTGTGGATCGGTTTGGAGACGTAATCATCCATCCCGGCGGCGATGCATTGCTCGCGGTCGCCTTTGAGGGCGTTCGCCGTCATCGCGATGATGGGGATGTGGCCGCCGTGCTTCTCCTCGATCTGGCGGATGGCCGCCGTGGCCTGAAAACCATTCATCTCCGGCATGTGTACATCCATGAGGATGGCATCGAAGAGCACATCACGCACGAGTTCGACCGCCTCCTGGCCGTTGCTGGCGATCTCGACATGATGACCGCGCTCTTCGAGCAGCTTCGCGGCCACGAGCTGGTTCACACGGCCGTCTTCCACAACGAGCACCTTCATGGATTTCTCCGCCAGACCGAGCAGCGGCCCGTTGGCAGATGCAGCAGGATGATCGACGCTGTCTTGCGTGGCTTCGCCAAACACGGCGGTGAAGTGGAAGGTGCTGCCTCTTCCGGCCTCACTCTCCACCCAGATACGGCCCTGCATGAGCTCCACGAGATCACGGCAGATGGCGAGGCCGAGCCCGGTGCCCCCGTAGCGGCGGTTCGTGTTCGTCTCTGCCTGGGTGAAGGCATCAAAGATGCGGCCCTGCACCTCTGGTGAGATGCCGATGCCGGTATCGTGGATCTCGAAATGCAGCGTCGTCTTGTCCAGCGCCCGGGATTCGATGCGTACCCGCACGATGATCTCACCGCGATCGGTGAACTTGATCGCGTTCCCCACGAGATTGATCAAAATTTGCCGCAACCGGCCATCATCGCCGAGGAGGATCGTCGGCACATCCTCTGCCACCTGGTGCGTGAGGCTGAGATTTTTCTGCATGGCCCGCACGCCGAGGGCCAGCAGCGTGTCTGCGATGGTATGGCGGAGGTCAAAGTCCTGCTCGTCGAGCTCCATCTTGCCCGCTTCGATCTTCGAGAAGTCGAGCACGTCATTCAGCAGCGCCAGCAGGCTCTCGGCGGAGTTTTTGAGCATCAGCAGATACTCGTGCTGCTTGGGATCGAGCTTCGTGTTCAGCAAAAGCTCGCTCATGCCGATGATCCCATTCATCGGCGTGCGGATTTCATGGCTCATGTTCGCCAGGAAAGCGCTCTTCGCTCGGTTCGCGGCCTCGGCGGCGAGTCGTGCATGGCGGAGCTGCTCCTCGGCCAGCTTTTGCTCCGTGACGTCCGTATGCGAGCCGGCCATGCGGTAGGGCTTTCCATCAGGATCACGCAGCGCCCGGCCGCGAGCCAGCACCCAGCGCCACGAGCCGTCCTTGTGCAGAAAGCGAAACTCCACCGCGTAACGATCCAGCGGACCATCGAGGTAGTCCTTCACCGTTTTCATGACGCGGTCGTGATCCTCGGGATGCAGCCGCGATTCGAAGGTCGCAAACTCGTTCGCCAGCTCGAGGTCCTCGTAGCCAATCATGAGCTTCCATCGCGGGGAGAAAAACACCTCGCCGCTGCGGATGTCCCAGTCCCAGATACCGTCATTCGTGCCGCGCACCGCCAAGGCAAAGCGTTCCTCGCTCGCGGTGGCGAACGGAGGCAGGTCGTCGGAGGTGAGCGAGGGCATGCGGCGGGCTGGGCGCGGAAGATGAACCGCAACCACGCCGCTGTCGAATGCGCAGGCGTTGCACGTTTGACCTTTTTCCCTTCGTTCCACTGCTCGCATGAACCGCCGCCATCTCCTCACCGCCCTCGCCGCCGCCCCGCTCACCTCTTGGGCCGCCGAAACGAAGCTCCGCGTGGCCCTCATCGGCCACACCGGCCGTGGAAACTACGGCCACGGCCTCGACACCCTGTGGAAGGCCATCCCCGCCACCGAAATCGTCGCCATCGCCGATGCGGACGCGAAGGGCCTGGAGGCCGAGTTGAAGAAAATCGGCACCGGCAAAGGTTTTGCCGATTACAAGGCCATGCTCGCCGAAGTGAAGCCCGACATTGTCGCCATC
>JBILVU010000144.1:0-13786 GCA_044370285.1 Prosthecobacter sp.
ACTACCGCGCGGACCCGGTTTCGTCCGGTTTGCTGCTCAGCCTCAATGAGGGCAAGGAGATCGACTTTTTCGTGAAGGAGCCAAACAAGCCGGATCGCCTCGTGCGGGGCAAAATCATCCGCAGCGGCTACCAGGCTCACAGCCAGGCCGCGATGCAGCGGTATGGTCAGCGTTACTCGATGAACCAAGGCTCCATGGCCTACGGAAACGGCGGCACCGCCCAGCCGGTGATCGAGGTGGATGGCCAGTTGCAGTTTTCATTGCCCGGCGAGCCTCGCTTCCCTGCCCTGGCGGATGACACCATTTTGAAGCCCACGCTCGACTGGCGGATTCATGCCGACAAGCCATCCAAGCTGGATGCCGAGCTATGCTACGTCACCGGCGGCATGAGCTGGGAATCGGATTATAACGTCGTCGCCCCGGAAAAAGGCGATGTGATGGACCTCACCGGCTGGGTGACCATCGACAACCAGTGTGGCAAAACCTTCAAGGAGGCCAAAATCCAGCTCATCGCCGGGGATGTGGCCAAGGTGCAGGAGGGGAATCTTTATGACAACGATCCCTTCGGCGCGATAGCTGCGGCTCCAAGGGCAGGTGCAGCCGCCCCCGCCGTCACTGAGAAAGCCTTCGACGAGTATCACCTCTACTCGCTGCCGCTCGCCACCACCGTGCATGATCGCGAAACAAAGCAGGTGGAGTTTGTGCGGGCCTCTGGCGTCAAATCCGAGCGCCTTTACATCTACGACGGCGTCTCCATCGATAATCGCTACCACGGGTGGAACTATGAAAACATCCGCCAGGATCAAAACTACGGCACGCAGAGCAATCCGAAGGTCTGGGTGATGCGCGAGATCAAAAACAGCGAGGCAAACAAGCTCGGCATGCCGCTTCCGAAGGGCAAAGTGCGCTTCTACCGCCAGGACGATGCTGGCCGCCTGCAATTCACTGGCGAAGACATGATCGACCACACCGCCCGCGATGAAACGCTGCGCCTCTACACCGGCAATGCCTTCGACCTCGCTGGCGAACGCAAGCGCACCAACTACCGCGTGGACAGCAGCAACCAATGGTTGGACGAGTCCTTCGAGATCAAAGTGCGCAACCACAAGAAGGACGAGGCCGTCGAGATCCGCGTCGTCGAGCATCTCTACCGCTGGACGAACTGGGACATCAAGGAGAGCAGCAACACACATCTGAAGACCGACGCCCAGACCATCGAATTCCGCATTCCGCTAAAGCCGGACGAGGAACGCGTCATCACCTACACCGTTCACTATTCGTGGTGAAAGCCATGAGTCTGTGTCATTCAGCGGATGACTCTTCGCTCTTTTTCGAAGGGAGTTTCTGCATTGGGGTTGGTGATCACTAGCCCCTCTCACGCCAGCCCAAAGCCACGCATGGCGGCGAGGGTCCAATCGTATTCTTTGACGAGCTGATCGACGACATCGCCGCTGCGCATGTCCTGCGGGAGGACTTCCCAGGTGTAGGTCTCCATTTCGATGTGCTGGCACTTCGTGGGATTTTTCGCCAGCCACTGCATCGCGCCATCGAGATGGTCGCGAGTACTGTCGAAGCCATCGGCGGGCTGGGCATGGATGGGGATGTGAAAATGCACGCGCCACTCGCGGCCGAGAGCGCTCGGGTTGGTCTCGGCAAAGGCGAGGGCATCGGGCAGGTCTTTGAAGCGACGCAGCGGCTCGTCCGGCCCGTAGCTGGCGATCACCTGATGGAAATAGACCGGCTCGTCGTAGCTGCGGAGGCGGGCGATGTTCTCGGCGGTGGGCTGAAGCTTCAAGGCGGAGCTGAAGTGCAGTTTGCTGAGGCGGATGCCCGCGCCGGTGATGCGGTTGAGGGCCTCGGCAGCTTCTTCAAACTCGATGGCGAGGTGGCAGGTGTCGTAGTTCAAGCCGATGAACTTGAAGAAATCGCGATCCTGCGGGTTTCGATCAAAATAGAGGCCGAAGAACTTCAGCGTCTCGCCGCTCGTCTCAAACAGACCCAGCGGCTCCGGCTCCAAACCGAGGTGCAAATCATGCCCGCTAGCCTCGGCGACCTTTTCGATGTGCTGACGGCAGAGGCGCAGGTTGCTGAAAATGGCCGACAATTCCTCGGAGCCGACCTGGAAGGTTTTGTGCGAGCCTGGAAGCGTGCTCACGCTGCCGCTCACGCCTTCGGGAAGGAGTTTCGCGAGAAGGTCAAAGAGCAGGTTGGTATAGTCGAGCCGCTCTTTCGTGGACCAATCCGGCTTGAAGACCTGCTCCTTCACCCGTGTGCCGTGGAAGGAGCCGTAGGGGAAGCCGTTGATCGTAAAAACATAGCAGCCGTTGTCATCGAGCCAGCGACGGAATTCATCGAGCTTGCCCGGCTGATTCAGTTCATTGGCCGCCTGCGCACTGAGACGCAGACCGATGCCGTAAGCCTTGCCGCCGCTGACGCGGTCTTTGACGCGAAGCGTGTGTTCCTTGAGTCCACGCCAGGTTTCTTCCCACGATTCGCCGCGATGGATGTTGGTGCAGTAGCCGAGGTGGATGTCGTGGTTGAGGCGCATGGAGCGTGAAAATGAATCGTGAGAGGTGAGACGTATCCTCCTCCTACTCTTCCTCTTACTCCTCCTCTCGGAGCGAGCGTCTCTTGGCCTTCGTTTCCGAGAGGAAGAGTAGGAGGAAGAGGAAGAGGAAGATTTAGTTACTTCGTCGGAGCAGCCTTCCATTCCCATTTCTCGCCGAAGAAACCGGCATCGGCGATGCCGCCGGGGGCTTGGGAGGTCTTGGGCTTGCTGAGGTCGATCACGGCCCAATCGGGCAGTTTGGGGATTTGGCGGGCGTTGTTGAGGTAATCGTATTCGCGGTAGGTGAAGCTGCTGTTGAGCACGACATACTTCGCGGGGTTCAGCGGGTTCGGGAAGATCAAAACGGGGGCGTGACTGGTGGCGTCGTAGTCCTTGCCGTTGACGGTGAGTTTGCCCTGCGACCACTGGATGGGCAGCTTGTCGGCGATTTTGGCGAGGACGACATTGCTGGAGGGATCGCCCCAGAGGACGAGGTTGTTCGCGGCGATGTCGGCCTCGCTGATGGCGGTGTCGTCCTTCACGGGGGCATCACCACGGAACTGGCGACGCCATTCAAACTGAGCTCGTTCGAGTTCGGCCTTGCTCCAGGCATCGACCTTTTCATTCCACGCGGCCTTGGTAGGCTTCACGAAGAGGAATTTGTCCATGAAGGCATCGTCGATGGGGCCGCTGAGGCCGTGTTTTTTCACCAACTTGCCCTGATCTTCCAGCTCGGGGCTGAGCGCCTGCCGCCAGCGACCATCCACGAGGCGGAAATGCACACGCCAGGAGCGGTCGGACTTCGGACGTGAGACATTGAGAGGCTGGCCTTCAACGGTGACTTTCACCTTTTCGAGCGGCCAGAGCGTCGAATGCCCGGCGGGCATGTCGAAGGTGAAGGCGCTGATGTTCTGCAAGCGCACCGCCACTTCCGTGGGACTAATGACGCGGGCGTGGATGCGACCGCGCACCCAGTGCTCCTCCAAGGCATCGACCACGACCCAGTTCATGCGGTTGTAACGCAAATGCCAGCTAGAGAGATGCACTTCCTTCGGATTGCGATCGCGACCAAGGGCGCAGATGTCCGCGAGGCGCTTCTCGATCTCGATGAGCGAATCAGGATGGATCTTGTGACCCGTCTGCGGGCCGATGATGTGCATCAGATCGACCTGCTCACCGCGCAGCGCCCGCTCCATGATGTCGGCGGCCTGCTTCTGCTTATCAATCTCGCCGCTGTAGGCCACCGTGGGGCACATTTCGAGGTTCAGCGCATTGTCCGTGGCATCATACCAATGCCAGAGCTTCTTCTGAAACCACGAGGCATTGGTCACATCCTCGCTCTGGAAGCCGCCGAGGAATTCGGCCGTCTCGGCAAAACCCGCGCCGGGATTCGCCGCGCACCATTTATCGGCGTAATGCACCGCGAACTGCCAAGCCGCCGCGCCGCCCATGCTGAAGCCGCGCATCACGATGCGGTCCTCGTCGATGGCGTAGAATTTCTGGGCGTGCTCCAGCGCTTCGAGCAGGTCCACTTCGCCCGCGAATTTGTTGGCGCAGCAGTAACGACCATACGGATGCAGCACGATGGTGTCTTTTGGCTGGATGTTGCCGACCTGCTTGCTGCGTTGGTCGATGAAAGCCAGCTCGCTGAGCGTTTCGCCGCGACCGTGGCACCAGATGTCCGTGCGCACTGGAGCACCGACATACGACTCGGGAATCACTAATCCGTAAGGCTGCACGCTGCCGTCAATCTTGGAACGATAGGCACGCACGACGAGGCCCTTCTGCTGCGTCCACGGCGCCTTCCCTTCCTTCAAAGCGGCGGCACGCTTCAAACCTTCCGCGAGGGCTTCATCGGCCGATTTCACCTCGGGCAGTTTATGGACCTCGTTGTAGCGCAGCGCCCAATCGACGGCCTTGTGATAAATCTCCACATCGGGGAGGAGATCGGCGAGCCGTGGGTTCTTCGCCTGCGCCTTGGCCGCTTCGTCGATGGCGGCACGGAGCTTGGTGAGGCCCTCGGTGAGGCGTGCCTTATCCGCATCCGGCACCGCCACGCCGGGAGGTGGGACGGGGCGCACATTTTCGGCGGCGTTGTCCTTGGGGCCGTCCGCGAGGGCGGTGACGGCGAAAAGCAGGGCGAGGAGAGCGTGGTTGGGCTTCATGCGGGCGGCCAAGTGGTCAAGCCAGCCCGCGAGGTCAAGAGGAGAGGTTTTTTAGAAGCATCTCTCGCACACCTCACGCAGCCCGGCGCGGGTGGTGCAGCGGCGCATGTCATGGAGAAAGGTCTCCGCGTCTCTCAAACCGGGGCCGAAGAAGCTGAGATGCTTTTTCACGCGGTTCACCTGATCGATCTCACGCGTGGCCGGGACGGTGACGCATTCGTAAAGCTCCTCCACATAGGCCAGCCGCTGCTCAGGCGAAGGCTGATGGACCTCCTCGCCACGCCCGTGCTGGCGGATTTGCTCGAAGAGCCAGGGATTGCGAATGGCCCCACGTCCGAGCATGAGACCGCGAACGCCCGTTTGGCTCGTGACGGCCTCCGCATCGTGATGGGAGCCGATGTTTCCATTGGCGAGCACCGGGCATGGCAGTCTCTCGCGGGCTGAGCCGATGAGATCGTAGCGCACGCCTTCGCGATACATCTGCGTGACGGTGCGACCATGAATGGTCACGAGATCGACGCCATGCTTTGCAAAGAGCGGTACGAGGGCATCGATGGTCTCCGTGTCATCGAAACCGAGCCTTGTCTTCACGGTGAACTTTACCTTCACCGCCTCCCGCAAGGCACCGAGGATGCCCTCGATGCGCGGCAGATCCCGCAGCAGGCCGCCGCCCGCGCATTTGCGATACACGATGGGTGCAGGGCAGCCGAGATTCAGATCAATGGCGGCCACGGCATGCTGCTGGAGTTCTTTGGCTCCACGGACGAGCGAGGGAATGTCATTGCCGATCATTTGCGCCACGACGGGGCGACCGGTGGGATTCTCCGTGATGGATTCGAGGATCCATTTTTCCAAATGGGAATCGGGATGGACGCGGAAGTACTCGGTGTAATACACATCCGCACCGCCGTAGCGGCTGATGAGCTCCCAGAAAGCGCGATCCGTGACATCCTGCATCGGCGCCAGTGCCAGCAACGGCTCCGGCCGCGCCAGAAGATGCTCGAAATGCGTCAGCGGTGTCATGCCACTACTTCGCCGGCTCCCGGCTGAGCTGATCGCGGAGGCCGGAGGCTCCCGCCGGGAGAGAAAGGGACATGCCAGGGCCTTTGGAGGGCGTTTCAGCCGGTGGCGTGAGAGGCACATCATCCGGCACCGGAAGGGCTTTGGGCGGAGCGGGAGCCTGTTTGGGCGCTGCGATGGCTGCGGGGGCGTTTTTGGTCTCGCTTGTCTTTTTGAGCCAGAGAGCCTTGCCGGAAAGGTGGGCGCAAAAAGCCCCGAGAATCATCGAACCACCGATGAAGACCGCCGTTTTGAGCCATTGCGGCACGTCATCAGCCGGCAGCAAATGCTCCGGCAGCGTGGGTGGGGCTCCTGCAGCCGCCTTGGCCCAGTCCGGTGAATCCGGCGGAGCTGGCTCACCCCCGCCACTGCGGAACAGCAACTCGGCGAAGCCGATCGAATTCGTCTCCGGTGAGGCCACGATGCTACCGCTCGTCAAGGCACCGGCAGCGGGCGGCACAGCATCCCGATTGAGAGGGGCGGAAACGCTCCGGGTGGCGCTTTTGCCGCGAGGCTTGGGAAGAATGCGATCCATGTCCGCTGTGACGGACGGCTCAGTGGATGGCTTCACCAAATCATGATGCTGAATCACACGGGCGTAGCGGGCGAGGAAATCACCGCGCGTGCCGGGCTTTCCATCGAAGACCTTCGAAATCTCTTCATCGAGCAAAAGGGCGACGGTTTCACGCTCACGTGAGGTGCCGGAAGGCTCCGCCTGCACGCCGATGGGAGATTCGAGACCGACGAGCAGTTTCGTAAGTGCCGCCAGCCAGCCGCCATGCCAATGCGTGTCCGATTTATTCGCCACCTGCGGAAGTAGCGTGGCAGGATCCGTGCCGCGTCCGACCATCGAGGCCAGCATGGGATGCGCACGCACCACCAGATTGAAGGCAGGCCATTCGTTGAGCTTCGAGACGAGCAGCTTCGCGCACCGGGCGTCTTCTCGGGGGAGGCCGGTGAGAAGGAAAATGTCCTCCAGACGCAGCTTGCCGAGATTGAGGTTGGAAGCATCGAGCTGCGTGAGCGCCGTATCGAGCCCGGCGAGCACGAGGTAAGCCTCTTGCGTCTCCAGCGAGCGACGTTCTTTGAGCAAATCCGCCAAGCTGATGCCCTCCGGCACTTCCTCGGCTAGGCAGGTGATGCCTTCCGCCTCATTCACGAGCGCCAGGGTGATGAGCGCGGTGTTTTCCCGCTTCTTCGTTACCTTCAGCGCCGCCTGATCCGCGGAAAGCACCTGCGGGCAGGACACACGGGCAGGTGGCACCTGCTCGATGAGCACGGTACGGCCTGCTTTGGTGAGCGTGCCGCGCATGCTGTAAGGGTTCGTCATGTCAGGACGCTGGCTTTGGAAGCGCACGAGATTCACCACGCCACGAGCCACGTCCTGATAGGTCGCTAACAAGGGTGCTAACAACGCACGCGGCTTTTGCGCCGTGGGAATTTCTCCGGAGAGATGCTCGGGCGAGAGCTTCAGGAGCTGGTTTTTGAGGTCCTGCATCGCCGCCGTCACGCCGGGACCGGCGTTGGAAAGACAGGCACCGAGCAGTTCCATGAATTCCGGTGCGGGCACCGGATGATCTGGCAGCGCCACATTCCCACCAGCCTGCTCGACGAGGAAGGTCTTCAAAAACTTCGCCTGCTTCTCAAAACCGCTTTTGAGCGCTCGCTTCTTGGCGCTGCCATTCTCCAGCACGCGAAAATCTGCCGCCAGCACCTGCACCGTCTGTGGGCCAGTCTGCACGACACGGAAATGATCCAACGGCTGATCGTTGAGAAAATCCCCACGCTCCACCACAGCCACCGCCGTCTCCAGCGAGCGGCAGGCCAGCATCACGGCGAGCCAGCATGGCATGCTCGAGAGGCGCATGAGGTAGGTGCGCAGCGTTTCACCGTCGATGTTTGAGGTGATGTAGAAGGGGTTTCCCTCGTCCTCGCCATACTCAATCATCCGCGCCATGGCTAGATGACCAGCACGCTGCACTTTCCGGCAGTTATCTTCAAAGGCACCGCGATTCGCCAGCGGCTCCAGCAACACATGGCAGTGGACGTACTCGATCCGCTGCGTGTCAAAAGCCAGCACCGCCACCTGCTCCGCATTGCGCACCAGCTCGACGTTATTGCCGTCGGCGTCCTGGACGATCTGGTAGTGCCTGAATTGGCTCGGGTCCGGCATGGGTGACGATGAAAGGAGGAGAGTGGGGAGAAACGACGCGCCGATTATTCCCCACGCCCCCGCATCTTCAAGGGCGGGTTTCCTCGATCACCCAACGTGCATAACTCTCCGCCACCTGCTCCGGGCGCAGCGCCACGATCTCCGGCACGTCGTAAGGGTGCAGTTCCCGCAGTTTGTTCTCAAAGGCAGGCCAAGCTTCGGAGGTTGTTTTAAATGCCGCCAGCACCTCCCCTGCCCTTTCCACGGCCCCCTGCCACCGGTAAATGGATTCGATGCCCGGCAGCAGATTCACGCAGGCTGCCAACTGCGCCTCGACGAGAGCCGTGCCAACTTCGCGGGCCTTTTGGACATCTGGAAAGGTACATAAAACAACGAGAACCGAGTGCATGCCGGGCATGGTAGGACGTTACGCCACCATCGCCAGCCGCGAATCGGCTTCGCGACGCGTTTGATTTCACGCCGGGCTTGAAACAAAGCCCGCAGGCCTGTTTAGGAAGGCGGATGACTTGGGATTCGCTTTTGGACAACCTGCGCGGAAAGCGCCTGTGGCTTTGGCTGGGCGGCATCGTGCTCGTGCGGCTGATCATGCTGCTGGCCGTGGTAAATGGGGCTGATCTCGCCGGTGACGAGGCCTATTACTGGGACTGGGGCCGCCAGCCGGACTGGGGTTACTATTCCAAACCGCCGATGATCGGCTGGATGATGGGTGTGATCGGCTGGCTCACGGGCGATGCCGAATGGGGCATCCGTCTGGCAGCTCTACTACTGGGCCTGGTGACGCTGCTCCTCACCTGGCGCATGGCTCGTGACCTGCTCGGCGAACGAGTGGCAGCCCTCGCGGCGCTGTTGATGGTACTCACGCCGGGCAATGCGGGCCTGTGCCTGCTGCTCACCATTGATGCTCCGCTGCTGTTGGCCTGGACGGCGGCGCTGTGGCTGTTTTGGCGGGCAGCGGAGGCTCCGGAGAAATTTGGGCGCTGGCTGCTACTGGGGCTGGTGATCGGCTTTGGCTGCCTGAGCAAGCAAATGATGCTCGTCTTCCCTCTGCTCATGATCGTCTTCGCGGCCGTTTCGCCGGAAGATCGTGGTTTGCTCAAACGAGCGGGCTTTTGGGCTGCCGCCGTGCTAGGTCTGCTCTTCATCCTTCCTGTACTGTGGTGGAACGAGCAGCATGGCTGGATCACGCTGGAGCATACGAAGCATCACTTCGACTCGTCCTCGACGCCGACTTTCAGCAAGTGGCTGGGCCGAACCGCCGAAAACATTGGCCTGCAGGCGCTGGTCTATACGCCAGTGCTGTTCGTGGCGATGGTGGCGGCGCTTTGGCAGGCCTTTCGCGGCCTGCGAGGGCTTTCCAGGTCGCATCGTTACCTCTGGCTCTGCGCCGGACCGGCGCTGGCCTGTTTTGCCCTGCTCGCCCTTCGCCAGCGCATCAATCCGAACTGGCCCGCCGCCTTCTTCGTCCCCGCCATCATCCTCGCGGCGGCCTGGCTGATGGAAAACGGACGCGAAGGCTGGCGACGCTGGTCGCTGCGCATCGCCGGCAGTTTGGCGGTGGTGATTCACCTCGCTGTCATCGTGTTCATGCTCACGGACCTGAAGTCGATCAAGAAACTGGGCGGACTTCGCGGCTGGCGTGAAGCCGGTCTCGCGGCGGACACATGGCTACAAAAGATGCCGGAGCGTGAAAACACCTTCGTCATGGCTTTGGGGCATCGTTACCACGCGGCCTGGATGGCTTTTTATATGCCGAGCCATCCGCGAGTGTATCGCTGGGAGCCGACTGCCTTTCCTCAGTCTCAGTATGAAATCTGGCCCGGCCCGGAGGAGCGGATCGGCCAGGATGCGATGATCCTCGTGCCCGGTGCCGATGAGAGCATGGTGCTGCTGCCTGACTTTGCGCAGTGCTTCGAACGCGTGGAGCCGCTCGGCACCATCTCCATCCCGCTCGGTGCTGAGACACGGCAGTTTGGCGTGTTTCGCGGCGTGAAACTGAAAACCTGGAAAGCCATCCGCCCCTCATGAATCACGCCTGGGACCTCGATTTGCTCCGCCTCATCAATCAAACGTGGTCCGCTGGCTGGCTGGATTACGCCATGCCCGCCATCTCCGCCATTGAGGCCTGGATGCCGCCGCTCGTCCTCGTGTCGCTCGTGCTCGTGATGCGTGGAGGAAGGAAGGCGCGAGTCATGTTTCTCTGCGCCGCCCTCGCCATCGGTATCGGTGATGCACTGGTCTCCAATACCCTCAAAAAACTCGTCGGCCGTGTGCGGCCTCGCGACGCCATCGAAGGCGTCATCGTGCGTGACCTCGCCCCGGCCACACCGGCGGTAATGCGACTTTTTGCGCCTCCCACGAAAGAAATCAGCCGCCCGCGAGGCGAGCTGCGCGGCAAGTCCTTCCCTTCCAGCCACACGGTGAACATGTTCGCCGTGGCCACCGTCGTGGCCTGCTTTTACCGCCGCATCGGCCTCGGCATCTACCTTCTCGCCGCCGCCGTGGCCTGGTCCCGCATCTACTGCGGTGCCCACTGGCCCTCCGACATCCCACCGAGCATGGCGCTGGGCGTGCTGACCGGCCTGGCAGTGGTGTTTTTCATCCGGCGGATGGCCCCCGAGAAGGCAGCTTGAAATTCCACCCCATTCACCCGCCATGCCGATCTACGAGTTCTACTGCCCGGATAACAACAAGCTCTACTCCTTCCTCGCCCGTTCGCTGGCCATGAAGGACAAGCTGCCGAAATGCCCCGACGGCCCGGAATTGCGCATGGAGCGGCGGGTTTCACGTTTCGCCGTCATCGGCAAGGCGAAGGAGGAATCCGCCGATGATCCCTTTGACGGCCTCGACGAGTCCAAAATGGACGCGTTCATGGCGGAGATGGAGCGGGACATGAGCGGCCTCGACGAGAACAACCCCGATCCCAAGCAGCTCGGCCATTTCATGCGCAAAATGACCTCGGTGATGGGCGATAAAGCCCCGCCGGAGCTGCGCGAGATGGTGCGCCGTCTCGAAGCGGGCGAAGACCCGGAGAAGCTGGAGGAGCAGTTCGGCGGCCTTGATGAAGGCGAAGCGGGCGATGCCCTCTTTTCGCAGATGCTCAGCCGCGTCAAAGCAGCCCGGAAAGAGCCCGTCCGCGACCCCAAGCTTTACGAAATGCGGGATTACCTCGAGATCTGATCCTCCGCCCGCCTTGCCAGCTCGAAATCCAACTCCGTGAGGCCCGAGGCGCTGTGAGTGGTCACGCTGAAGAGCACGCGCCGCCAGAAAATCGTCAGATCGGGGTGGTGATCCATGCTTTCCGCCGCCTCGGCCACGCGAGTGGCAAAACGCACGCCATCGAGGTAGCTGGCAAAGCGAAACTCTTTGACCAGCAGGCCGTTTTCGAGCCGCCAGCCGCCGAAAACGGAGAGCGAGGCCATTTCGGCGTCGATTTGAGGTTCAGTGAGTTTTTCGCGTTTCATGCCAGAGCACCTCTAGACGGCCCCGGTGCATCCTGCATTGCATTCCCGACGGCTTTCGCCTAGATACGCGCCCCTCCCGCCAGCCCCTCTCGAATGTCCATCGCCAACACCCGCAATTTCTCCATCATCGCGCACATCGACCACGGGAAGACGACGCTCTCTGATCGCCTCCTCGAGTTCACCCACACCATCACCGTGCGTCAGCAGCAGGATCAGCTCCTGGATGCGATGGATCTGGAACGCGAGCGCGGCATCACAATCAAGGCGCACCCGGTGTGCATGAACTACAAGGCCCGCAACGGCCAGATGTACAAGCTCAACCTGCTCGACACCCCCGGTCACGTCGATTTCAGCTATGAGGTCAGCCGCTCCCTCGCCGCCTGTGAGGGTGCTTTGCTGCTCATCGATGCCTCGCAGGGCGTTGAGGCCCAAACCGTCGCCAATCTCAATCTCGCCCTCGCGCAGAATCTCCACGTCATCCCCGTCATCAACAAGGTCGATCTGCCCAGCGCCGACATCGACAAATGCAAACGCCAGCTTGAGGACATCCTACAGCTCCCTGCGGATGAGGCCGTGCCTGCCAGCGCCAAGATGGGCATCGGCATTGAAGACATCCTGGAGGCCATCGTGGCCTACATCCCAGCCCCCACCGATCCCGGCGACGGCTACCTGCGTGCTTCCGTGTTCGATTCCGTCTTCGACGCCTATCGCGGCGTCGTCAGCTACGTCCGCGTCATGAGCGGCACCATCGTCCGCGGGCAAAAAGTCCGCATGATGTCCACCGGCCTCGATTATGAAATCAAGGACGTCGGCATCTTCCGCCCGAAAATGACCGCCTGTGAGAAGCTGGAGGCTGGCGACGTGGGCTACCTCATCGCCAACGTGAAGACCACCGCCGATGTGAAAATCGGCGATACCCTCACCGAGACACGCCGTCCTGCTCCCGAGCCGCTCCCCGGCTTCAAAGAGATCCATCCGCTCGTCTTCAGCGGCATCTACCCCGTCAGCACGGATGACTTCGAGTCCCTCAAACTCGCCGTCGGCAAGCTCCAGATCAACGACGCGGCCTTCACCTTCATGAGCGAAAGCTCCGCCGCCCTCGGTTTCGGCTTCCGCTGCGGCTTCCTCGGCCTCCTGCACATGGAAATCGTCCAGGAACGACTCCGCCGGGAGTTCAACATGGACGTGATCTCCACCTACCCGTCTGTCATTTACGAAGTGCGCAAAACCAACGGCGAAGAGCTCATGGTGGACAATCCTACCTTCCTCCCCACCGCCCAGGAGATCGATGAGATCCGCGAGCCCATCGTGAAGGTCAACATCATGATCCCCAATGAGCACATCGGCGATATGATGCAGCTCGTCATGGACAAACGCGGCCAGGTGAACAACACCGAAACGCTCGATGACCGCCGCGTGCTCTTGCACACCGTCATGCCGCTGAACGAGATCCTCGTGGACTTCAACGACAAGCTCAAATCCATCACCCGTGGCTACGGCAGCATGGATTACGAGCACGCCGGCTACCAGGCCGCCGAACTCGTCAAAATGGACATCCTTATCGCTGGCGACCCCGTGGACGCCTTCTCCTGCATCGTCCACCGTGCCAAAGCCGAATTCCGCGGCCGCCAGCTCTGCGGCAAGCTCAAGGAAGTCATCCCTCAGCAACTCTTCGTCGTCGCCATCCAGGCCGCCATCGGCGGCAAGATCATCGCCCGTGAAAGCATCAGCGCCCTGCGCAAAGACGTGACCGCCAAATGCTACGGCGGTGACATCAGCCGTAAGCGCAAGCTCCTCGACAAGCAGAAGGAAGGTAAGAAAAAGATGAAGGCCATCGGCAAGGTCAATATCCCCCAGGAAGCCTTCATCGAGGTGCTCAAGAACAACTAAGGCGATCCCTTTTAGCCGCCTCCGAGAGCCTTTTTCGGCCTTTTTTTGATTTATCGAAAGGCAATCCTGCCTTCGGCATTTTCGCGTCCCGACGGAGCCAACAAAAGTGGTGAAAGTTCGATGACTTTTTGGCCCCTAGAATGCTCTTGCACGGTTTCTGCCCATCGGCTAAATGCCGCCCCCTTTCCCGTCCAACCCACATGCGGCGGCGGGTAGGGAACATCGCCTCTTTTCCCTCCAGCCCCACCAATGAACAACCCCGGTCTCCCCCCCGCTCAAGGTCTCTACGATCCGCGAAACGAGCATGACGCCTGCGGCGTCGGCTTTGTCTGTCACATGAAGGGGAAGAAATCGCACTCCATCGTCGCCAATGCCCTTCAGATTCTAGAAAATCTCGATCATCGTGGTGCCTGTGTTGAAGAAAACACGGGCGACGGCGCGGGTATCCTGATTCAGGTGCCGCATGCGTTTCTCGTGAAAGTCGCCAAAG
>JBILVU010000263.1:0-3932 GCA_044370285.1 Prosthecobacter sp.
TTCCTGGGTGCCTTCACCCCGGTCGCAGGTGCTGATGATGCGTTGACGGAGATCAAGGGAAAGTGCGGCCATTCTTAGCTGTACACCGTCCGTCAAACGTTTCCACATTATTATTTAAAATGCTCTAATTGTCCGATCCCTCGAACCAGACACTGCATAGCCTCCATCTGGGGAGATTTGAATGGAATAGACAGTATTGGTATGGCCCTTAAGTGTTGCCAGACATGCGCTCGATTCAAGATCCCAGAGCCGAATCCGCCCGTCTTGATGTCCAGAGAGCGCCTGGTTTCCGTCCTTATTAACTGCGCTACTGTAAACCTTGTCCGCGTCGTCCAACCCACACTCAATTGTCTTGAGACACGCATAGGAAGCGAGATTCCAAATCTTTAGCGTTCCGTCCAATCCTGCGGAAAACGCTCGAATATTATCCTGCAAGGCAACTACTGATCGGACTTCACCAATGTGGCCATCCAAGTTTGCCAACTCCCGCCGCGAGCGTCGATCCCAAACGCGAATTGAGCGGTCATCCGAACCGGATACAATAAGTCTGCCATCAGGTGTGATTGCGACGGATTTTACGTTGGCAGTATGTCCTTTCAGCGTCATCCGGCATTCACCATTCATTATATCCCAAATTTTGACCGTCGTATCGTGTCCCCCAGACGCGATCCATTTTCCATCCGAGCTAATGGTTAAGCTTCTAACCCATCTTCTATGGCCCGTGAGCTTGCGCTCCAGCACGGCCAGCAACTCCGTCTTCTCCGGCGGCTCTGTTGGGTCAGGCTCTTTCGTCGCCGAGGTCTTCGGAACTTTCTGCTGCGACGCGGGCGGTACGGATTCAGTTTCGGACAGACAGGCAGCCAACACTTCAGCAAAAGCCACGTCGGATTCCTCGCGGAAGTCCACATACTTGTAGCGCCGAAGAGTATCCGGGAGATCACAGTCACCCAGCAGGAGCGGGATGAACCGGCGGCCCGCATTGGCCGGGTCGCGGTGGACGGCGGTGCTCCGCTCCAGCGCCACCCAGCCCGAGGCCAGCGCCGCCGGCGAAATGCACAGCAGCAGCACCCGCGACTGTTCCAGCCCTTCATCCACTTTCAGCGCGATGATGTCCCCCGCCTGGATGACCCACTCGTCCAACCACACCCGCACCCCCGCCGCCTTCAGCCGCTCCGCCAGCTGCCGCACCCGCGGCTTGTCCGCGTGGTTGTGGCTGAGGAAGACGTCGTATTTGAAAGCGTCGGGCATGTGCTCGATTCTGATTGGAGACTCGCGAAAGCGCAAGCGCCGCAATCCATCACAAACAACAGAAGCTCCATTCCTGAGGAGGAGCTTTGCCCGGCACTCACGGACTAAAAGCCCACTCCGGCGCGTTTAGCATTGCCCAGAGGATGTCTTCACAAGACGGTCTCGTCCTCGTCGATTCGTTCCTTCCAGTAGTCGGGGTGACGCTTCTCATGCATCACGGCAATGACATAGATGGCATCCGCTTCCTCGCGGTAAATCACCGCATGGGACTGGCCGGGGATGTTGTAGCGGCGGAACTGTTTGTGAACAAAATGCGCATGCGTCGGCCTCTCCCGAATGCGGCGAAAGGCGTCGCGAATGGCAGCAAAAAAGCGCAGCGGCGACCAATCGCTCTTCTGGGACAGAATTTCCGCCCAACTTTCGATCTCGGAATCAACCTCAGGATGCCGTCGCAAACTTTTCATGAAAGCGCTGCTCGATTTCATCCAACGCCTCAAATGCGTCGCGGCACACGACGCGACCAGAGACGATCTCTTCCCAGCGCCTGTCCAAGGTGTCAGCCAGCCCATCGGGCAGCTCAGGCTCTGCGGCGTTGGTTTTACCCAGCCGCATGCCCAGCTTTTCATAAAGCTCGGCGCACTCGGCATCCGAAAGCTGGGCCGCTTGGTGAAACAGGGATGCTGCCTTGGAACTCATGGGATGAAATTGTCCTGAATGGGGAACTTTGGCAATCCCGGAATTTATTGGGCATTCCTCACGGACTAAACGCCCACTCCGGCGCATTCAGCATGGCCCAGAGGATGTCTTCGAGGCGTTGGCGCCACTCAGGATCGAGCTTTTCGGTGGCGGGTTCGCCTTTGCGGGCGGCGGCTTCTTGGGCCATGCGGACGGTGGTGGCTTCGCCGTCGAGGTGGTTGGACCAAGAGACGTATTTCTCGCGAGTGCGGGTGGAAGGCATGGGGCTTGGAGCTTGGGGCTTGGAGAGCCGCGTTTCGTAGCCGGGGGTGAGGTGCTTCACATAGAGTTCTTTTTCTTCGGCGCTGGGGCGGCGGGTGAGGAGCTGCAGGTAGATGTTTTCGATGAGCTGCTCGACGCTTTGCTTCTTCAAAGCCATCTGCGTGATGCCGTGGTCGTCGCTGAGGCGGGTGAGCCAGACGCCGACGGTGCCGTTGCTCAAAATGGCGGGCTGGAGGACGTTCGGGGCGGCGTCGCGAATGCTGGTGGGGTCCTGGCGGGCACCGCGCCAGCCGAAGGCGCTCAGCACATCGCCCACGGCCTGGATGCGGGGCAAAGCGAGGCTGGGGCGATCACGCTCGTTGCTGGTGCTGGTGAGCATCCAGCTACGACGTGGTTTGCCGAGGTGAATGGCGTTCTTGAGATCGCGAGTGTTGTCGATGTCGAGGCAGACTTCTTCGGTGCGGAAAGGCTTGCCTGTGGCGGCGAAGAGGCTGTCCACGATCTGCTCGGCCATGAGGCGACGCGGCGCGGGGGCGGCGAAGACGGGACTGGTTTCCTTCAGCTCGGCATCGGTGGCACGCTGGTAGGCATGCGAGGTCATGATGAGGCGGGCGAGGTGCTTCAAATCGTAGCCGCCGCGCACGAACTCGCGCCCGAGATACTTCAGCAGCTCGGGATGGGAAGGTTTGCCCTTTTCCCAATCGGCGACGGGTTCGACGATGCCACGGCCCATGAAGCGTGCCCACACGCGGTTGGCCATGACTTGAGCGAAGCGTTCGTTTTGCGGCGCGGTGATGAGCGCGGCGAGTTGCTCGCGGGTGCTGGTGGGATCTTCGGCGAGCTTGGCGGCGGATTCGTCGCAGAACTCGGTGAGCGACCACTTCGGCGGCACTTTGCTGCCGACTTTGAGTGTGATGTTGATGAGCGGCTTGCGGCCCATGTCTTTGAAGCGATCCAAGCTGACGCTGCTGGTGAGCGGCACCGCGATTTCCTTCGTATTGAGCATGGCGGCGATCTTGAAAAGGTCCTCCTGCGTGCTCTTTGCAGCAGGGGCGTCGTGGCAACGGGCGCACTTCATTTCCACGCCGAGGAAGGCCGCGCCGATGATGGTGCCCTTCGCCGCCATGGGCACATCGTTCTGCGAGGCGGTGGCAAAGCCCGCGGGGCCGCCGAGGCGCTCGCTGCCTTTCATTTGCAGCAGTTCGGTGACGAAGAAGTCCATCGGCTTGTTGTCACGCAGCGACTCGTAGAGCCACCAGCGGAAGGGGCCGGTGTTGTTCAGCGTGGGATTTAGGATGTTCGGATTTTCCGCCAGCACATCCTGCCAGTAGCCCATCCAGTGATCAGCCCAGCGGGGATCAGCGAGGAGTTTGTCGATGAGGGCTTTGCGGTCCGGATTCTTTTCAAAGGCGGTGATCTCTGCCAGCGAAGGCGTCACACCCACGGTATCCAGATACGCACGACGCAGGAACGTGAGGTCGTCGGTCAAAGCGGTGACTTCGAGGCGATCCGCGCGGAGTTCGGGCCATGTCGCCCCTTCTTTGATCCAGGTGGTGAGAGCTTCGACCTCGGCGGTGCTGAGCTTTTCGCCTTTGGGTGGCATCACTTCGTCTTCATCATGCGAAACGACACGCTTCAAGATGGCGCTGGCGTCCGGCTTGCCGGGGGTGATGGCCGCGCCGTCGTTTTCGCCGCCTTTGATGGCCGAGATGAGCGAGTCGAGCTGG
>JBILVU010000045.1:0-39871 GCA_044370285.1 Prosthecobacter sp.
TCGCGAACTCGAATACGTCGATGCGAAGTGCCCGCCCGTGGCGCTCGATTCCGAGGCGGATCTGTTCATTCTCTACACCAGCGGCAGCACCGGCAAGCCGAAGGGCATCCTGCACAGCACCGCAGGCTACCTCCTGCATGCGCAGATGACCTGCAAATACGTCTTCGACCTCCGCGACGACGATGTGTACTGGTGCACCGCCGACATAGGCTGGGTCACCGGTCACAGCTACATCGTCTATGGCCCGCTGGCCCTCGGTGCCACCTGCCTCATGTATGAAGGCGCTCCGAACTGGCCGGAGAACGACCGCTTCTGGAAGATCATCGAAGAATACGCCGTCACCGTTTTCTACACCGCACCGACCGCCATCCGCGCCTTCATGAAGTGGGGAGACGAATGGCTCAAGAAGCACGATTTGAGCAGCCTGCGCCTTCTGGGCACCGTCGGCGAGCCGATCAATCCCGAAGCGTGGATGTGGTATCACAACAAAGTCGGCGGCGGCAAATGCCCCATCGTCGATACCTGGTGGCAGACCGAAACCGGCGGCCACATGATCACGCCGATCCCCGGCGCCATCCCCACGAAGCCCGGCACCGCCACGCTGCCCTTCTTCGGAGTCGATGTCGGCATCGTCGATGACCTCGGCAAGGAAGTCGGCCCGAATGAGCAGGGCAAACTCGTCATCAAGAAACCCTGGCCGTCCATGCTGCGCGGCATCTGGGGCGATAAAAAACGCTACCAAGAAACCTACTGGAGCGACTTCAAAGGCTGGTACTTCGCTGGCGACGGAGCACGCCGCGACAAAGACGGCTACATTTGGATCATCGGCCGCATCGACGACGTGCTCAACGTCGCCGGACATCGCCTCGGCACCGCCGAAGTCGAAAGCGCCCTCGTTTCGCATCCTTCTGTCGCTGAAGCCGCCGTCGTCGGTCGTCCCGATGAGCTGAAAGGCCAAGGCGTCGTCTGCTTTGTCACCGTCAAGGAAGGCATCAAGACCAACCGTGAACTCGGTGAAGAACTCAAGAAGCACGTCCGCAAAGTCATCGGCCCCGTCGCCACACCCGACGAAGTCCGTTTTGCTGCCGCATTGCCGAAAACTCGCTCCGGCAAGATCATGCGCCGCCTTCTGAAACAGATCGCCGCTGGTGAGATCATCAAAGGTGACACCACCACTCTCGAAGACATCAACGTCATCGCCGCCCTCGCCGCCAGCAGCGAGGATTGAGTTCGCTTTGCCCGTGATCGGTCTGATCCGATGGATCAGGGCGATCTTGCGGCTTGATGTTATAACATGCGTGACTACACTCCACGCATGATCCTCGAACTCAAGCTCCGCAAAATCGGCAACTCCGTCGGCGTCATCCTGCCCAAGGAGGCGCTGGCACATCTCAACGCGGATGAAGGTGATGAAGTTACGCTCACCGATGGCGCAGACGGACGCTTGCTGCTTTCCTCGCATAAGGCGGCGGTCAGCGAGCAGATGCGCATCGCGCAGGACCTCATGCAGCGCTATCGCAATACCTTGAGAGAGCTCGCGAAATGAAGCATGAGCCACAGTGGGTGCTGCGGGACACTGTCCTGCTTTTACATGAGCAATCGCTCGCTGAGCATGGCGGCACTTCTGGCATCCGGGATGAAGGTTTGCTCGACTCGGCTCTTGGAAAGCCGCTGAACCTGTTTGCCTATGGCGAACCGGTCATCTTCGACCTCGCAGCCAGCTATGTTTATGGACTGGTGAAGAACCACCCTTTCCTCGATGGCAACAAGCGCATCGGTTTTGTGACGGGAGCGCTGTTTCTGGCCCTCAACGGTTATCAACTTATCGCCGCCGAGGCCGATGCCGCCATCCGCACCTTGGCACTCGCGGCAGGCGAGATGACGGAGAAAGCCTATGCGGCCTGGCTGGAGGCCAATTCGCAGCGGCTAAAGAAGTAGAATGGTTGTTTTCCGACAACAGCCGCGAGCCGCAGATCTACGGCCTGTGGCCAGCGGTGGGCTAAAGTACTCCAGTTGCTCCGCAACTGGTTCATCCGAGGCAGTTGCGGAGCAACTGCGCTACTTTGGCCTCGCAAGACCTTCGCGTCTCACGCGTAGGTTTCGCCCGTGAAGGCTCCTCTGCCAGAAATGCGCGTTTCGCGGCGAAACATCCTGCAAGCAGGCGGGATGGGCGTGCTGGGCTTTGGCTTGAGTCAGCTCCGTGCGCTCGGTTCACCGCAAATCGGCCTCGGAAAGGCCAAATCGGTCATTTTGATCTTCAATGGTGGTGCACCGAGCCACATCGACCTTTGGGACCCGAAGCCCGATGCGCCATCCGAGATCCGTGGCGAGTTCAAAACGATCAAAACCAGCGTCCCCGGCACGCACATCACCGAATTGCTGCCGCAGATGGCCAAACGCATGCACAAGCTCGCGCTCATCCGCAGCGTGCATCACGGCCACAGCAGCCACAACGGCGGCATGCACTGGGCCACTGTCGGCAGGCCGTATCGTGTGGACAGCACACTCATCACACCGAGCCCCACCGACATCCCCGGCGTCGGCACGCTCTGCGGCTGGCTCGCGCAGCGCGATGGCTTTTCCAAAGGCGTGCCGCCCTATGTCATCACGCCCTTTCCGCACTGCGACAGCAAGGTGTACCTCACGCCCGGTCAATTCGGCGGCTGTTTGGGCAATCGCTACGATCCCTTCGTGCTCGACGACGATCCGAACGCCGCCACCTTCCGCGTGCGAAACATGGCGCTCGATTCCAGCCTCACGCCCACGCGTTTTCAGGAGCGACTCGCGCTGCTCAATCACATGAGCGCCGCCGCACGGCCAATCACCTCACCGCAGACGGCTCAAATCGACATCTTCAACGAGCAAGCCGCCAGCATGCTGCAAACCGGCAAAGCCGCCGATGCCTTCGACCTCTCCAAAGAACCCGAAAAAGTCCGCGAACGCTACGGGCGGCACAGTTGGGGCCAGTCGCACCTGCTCGCACGTCGCCTCATCGAATCCGGCACACGTTTTGTCACCACCGTGAACGGCCCGTCGATCACCTGGGACACGCACAAAGACAACTTCAACGGCCTCAAGAACCGTCTCGTGCCGCCGATGGAGCAGGCTTACGCCGCGCTGCTCGACGATCTCGAAGAACGCGGCCTGCTGGAAAGCACGCTCGTCGTCTGGATGGGCGAGTTTGGCCGCACGCCGAAGATCAACAACGACGCCGGACGCGATCACTGGCCCGGCTGCTACAGCGTCCTCCTCGCTGGCGGCGGCGTGCGTGGAGGGCAGGTCATCGGCAGCAGCGATGCCACCGGTGCCTATCCCAAAGACCGCCCCATCTCCCCCTCCGACATCCACGCCAGCATCTACGCCGCCCTCGGCTACGACTACCGCGAGATCGAATACCGCTCCGCCGATGGTCGCCCCGTGCCGCTGACGGACGGCGTGATGATTCCTGAGTTGTTTTAAGGTTTGGTGACGTTTGAGCCGGATGCGCCATCTCCTTCTCGCATCGCTTCTCATCACCACGCTTCACGCTGAACCGCTCAAAGTCGTCCTCGCGGGGGATTCGACGGTGGCGAGTGTGCCGAATCCTCCAAAAGACAGGCCGGATCTAGCGGGCTGGGGGCAGATGCTCGGGCAATTCATGCCGAAGGCGACGGTGGTGAATCATGCGCGTTCCGGCACGAGCACGAAGAGTTTTCGTGACCTCGGATTGTGGGATCGGGTGCTCAAAGAAAAGGGGCAGTGGGTGTTGATTCAGTTCGGGCACAATGATCAGAAGACGGCGGACCCGAAACGCTTCACCGATCCAGCGACGACCTACCGGGACAATTTGAAAACCTTCATCCGCGAGGTGCGCGAGGGCGGTGGGAAGCCGGTGCTGGTCACGTCGGTGGCACGGCGGGTGTACGTCGATGGAAAGATGACGACGATCCTCACGCCTTATGTCGAGGCGGCGCAGGCGGTGGGAAAAGAAATGCAGGTGCCGGTCATCGACCTGCATCGGGCCAGCTTTGCGCTGTTTCAGCAGATGGGGGAGAAGTTCTGCCTGCTTTATGGTCCGAGCGAGAAGGACAAGTCGCACTTTTCCCGCGAAGGTGCCCGCATGATGGCGCGACTCGTCGCCGAAGGTCTCGAACGCGAGGTGCCGGAGCTTCGCGAGCATCTTCAACTCGTGCCACCGCCGCCTGCGGGGCTGCCTTTTGAGGTCAAACTCACCAGCGTAACAAAAGGCTACGACGGCAAGACCTGCTGGGTTCATCCGCGAGCCGGTGCAATCCCTGGCAAGACGCCGAGCGTCGTTCTGACGATGCAAAAACTACTCCTCACCGGCAGCGACATCTTTTACGCGCTCAACGACACCCGTAGCGACGATCTCGGCTCCACCTGGAGTCCCATCCGCGAGCACAGCGACACCTTGGAGCGTCGCAAGGAGCCGAATGGTATCGAAATCTGCCCTTCGGACTTCACGCCGAAATTTCACGCGAAGTCCGGCAAGCTCATCGGCATCGGACACAACGTCCGCTACCGCGACAACAAGGTCATCAATGACCGCCAGCGTGAGACCGTGTGGTCCGTCTATGATGACCAAGCACGCACCTGGACGCCGTGGGCGGCTTTGCAGATGCCTGATGAGCCAAATTTCTTCTGCGCAGGTGCAGGCTGCGTGCAGCGTTTCGATCTCGAAAATGGCGACATTTTGCTGCCCATCTACTTCAAGGCCGAGAAGGACAAATTTTACCGCACCACCGTGCTGCGTTGCTCCTTTGATGGCAAGACGCTGAAATACCTCGATCACGGCACCGAACTGGCACTCGAAAGCGGTCGCGGAGTGTATGAGCCGTCGATCACACGCTGCGCGGGCAAGTTTTACCTCACGCTGCGGAACGACACGGCGGGCTACGTCGCCGTGAGCGACGATGGGCTGCATTTCGGTCCCATTCAGCCGTGGAAGTTCGACGACGGCAGCGAGCTGGGGAACTACAACACGCAGCAGCACTGGGTCACGCATCGCGACCGGCTTTACCTCGTCTATAACCGCCAAGGCGCTCACAACGACCACGTCGCCCGCCACCGGGCACCGCTCTTCATGGCTGAGGTGGATCAAAAGACGCTCACCTTGAAACGCAGCACCGAAAGCATCCTCGTGCCCGAGCGCGGTGCGAGGCTCGGGAACTTCGCCATCACCGAAGTCAGCGAAAACGAGACCTGGGTGACGGTGGCCGAATGGATGCAGACCTGGGCACCGAACATCATCATCCAGCCAGATAACGCCTTCGGGGCCGACAACACCGTCTGGGCCGCCCGCATCCTGTGGAAGGAGTGATGGCGCAGGTCTTCGGACTGGTCTCTTCGATCAAGATCACCGTGCTGAAGCGCATGTTCCAAGAACTTCTTGTCTTCGTGCCATTTGAGGCAGAAATTTCCAAAAACGATGAGTGCCGATCTCTCCACCAATTCGAACATTCCCCCGGTCCGGTTGAATTATGCCCATGAGACCGTGGTTGGACGCATTTTGTTGCTGGTGTTCATCTTTGTGTCAGCAGCGTCCACCGATGTGATGATGGGCATGTCGTTATTTTTTTCTTCTGTATTTCGATGATCGTGATTTATCCCATCATGTTAGGCATTCGATCCTACTGTTACCGCAATGGGATCTCTACATGGCCTCGGCGGCGGCTCATGTTGGCCGTGCCACTGGCGCTGGCTTTATGGTTGTTCTTGGAAACGAACCGGTGGCTTCATCACCCCATCGAATTTGCCTTTTAAGAAACGAGAAACTCGGTCAGGCAGGTTCAATCGCCGAACATCCTCATCCCGCCCGACAACGCCTTCGGGGCGGACAACACCGTCTGGGCGGCGCGGATCTTGTGGAAGGAGTAAAGATCCTTTTGGGTGTGAGCGGAGCGCTGGGACTACACAGGTTGAAAACCTGTGCCACTTTCTTTTAACTGAAGAGCGTGGTGACCGGTTTGCCTTTGTCGGAGACGGTGAAGGGGCGCTTGGAGGGCGAGTAGAGCACGAGGTCGAGCGGCAGGCCGAGGGCGTAGGCGATGGTGGCGTTGAAGTCGGGCACGCTGACGCCGTCTTCGGTGACGGAGATGCCTTTGTCCGTCTTGCCATAGACGCGGCCGCCCTGGACGCCGCCGCCCCAGAGGACGGAGCTGAATGCCTTCGGGTAATGGTCGCGGCCTTCGTTTTGATTGATCTTCGGCGTGCGGCCGAATTCGGAGGTGAGCACGACGAGGGTGTCATCGAGCAGGCCGCGGCGTTCGAGATCGGTGATGAGCGCACCGAGGGCCTGATCGAGCTCGCCGCACTTCTCGGGCACGCGGACGAAGTTGTCCTGATGGGTGTCCCAGCCGCCGAGACTCACCTCCACAAAGCGCACACCATGCTCGATGAGGCGGCGGGCGAGCAGGCAGCCCTGGGCGAAATTGCCGTCGCCATAGGCGGCATGCATATCCGGCGATTCTTTGGAAAGATCGAAGGCCGCGAGATCCTCGCTCTTCATGACCTTGATGGCGTCCTTGTAGGCCTCGGCATAAGCTTTGACGCCTTTGTAGTCGTAGGCCTGCTGGAAGGACTGGTCGAGCCGGGCGGAAAGGCTGCGGCGGTAGTCGAAATCGGACTCGCTGAGGCTGGCGGGCATGCGGCTGTTTTGCAGGCCGCGAGCGGGATCGTTCAGGAGGAGCGGCTGGAAGGCAGGCTCGAAGAAGCCACCGCCCGCATGGCGGCTGTCGCCCGTGATGACGACGGTGCCAGGGAGGTCGGCGTTGCCCTTGCCATGGAATTTTTGCAGCCAGGCTCCCATCGTGGGATGGCGGGTGGCTCCGCGCATGGTGTAGCTGGTGTGCTGGAAGTAGTTACCCTCGGCATGGGCACCCTGCGTGGAGCTGAGGGAGTTGATGATGACGCCGCGGTGCATCGTCTTCGCGGTGTGCGGCAGGTATTCGCTGAGCTGCACGCCCTTGGCGGAGGTGTCGATGGTCTTCGTCGAGCCCATCGTATCCGCCCCCGGCACCACGCCAAAGGTATCGAGGTGGCTCATGCCGCCGCTCATGTAGAGGTAGATGACGCGTTTCGCCGTGGCGGCCTGCTTCAGCTTGGAAGCCTCCGCAAAGGGCGCGGCCAGACCGCGAGGCGCGAGAGCATTCATCACCGAGACACCGAGGCAGGTTTTCGCCAATCGGCCGGCAAAATGGCGGCGGGTCAGGTCGTCGCAGGAGAGGGGAAGCGCGTTCATGGCGCTGAAACGCACCACGGGCCGCGTCTTTCAGGGATTTTTGGCAGTCGTGGTGCCCAGGGTCAAAAGATCACGAGTATTAACCAATTCGAACAGGCATGCTCATCATTTAGCAGCGAGGACCTTGGCGATGATGGACTCACGCCAACGGCCTTCCGATTCGATGTGCCATGTGCTGGTTGTGCGTTTGGGGACGAGGTTTCGGTAGCCTAGGCCAACGAGGCCAACCTTTGGATCGCCGTATTGGATGGTGAGGATGGCGTAGAGCGCCTCGTCGCGGATCCTGAAATTCGGAAGAAGTGTGATGTCATCAGGTCCTTTGCTGAAGAGATCGAGTCCGATGGACCAATGGATCTCATCCCCTATGATATGCCGTGACTCCCATTTGAGGTAAGGGAGGAGCGTGGGGATCAGTTTTGGATCACGGCATTCCCCAAGGTCTAGGATGTAAGAGGTGACGGCGAAGAGGTCGTTATCACCGACGATCGTTTGTTCAGTTCCTCCATCCTGGCACAGGACACGGGGCGTCCGATGAAACGTTTTCTGGTCTCCGCCCTCTGTCTCCTCTTTGCCTCGTTCACCTTGGCTGCGGATGAAAAAGACTAGCCGGGCGAGGTGGCGCAGGCGTTTATCGACAGCTACATCCAGGATGCCAATCGCGGAGGCGACTCTGATCCTGAGAAGCTGATCCAAAGCTCGCCTCAACTCACGGCGGCTCTGAAAAAGGCTCACGCGAAGGTTTTTCAGCAGGAACTCGTGGATGCCGATCCCATCCTGTGTGCGCAGGACTTTCCCGAAAAAGGCTTCAAGGTCTCGAAGGTGAAGATCGAGGGCGAAAAAGCCAAGGTCACCTACACCGCTCGCGAAGAAGGCTGGGACCAGCCGATCAAGGCGAAGCTGGTTTTGATGAAGGGAACGTGGCTCATCGCCCACATCGGATCGCTTTGATGCCCGCCGGGCAATTTGGGTGGTCTCTGAGCGTTGCATTTGCCCTTCACCCGGCCTCTACTCGCGGCCCATGACCCAGATCGGCAAGCGTAACTCTCTCAAGGTGCTCTATAGCACGCCGCACGGCGTGTATCTCGATGCGGGGGATCTCGGCGAGATCCTGCTGCCGAACCGCTACATCCCGCATGGCACGGACATCGACCAATCGCTGGATGTCTTCATCTACCGGGACTCCGAGGACCGGCTGGTGGCGACGACGGAGCGGCCGCTGGCGATGGTGGGGGAGTTTGCCACGCTGCAAGTGGTAAGCGTGAACCGGAACATCGGGGCCTTCCTGAACTGGGGCCTCGCCAAGGATCTGCTGCTGCCTTTTCGCGAGCAGGGCGAGCAACGCGTGATGCCGGGCGAGAAGGTGGTCGTGTATGTGATGCTGGATGATAAAACGGATCGCATCATCGCCACGACGCGACTGAACCGACACCTGAGCAAGGAACGCCCGCCCTTTAAGCTGAAGCAGGAGGTGCGCCTGCTCATCGCCGCCCGCACACCGCTGGGATACAACGCCATCATTGAGGGCACGCATGTGGGGCTGCTCTATCACACGAATGTGGGCGCTCCGCTCCAGATGGGGCAGCAGGTGAAGGGCTATGTGATGATGATCCATCCCGGCGGGAAGATCGATCTCAGCCTCGATGCCTCCGGCTACCAGCGGGTGGCCTCGCTGACGGATAAAATCCTCGACGCCCTGAAACAAAGCGGCGGTAGGCTGCCCTTCGATGACGACAGCTCACCGGAGCAAATCCGCGCCGCCTTCGAGGCAAGTAAGAAGGCCTTCAAGCAGGCCGTGGGAGCGCTTTACCGCCAGAGGCGCATCGAGTTCACCAATCCCGGCATCGCCCTCGTGAACCCCGGCGAAGCCAAAGCGGGCGATTGGAAGCCGGGCGCTCCTCGACCTGCCTGAAGATTTCGCGTCCAATCCAAACCCGCAGCCTCCTTTTTCCTGCTCCATGAACCGTCGCCACTTTCTCCAGTCCTCGCTCCTCGCCGCCATCTCCGCCTCTGCGGCGGAAGGAAAAACGCCTCGTGTGCTCCTCCGCTCGTCGTGGCAGACGGTGAACATCGGCGATATCGCCCACACGCCCGGTGTGCTGGCGCTGCTCGAAAAGCATCTCCCACATGCGGAGATCCGCCTGTGGCCCTCGAAGGTGGACAATGGCGTGGCCGAGATGCTTCAGGCGAGGTTCCCGAAGGTTCAAATCGTGAACGGCGAGGCGGTGAAGAAGGCTTTCAAAGAGTGTGACTTCCTCCTGCACGGCAGCGGCCCGTCTCTCGTCGCGCAAAACGATGTCGAGAAGTGGGCGAAGGCCACCGGCAAGCCCTACGGCATCTACGGCATCACTTTCAGCTCGCAAGGCTCCACCTCCACCAAGCCCGAAGCGGATGCCTCCCTCGCCAAAACGATCGCCATCCTCAGCGGAGCCAAATTTGCTTACTTCCGCGATTCCGTTTCGCTCGGGCTGGCGAAGCAAAAAGGCTGCACCTGCCCGCTGATGGACTTTGGTCCCGATGGAGCCTTCGCGGTCGATCTGGCGGATGATGCCAAGGCGGAAGCCTTCTTGAAGGCCAACGGTCTCGAGCATGGCAAATTCCTCTGCTGCATCCCGCGTCTTCGTTTCACGCCTTACTGGACCATCCCTGAGAAGAAGGCCAAGCCTGATCCCGTGAAGCAGGCCCGCAACGATGCGATGCGAGACCACGATGGAAAGCCGTTACTCGATGCCATCGTGAAGGTCATCGAAGGTACCGATTTGAAGATCCTCCTCTGCCCAGAGGACAAGACGCAGATGCTCGTGGGCAAAGAAATGCTCTACGACAAGCTGCCCGAGGCGGTGAAAAGCCGCGTCGTCTGGCGTGAGCCCTACTGGCTGACCAACGAAGCCATCAGTACCTACCGCCGCAGCGCGGGGCTCTTCGGTCATGAGATGCACAGCCCTATCATGTGCATCGGCAATGGCATCCCCGCCATCGTGTGCCGCTGGGCGGAGCAGACCAGCAAAGGCCTCATGTGGCGCGACATCGGCCTCGGTGATTGGCTTTTCGATCTCGACAAGGATGACGAACTCGCCCGCGTAGCCGATGCCGTGCTCGCCATGGCGAAAGACCCCGCTGCCTCGAAGGCCAAGGCCGCCAAGGCTCGTGACTTCGTGATGAACCGCTTTGCGACGAGCATGGGTGTGCTCGCTGGGCATCTGCGCTAGACCCTTCGGGATCGAAACAGCGAAGCAAAGTAGGCCTCTCGCTCCGCGAGAGGCACATGGCGCATCGCGAGCTCAACGGTCATCCAACGACAGGCACGCTGGGAGATTGCGTCAGCGCTTTGCTCATCTTGCGGAGCAAGATGGCTACTGTGCTGGCGCATTGCTCGCTCCTTCAGCGAGAAAGACTCAGCTCCAGATGCCAGCGGCACGCAGCAGCGTCTCATGCACGGCGATGTCATGCGCCGCATCCCAGGCGAGCTTTTTCTCCCCTCGCACGACCTTGGCGAGGTCAATGAATTCGGCCGCGTAGCGATCCTTGGGCACAACGAGCTGGAAGGCGTGTGCGCCCTTCTTGTAGGCTCCGCGTGCTTTCGTGAGGGAAAGGTTCACCTTGCCACTTTCGAGCGGAACGATCTCCATCGTGCCCTCGGTGCCGGTCACATTGAAACGACGACGCGGTCCGCCATAGGGGTCCGCGTGATTGCAGCGGATGATGGCCGTGGCCTTGGCGTATTGCAGGACAGCCATCTGGTTGTCCTTCACGCCGTCACTTCCCGCAGGCGTGGAAAAGGCGGAGACAGCGGCGGGCTTGCCGAGAATGGTCAGCACCGCGTCGATCACATGGCAGCCGAGCTCAAACAAGCCACCTCCCTCCAATTCGCCGATTTTTTGACGTGTGCTGGGATCAGCCAGCTTGCCCATGGCGGCATCGATCTCCGTGATCTCGCCGAGCCAACCATCGCGCACGGCCTGAAAGAGCAGCTCAAAAGCCGGATTGTAGCGAAGCATGTAGCCCATCTGCACCGTGAGGCCTTTTTGCTCCGCCGCGAGACGCATGGCTTTGAATTCTGCATGCTGCAAAGCGCCCGGTTTATCGAGATGCACATGCTTTCCAGCCTCGATGCAGCGCCGCGCCATCTCACACGAGGCCTCGATGGTGGTCTCGACGGCTACCGCGTTCAAATCCGGCACGGCCAGCAGTTCCTCGACCGTCATCGACTTCACGCCCTCATAGCCTTTCGGCCCGGTGACGCCCACCACCTCCCACAGCTCAGTCAGCGAGCGTATCGCCTCCATCTTGCCACCTGCGTGGGCATGCTCCGTGCCGATCTGGCCGATGCGCAACTTAGAAGGAGCGGCATTGGCAAAAGCCGCCGAGGCACTGGCGGCAGCAAGGAAGGAGCGGCGGGTCATATCTTCTGAACGGCTCTGGTAAACCGCTTCTACCGGTCATTGCTTGGTGATCGAGCGGTAGGCATACCACGGGATCTGCACCGGCAGCGTGATCAAATCCAGCAGCGCCGCCCCGCCGAGGCCGCCCGTCGGCGGTGTCACTTCAGGATCGGAACTCGCGTTCTTTTCCATGGCCCGCATGCTGAAGCAACTGCTGAGGCAAAGGCATCCAAGGAGGGCGACAAAGGTACGAAGGTGATTTTTCATGGCGGCGGCGATGTTGAGCCATCTCGCCGCTTTTTGCCACAGCCAATCCATGGAGGGAGCTTTTTATCAGGCGGTTGGGCTGAGGCGAACTGGCGGATGGAGCACGAACCAAAACCACCGTTCTGCTTCTGAGCTTGCCATAGAGTGTCCTCTCCCCTTAAAATTACCTGAATGAAATGCACCATTATTCCACAGATGGCGTCATGGCTTCTTGTCGCCACTTTAGCCACTCCAGCGAATGCCGAAAAGATCAGCTTCCCTGACGGCCTCCAGGTGGACATCGTAAAATCCGACTTCACCGCGAGCCTGGATTATGAGAGGACGCTGCCAAATGAATCAGATGAAGGTTGGGTGAAACACTCACATTCGCACAGCGCAGATACGACCCACTACCGTGCAATAATCAGCTTCCGCGGCGTCAGGGAAAGCTCCAAATTTCAAAAAGGCGACATGGTCCACAAAAGCAAACATCCCAGCCTTGATACTTCTGGTCAAAGCAACGCTCCCGGATGGCAATACTCTCATCCATGATTCAGGCCACATGCATGGCGAAATGCTCGATTTCGAGCGGAAGAACGGAACAATTCAAAAACTGAGCAGCTATTAGAGCGCAGCTTGGCGTATTGAGGAGCAACCCCTGCATTTTCAAGTCTCCGACGGTGCCGAAGGCTGGAGGGACATGGACGGCCCGGTGGTGTTTGATGCTGAAGACGGCCATGCTGTGGTTTCCACCCATGTGTTTCCAAGGAAGGTGGCTCAACTTCGATTTCGTATACTTCGCAAAGGTCAGCCGTCGCAGTTTTTCAGCATCCAAAATCCGGCATACAAAGCCGAGGTGCCGATTTTGAAGGCATCCTCACGTCCATGTGAAGTGAAAATGGAGGATGGAATCTACAGGCTGAGCGATTTCGGCATCGAAACTGGCAGCGCAGGCCAAAGTTTTCGGCCTTCGCTCAGTTTCGACCACGACTTGCGATTTAACGTTCTAAAAACAAGAACGGCGGTTTATGACTCACAAGGGAACTACTATCCGGCAGGACGATTGAGGGACCGCATATGGCCTTTGACCGGTGAGCATCTTTTCCGGGTCGTGATGAGAGTTGAAAGATCCAAGGAGCAATATCCATGGAAGCTAGGCCATGCGACCCTCATCGCCGATGGGCGTGCCGGAGCGACGGTGGGAGCCTTACCAACGGCAGAGATCAATGCCGACGGTAAAAAGATGGGCTTCGAGACGATTCGATTCCAAGCCCCGCCAAAAGGCGAAAAGAGCCTGCACCGCGAGCTTCCCTGGAACTTCTCTTTCATGCTAGAAGGTAAGGGGCGCACGCGAGAAGACATTGAAGGAATAATCTTGTGTATCTTCCCAAAAACAGGCGGCAGGCAGAACGAAATTCATGGGCCGCTTTGCGGAACATCGTCGCTCAATCTGCCTTTGGGATTCAAGAAGGTTCAGAATTTCGATCTCAAGTGCGACTGGCTGGGGGATCTCGCTCCCGGAGAAGAGTTCAGCGTTGGAATCATCACAGAGCCTTTTGAGGAAGCGGAGTTCGTTATCGACCTCGACGCTGCCATGAAGTTCGACTTTCGCTGATCCATCTCGCGGCGCTCACTTCTTACGTCCCCGCTTCGGTTTGTCATACCGCACCTCCTGGCGGGGCGGAAGATCGCCAGTGGTGCCTTCGACGCGCTTTTTGAGCTCGCGGATTTGATCTCGCAGCAGGGCGGCACGTTCGTATTCGAGCTTCGTGGCGGCCTCGGCCATTTCTTGTTCGAGTTCGCGGATGGTTTCGGTGACGGCGAAATCGCCGCCGCCTTCGCGGACGATGCTTTCTTCGACTTCGCGGGCTTTGCCGAGGATGTGAAGGCTCTCCTGCACCGCACGACGAACGGTCTGCGGGGTGATGCCGTGCTTCTCGTTGTGATCGAGCTGCACCTGGCGGCGGTGGGCGCTGATATTGATGAGGGCCTGGATGCTCTGCGTTTGAATATCGGCAAAGAGCACCACCTCACCGGCCACATGACGGGCGGCACGGCCGGAAGTTTGAATGAGGGAGGTCTCGCTGCGAAGGAAGCCTTCTTTATCGGCATCGAGGATGCAGACGAGACTCACCTCGGGCAGATCGAGACCTTCGCGGAGGAGATTGATGCCGATGAGCACATCGCAATCGCCCGCTCGCAGGCTGCGGAGGATTTCGACACGCTCGATGGCATCGATGTCACTGTGCAGGTAGCGGACTTTGAAGTTCAGATTTCGCAGGTAGTCCGTGAGGTCTTCGGCGGTGCGTTTGGTGAGCGTGGTGACGAGCACGCGCTCGCCTTTTTCAATGCGCTGGCGGCACAGCTCCATGGTTTCATCGATCTGGCCATTCAGCGGCTTGATGGTGATGATGGGATCGAGCAGGCCGGTGGGACGGATGATCTGCTCGACGACGAGGGCGCGGCCCTCGGTGGTCACATCGAAGGCTTCGAGGCTTTGAGCGTTGCCACTGACGCGGATGGATTTACCCGGCAAAGCGGCGGGAATGCCTTCATCACGCTTTTTGTTCGGGATGTAGCCGGTGTTACCCACGACGCTGTTTTCCATCTCAAAGCGGGCCGGCGTGGCACTAACGTAAACGAGCTGGCCCACCTTGCCCATGAACTCCTCGAAGCGCAGCGGGCGATTATCGAGAGCGCTGGGCAGGCGGAAGCCGTGATCCACGAGCACCGTTTTGCGGGATTTATCCCCTTCATACATGCCGCCGATCTGTGGGATGGTGGCGTGACTTTCATCGACGAAGACGACGGGCGGCTCCGGGAAGAAATCGAGCAGCGTGCCGGGTGTGGCACCCGGTTCGCGACCGGTGAGATGACGGCTGTAGTTCTCGATGCCCTGGCAGAAGCCCATCTCCTGCATCATCTCAATGTCATACTGCGTGCGCATCTTGATTCGCTGGGCTTCGAGCAGTTTCCCTTCCTTCTCAAACCAGGCCACACGCTCCTCCATCTCCTCGCGGATTTTGACGATGGCCTTGCGCAGCTTGTCGCCGGGCGTGACGAACTGCTTCGCGGGAAACAGCGTGTAGCTGGGCATCTTGAGCGTCACCGTGCCGGTGAGCACGTCCACAGCGCTGATGCGCTCAATTTCATCACCGAAGAACTCGATGCGGATGGCCTCGTTTTCGAGATAGGCAGGCACCACCTCGATCACATCTCCCCGTGCGCGGAATTTTCCCCGCTGGAGCTGGTAGTCATTCCGCTCGTAGAGCATATCGACGAGCTTGGTGAGCAGTTCCTCACGAGACATCTGCTTCCCGGTGTGCAGCGGCACCATCATGCCCTCGTAATCCTCCGGCGAACCGAGGCCATAAATGCAGCTCACACTGGCGACGACGATGGTGTCCTTTCGCGTGAGCAGGGTGCCCATGCTGGAAAGGCGGAGACGCTCGATCTCATCATTCACCGCCGAGTCTTTTTCGATGTAGGTATCCGTGCGGGCGATGTAGGCCTCCGGCTGGTAGTAATCGAAGTAGCTCACGAAATACTCGACCGCATTGTTGGGGAAGAAGTTCTTAAACTCCGAGTAGAGCTGCGCGGCGAGCGTCTTGTTGTGCGAAAAGACCAGCGAAGGCTTTCCGATTTGCTCGATGACATTCGCCATGGTGAAGGTCTTGCCGCTGCCAGTGACGCCGAGCAGCGTCTGATGCCGGTTCCCTGCCCTGACGGACTTCACCAGCTTGGCGATGGCCTGCGCCTGATCGCCACGCGGATGAAATTCGGGATTGAGCTGGAAGACGGACATATTCTCTCGCTTCGCCGTCATGGCTTCGCTGTCAAGGGATGGTCAAGAGGGAGTTTCTCGGTGTCTTTTGACCTTCCGCGTCAGGTGGGTGAAAGGAGTCTGCTTTCCTTCACGATTTTGCCAGCCCCAATGATGCGCTCGTTTCTCCTTTTCCCGGTGTTTATCTCTAACCTGCTGGCCGCCGCGCCGGTAGAATCAGACTTCTACAAGATCACCACCTTTGAGACGCCGAAGGAAACAGCCCTCGAAGTCGGCTCCATCGACCTTCTGCCAGATGGCAAACTGGCCCTCGGCACCCGCCGGGGTGAGATCTGGATCGTCAGCGGTGCCGGCAGCAGCGATCCCTCTGCGGTGAGCTACCAGCTTTTTGCCAGCGGCCTGCACGAGGTGCTCGGCCTAGCCTACAATCCGAAGGACAAAAACCTCTATGCAACGACACGCTACGAGATCACCCGACTGAAGGATACCGATCAGGATGGCCGCGCGGATGAGTTTGAGAATGTGAACGACGGCTGGGGCGTCTCCGGCGATTACCACGAGTATGCCATCGGCAGCCGCTTTGATCCCAAAGGTGATCTTTGGGTGACGCTATGCCTGACAGGTTCGTTCAGCAGCCAAGTGCCGTTTCGCGGCTGGGCGCTGCGCATCACGCCGGAGGGAAAAATGATCCCCACCTGCTCCGGCATTCGCAGCCCCGGTGGCGTGGGCTTTGATGCCGATGGCGAGGCCTACTACTGCGACAACCAAGGCCCCTGGCATGGCTCCTGCACCCTCCAGCATCTCGTGCCCGGCAGCTTCCAAGGTCATCCCGGCGGCAATGTCTGGTATGATCAGGCTCCCAACATGGGTCCGCGCCCCGTCGATCCGATTCCTGAGGCCTTTCAAGGGGATCGCGGCCGCAAAGAAGCCCGTCCCGGTGGTGATCCCGGCCGCATGGTAAAAGAACGTGAGCGCATCAAGGAGTTGCTGCCGCCCGCTGTGTATCTCGTGCATGGCAAAATCGGCAACTCGGCCTCGGCGATCATTTGCGACAACAGCGGCGGCAAGTTCGGTCCCTTCGCGAAACAGCTCTTCGTGGCCGATCAGAGCCACAGCAACCTCAGCCGCGTGTTCTTGGAAACGGTCAACGGCATCAAGCAAGGCGTCGTCTTCCCCTTCCGCAGCGGTTTCACCAGCGGTCTCATCGGCGGTCGCATGGATGAGGAAGGTCGCGTCTTCACCGGCGGCAGTGATCGCGGCTGGGGTGCTCGTGGCGGCAAGCCCTTCTGCTTTGAAAAGTGCGAGTGGACCGGCAAAACGCCCTTTGAAGTGCATGAGATGCGAGCGAAGCCGGATGGCTTTGAGCTGACCTTCACCCAGTCCGTCAATCCCTCGACCGCCGCCGATGTGAAGAGCTACTCGATGCGCGAGTTCACCTATGCCTACCGCGAGCAATACGGCGGCGATGAGATCGACGAGATCCTCCCGAAGATCACCGCGGCCAAAGTCGCTGCCGATGGCAAGTCCGTCCGCCTCACCATCTCGCCGATCACCAAAGGCCACATTCACGAGCTGCACCTCGATGGCGTGAAAAACGCCGAGGGACAGCCGCTGCTCCATGCCGTGGGCTATTACACGCTCAACGAGATCCCGGCGAAGTAAGGGGACCGTTGGACGGATAACCGAAAACGCCAAACTATCCGTCTCACGAGGAGTGAGATCACTCAACTGGCCGGATAGTTCGGCGAATGGCATCTTCACTGACAGCGCCGTCCTTTGCGCCGAACACATCCGCCCTACGATCAGCCCTCCGCCGGCCACTCTTCGAGCAAAGAATAACCGATACCGCGATGCGTCACGATGGGATCAATGCCGCCCTTCACCGCCCGCATGCGGGCGCGAAGCGTCTTCACATGCGTGTCGATGGTACGCTCCATGCTCGCATCTGGTTCCTCGCTGCTCGCTTCCATCAATTGCTCCCGCGTGAAGACGCGACCGGGATGCGAGGCAAAGGCCTTCAGCATGCGAAACTCATAGCGCGAGAGCACCAGTGCCGTGCCGAAGTAAACCGCCTGGCAGCGGATGTCGTCGATCACCAGCGGCAGCACCGCGCCCACCTTCCCCGGCGGCAGCGGCACGATGGAAACACGCCGCAGGATGGCCCGCACGCGGGCGGCCAGCTCGCGAGGACTGAAAGGCTTCACCACATAGTCATCGCCGCCAATTTCGAGGCCGACGACCCGGTCCACCTCCGAAGAACGAGCCGTCAGGAAGAGGATTGGCAGTGTTTTAGTAAGACGGAGCGTTTTGCACACCTCAAAGCCGCTCATGTCCGGCAGCCCCACATCGAGGATGATGAGCTGAAACTCCTGCTGCGAGGCCATTTCGAGCGCGTCACGGCCTGTGGTAACAGTCGTGACGGCAAAGCCATCCGTCTCCAGTGCATAGATGATGTTTTCGGCAATAGAGGGCTCGTCTTCAACAATGAGGATTTTGGGAGGCATGGCGGGGTAGAATGACGAATGAGTAAATCAGAATGACGAAAGAAGCTCGAATGCCAAATGACGAATGAAGCGGGCTTTCGTGCTTCGACATTCGTTCGTCATTCGGAAATTCGTGATTCGTCATTCGCGAAGCCATCAAGCGAGTTTCGGCGAGAGACCTCCAAGCCGCTCGCTCCAGTCCACTTTCGCGGTGAGGGCCATGAGGACGGCGAGGGTGGAAATGCCGCCAAGCGTGAGGGTGAGGCCGGTGAGACCTTTGAAGAAGAAACTGGCGCTGAAGAGCACCATGTAGGCAAACTGCGCCGGGAGGGCGATGCGGAACATGAACTCGCCCGCGGCGGCACGCAGGTAGCCGCTCACCAGCGCCAGCGACACGACGGCGGCGATGGCAAAGCTGGCATACACCGGGAAGACATCGAGCATGTAGCTGAAGAGCAGCGGGAAGGCGAAGAAGCCGCCGGCGAGGAAGACGTAGTTCACCGGATGCAGGCGGATGCCGCGCACGATGACGGTGATGACCAGCACGCCAAAGAACAGCAGCAGCGAAAGCGGCGACCAGAAGGCGATCTGCGCCGCGACAGGTCCGGCGTTCAACTCACGCGGCATGTCGATGGCGATGCCGGGGGCGGAAATGGCGTCATCATACTTCCAGATGAACTTCATCCCCTTCCCCGCGAGATCGCGATCGGTCGGCGAGCTGACGGGGAAGTTCACGTCGGTGAAATCGGTGGTCAGGGTGAGTTGGAAATCGCGGATGCGGCTGGCATCAGCAAAGGCGTAGCGCCAGGCATCGGTGCCACGGCATTCGTAGCTGACCTTCACCGGCACGGATTGGCCGGGAGCGAGCTCCACGCTTTCGGTCATGATGCCCTGCTCGGGTGTGACGAGCGATTGGTGTGCCTTATCGCCCTCGCCGATCACAAAGCTGACCTTGTCGAGCATGCTTTTGGTGGTCGGCAGTTCGAGATCGATATGCAGCGTCTGCGTGATGGTGGTGTCGTTCTTGAAGGTATAACCGCCTTCAAAGATCGTGCCGTAGGTCCGCTGCCAGAAGAGGCCCATTTTCACCGGCTGGTAGTTGAGCGACACTTTGACGTCGCTCGTCGTCGGCTGGAGCAAGACGCGGTCGCCATCGCTGGCCTTGTAACTGGCCGTGGGATGCTTCTGCACGAGGTTGGGCCCCCAGCGGTCATGCACGCCGAAGGTCATGGTATCGCGAATGTGTGCGGTGCGCATGGTGATCGTGCCGCCGAGGAACCACCAAGCGAAGGAGGTGAAGACGAAGATGATGGCGATGGTGATGAGGTGACTGGTTTTCATGGAGTGATGGACGTGTGGAGTGGTGGTGGGTGGCAAGGAGCGGGTCTTGCCAAGTCCCGTGAGAAAGCCCGGCACTTGGCAAGTGCCGCTCCTTGATGGTTGGATGTTCAGCGTTGGATGTTGGACGTTTGCTTGCGGTAGCTGACGCGGGCCTGGGGTTGTTGATCGCGGCAGAGGGATTTGCGGAGGTGGAGACCGGGTTTGGCGTCGGCAGCGGGAGGGAGGGTTTCGATGTTGCCGATGGCGTTGGTGTCGAAGCCGGTGGGGAGCTGCACCTGCCAGTCGATCTGCTTCGCAAAGAGCGGTGTCTGCGGCAGAGCGAGATTGATCTCGCCCTCGGTGGGTTGAAGGGCGGACAGCGTGCTGGTAAAGGAGAGTTCGATCTTCGATTCGCTGCCGTCGGTGGCGGGATCATTGAGCGGGATCTCAAGCTGTGTGCCGTTTTGCACGGCGGGGCGGATGAGTTCGTCATTCACGCGGCATTGAAGGAGCTGCGAAGACTCCGGCAGCGTCACGAGAATGCGCAGCGGTGGATCATGGCGCACGAGCAGTGCGCCCTCGGTGAGCACGGAACCATCGCGAACGACCTGCGTGGCATAGGTGGCGGAGGTGAGGATGGCTTCATCGACCAGCGGGGCGAGCTCCTTCTTCGCATCCTCCAAGGTCAGCGTGACCTCACCGCCGCTCGCAGGCAGCGCATGGCGACCGTTTTGCCGAATGACCGTGCCGCTCGAAAGGCGCAAAACATGATTTTCCGGCAATGAGGTTACTTCGAGTGCCGCGACGGCACTCGGAGCCAGATGAAGCGTTTGCGGCCAAACGGCCGGAAAGGTCAGTTTGAGGCTCGTGAGGACGGTTTGATCCGTGAGGAGGCAAAGTTGGTCGTTTTGCACCACCACGCGGGCATCGGCGGGATCAATGCTCACGGCTCCCGTCGAGGCTCCGGCCAGCGGAACGGCTTGCCAACCTTCCGCGAAGCTCTGCGCCTGCATCTCAGCGATGAGTTCGCCCGTCTTTGCCTCCAGCCGATACACGGCGGAAAGTAGCGCAGCAGGCACGGGCGGCGGTGATTTCACCTTCGCATCCGCGACGGGCTGGGTGGCGGCGAGGAGGCGTTTGAGTTCGGCGTAGCTGATGCGGACTTCGCTGTCGTCGAGTTTGGTTTGAGCCGAGGCGGCGGTGGAGGCCAGCACGACTCCCAGCAGGGAGAGGAGGATGATTTTCATCGGTCCCAAGCTGTCGGGGACCCGTGAAACCTTGATGAACCGGGCATGAAATGACGATGGAAAGGCATTTCACAGAGCCGAAGGCTTTCGTGGCTGAAATGACGCACTTTTTTGGTGCGTTCCGAGAAGCAGCCGCTAGCCTCGCGGCCTCATTTCTCAACCCACCTACTACTCATGAGCAAATCCGCCCCCAAACTTCACAACGCAATGTGGCCAGGTCTCGTCGGCAAAGGCGACGGCGAAGGCCAGGAACCCGCAATCAGCCTCGAGCGGATGCTCGACCTCACCGCCGCCGCAAATGTGAACGGCCAGAAGTTTGAAGGCATCGACTACTTCCTCTTCCTGCCGCACACCGATCCGAACGCCAGCGACGACGAGATCAAAAAGATCGCCGATCAGATCGCCAGCCGCGGTTTCTCCGTCGGCTCCCTCGTGGCTCCTGTGTGGCCCGGCACCGTGGGTGACAGCGCCATGGGCGATGACGCCCAACAGGCAAAATTCCTCGACGCCGTGAAGATGGCCTGCCGCATCGCGAAGGTCTTCAACAGCACCGGCATCCGCAAATACGGCTGCATCCGCATCGACTCCGCTGAGTTCGGCATCGCCAAGTGGAAGGAAAACCCGAAGGCCAACACCGCCCGCATCGTGGACACCTTCAAGAAGGCCGCCGCCATCGCCAAAGACCACGGCGAACGCCTCGCTGCCGAAGGCGAAATCTGCTGGGCTGGCATGCACTCCTGGAAGGACATGCTCGACGTGCTCGAAGGCGTGGGCATGCCCGAGGCACTCGGCTTCCAAGCCGACCTCGCCCATACCTACCTCTACACGCTGGGCTACAACGCCCCCGAGCATGCCCTCGTCAAAGAAGGCTACTCCGACGCCGAGTTTTGGGCCGCCTACGAGAAGATGACCGATGCCCTCCGTCCCTGGACCATCGACTTCCACGTCGCCCAGAACGACGGCACCGTCCACGGTGCCGGCAGCCACGACAAAACCGGCAAGCACTGCCGCGCCGACGATCCAAACGGCAAGCTCGACATCGTCAAGGCCTCCGGCTACTGGCTCAAGGATGCCGCCGCCCGCGGTATCCAGCACATCTGCTGGGATGGCTGCATGTTCCCGAACGCCGTGCTCGAAACCCCCGGCACCTGGAACACCATCCTCGACACCATGATGAAGGTGCGTGACGCCCACGGCTGGTGATCGCGGCTTCTCGTTTGAATGCAAAAACGCCGCAGAGCATGCTCTGCGGCGTTTTTTGTTGGCTGCTTACGCCGCCTGCTTGCTCAGGAAATACTCGATGCCATCGACGAGGGCCTTCCAACTCGCGTCGATGATGTTGTAGCTTACGCCGACGGTGCTCCAGGTGGCATTGCCATCGGTGCTGGTGATGAGGACGCGGGTCTTGGCAGCGGTGCCGCTGCTGCTGTCGATGATGCGCACCTTGTAATCGGCGAGGCGCATCCGCTGGATGGCGGGATACGCGGGGATAAGGGCTTTGCGCAGGGCATTGTCGAGGGCGTTCACCGGGCCGTCACCTTCATCCACGGTGTAAACGAGCTGGCCGTTGACGTCGATTTTGATGGTGGCCTCGCAGCTTTCAAAGCCGTGCTCGCCACCACGGAAACGATGCGTGCTGTGGTACTCGTGAAGCGTGAATGCAGGCGTGTATTGGCCGAGTTGCTTGCGGATGAGCATCTCGAAGGAGGCCTCGGCGGCTTCGAATTCGCAGCCTTCGCTTTCGAGGCGTTTCACCTCGGCGAGAATGCTCTGCACCTTGGGGTCGCCCTTGGCAAACTTGAAGCCCATGCCTTCGGCCTTCACGAGGACGTTCGACTGACCGGACATGTCTGAGATGGTGATGATGCGCTCATTGCCAACGAGGGTGGGATCGACGTGCTCATAAGTGCGAGCGAGTTTTTGCACGGCGTGAACGTGCAGGCCGCCTTTGTGCGTGAAAGCGGCGAGGCCGACGTAAGGCGCACGAATGTCGTGCGGCACATTGGCGAGTTCATCCACGAAGTGGGCGAGCTCGCGGAGGTGCGTCAGATCAATGCCGAGCGGGATGCCCATCTTGATCTGGAGGTTCGGCATGATGGTGACGAGGTTGCAGTTCCCTACGCGTTCACCGTAGCCATTGATGGTGCCTTGCACCTGGCAGGCTCCCGCACGCACAGCGGCGAGTGTATTGGCCACGCCGACACCGCCGTCGTTGTGCGTGTGAATGCCCACGGGCTTGCCGAGATGGGCGATGGCCTTCTTCGTGACCTCTTCGACGAACTCCGGCAGGGCACCGCCATTCGTTTCGCAAAGCACCACGAGGTCCGCTCCGGCATCGGAAGCGGCTTTGATGGTCTTGAGCGAGTATTCGGGATCTTCGCGGAAGCTGTCGAAGAAGTGCTCGGCATCATACAGCACCTCGCGACCATGCTTTTTGAGGTAAGCGACCGTATCGGCGATCATCGCGAGATTTTCCTCCAAAGTAACCTGGAAGACTTCCGTGACATGCAGCGGCCAAGTTTTGCCCACGATGGTCACCGCGGGCGTTTTCGCATCCAGAAGCATTTTCACCTGCGGATCATCTTCGACCTTCATTTTGCCACGGCGGGTCATGCCAAAGGCGGTGATCCGTGCCGTCTTCCAGGTGCGCTTCGCGGCTTCTTCAAAGAAAGCGGCGTCCTTGGGGTTCGAACCGGGCCAGCCGCCTTCGATGTAGTGAACGCCGAATTCATCGAGCTTTTCGGCCACGCGGATTTTATCGAGGGTGCTGAAGGAGATGCCGGTGCCCTGGGTGCCGTCACGGAGGGTGGTGTCGTAGATGGTAACTGGTGTCATTTGAGTCAAAGAAAGGAGGTGGTGCCGATGGCTCTGGCAAAATGGAGAGTGCAACGCCCCTAGTGCATCATCCGGCCATCGTGCGGGAAGGTCACCAGATCAAAACGAAACGGACTCTCCCGGCTGCGTTACGCGCTGGGGAGTCCGCTGATAATTCGGATAATCTGGAGGCTGTTGGCTGGCATTCCCATGAACGGAGGCGATTTTAGACACCGTTCAAGCCGATGGCAAAGAGAAGTTTCCTGCCTGGAACCGACGCGGCCACTAATTGCCCGCAACCTATTTTGAATCTTTCAGGTCAGAGATCGGAATCGCGACCCCATTGGGCTTATTTTGAAGCTCGTTCTTATCTTCCGCCTTCTTTTTGGCGTCTTCGACCTTGGTAACAGCCTGGGCGGGCTGAGGGGCCGCTTCGTTGAAACCATTGAGCATGACGGCCACGAGGGCGATCACGGCTGCGGCAGCAGCCAAGCCCCATTTGGGATTGAGGAAGGCTTCGAATTTATCACCGAGCATCTGGAGGAAGCGGTCCAAGCCGGACTGCTGCTGCGCGATGTCACGCTGGCGGCGGTGAAACTCTTTGATGAAGCTATCTGTGAAGCCCTCACCGGGTGTTTCATGGCGCTTGAGGCGCATCAGCTTGCGAATGTCTTCGAACTCTTCGTCGTTCATGGCGTGGGTATCGTTGGTTATCGCGGGAGTAAGGTTATTTTACAAAGTCTTCGAGGTAGGCTTGCAACTGGCGGTGAGCGTAAAACAAGCGGGAGCGAACGGTGCCTTCGGAGACTCCTAGCATCCTGCTGATTTCGGCATGCTGGTGACCCTGAACGTCATATAGAGTCACCACCGTGCGGTGATCCACAGACAGCTTCATCATGGCTTCGTTCAGTCTTTTTTGCAGCTCATGGATGTTTACTTCGCGGCCTACACCGGTCTTTGCGGTGGTCACGGCGATGAAGTCTGGATCGTTCTCTATCCCTGTATCTACATCGTCAAGACTTACCTTCATGTGACGCCCGCGCTTCTTGATGTGATTAAGCGTCATATTGACGGCGATGGAGTAAATCCAGGTATAGAACGAGGATTTTCCCAGGAAGCGGCCCAGTGAGCGATAGGCCTTGGCAAAAACCTCCTGCAGCAGGTCCGCCGTGTCCTCGCGATTCGAGGTCATGTTATAGACGAGGCCGTAGAGCTTGTTGGTGTATTTACGGATGAGGTCGTCAAAGGCGCGGGTATCGCCATTTTGAGCGCGGGCCACAAGATCACGATCCTCGGCGGCGCTGCTTCCCGGGGCAGGTTCGGAAGGAATGACGGGGGAGGCGGCTGCGGGTGCGCTGAGGGTGGATTCTTCCATGAGATGATCGAAGCAAAACAGGTTTACTCGGCGGCGACAAGGTTTTCTTACCGAGGTGAGCATCAGGCCTTCTGCCGGGCCTGCCAAAGATGATCAATGCAAATTTGGGACCAAGTTTCCAGTCGGTCACGGCTCTCATGAAGATCCTCCAGCGTCTCAAAGCGCAGATCCTGAATGGCGTCCTCGTTCGATTTCACGTCATCGCTGGAGAGTTCAAAGAGATGCACCACACCGAGGTGAACGCTGCCCACCTCCGTCGAATCGTCATTAATGAGGCCGATCACACGCTGCGTGTGCGTCCCACCGAGGACAAGCTCTTCGGCGATCTCGCGCTCAACGCCGTTGTAGTACATCGTCTCGCCGAGGCTGTCTTGAGCCGCATCGATGGGATTGATGTGGCCGCCGATGCCGATGGAGCGCTTCGCGACGAGGCGCTTCTCACCGGAACTGCCGCCGCGTGTGTAGGTGAGGTAGCGGCCCGCGTGATGAAAAACGGCATACGGAATGAGCTGCTTGTGCGAGGGATCATTTTCGGCGGCGGGACGCTCCATGAAATGGTTCGCGCCAGCGGCTAGCATGGCATGCAGATAACGATCCGCATCCGGTTGGAAGCCCTGAAAGCTGCCGAGTTGATCGAAAAGGGCGCGGGTGATGACGAGGACGTGTTCCATGATGAGGGCAGCGAGCATGGAGCGGCCCCAAAGTGGCGCAACTGATTCAATCCAGCCGCCACACCATGCCGCAGGCTCCTACCGGGAGCGTTTCGCCAGCCTCTAGCCGCAGCAGCGCATCCGCACGCGCCAGCGAATGCAGCGCATGACTCTGCTGCATGCCGCTGGCTTCGAAGCGCCCCTTCACCAGCCTGCCACGGATGTAGTGAGGACGATCACCGTCATTGCTCATCGGCTCGGCGAGCGGCACCTGAAGCATCAGCGGCTCGATGTCAGCCTCGCATGCTCCCATCAGGCGCAGCATAGCGGGGCGCACGAAGAGCAAAAAGGTCACGAAGGACGAAACGGGATTTCCCGGCAGTCCGAAGACGAAAGCACGCGAGCTTTTGGCAAAGAGGAAAGGCTTGCCAGGCTTCACTTTGACCCGCCACAGGTCCGGCTCGATGCCGAGACGCTTCAACGCGGGCTTCACCTGATCGTGATCCCCCACCGAGACCCCGCCGCTGAGGATCACCGCATCGTGAGTCGCCGTCAGACGCTCGAGGCAAGTCGTCGTGGCCTGCAAATCATCGGCGCAATGCTCGGTCGTGATGTCAGTGATGCCCAAACGGCGCAGAAGGCCTGCTAGCATGGTGGCGTTCGAGTTGTAAATCTGCCCCGCCGCCAGTGGACCGCTGCCAGGAGCGATCAATTCATCGCCCGTGCTCAAAACGGCCACCCTCGGTTTTCGCGTCACCTCGACCTCCACAAGGCCTTGCGAAGCCAAAAGGCCCAAACGAGCCGGGGTGAGCCTTTCGCCTCGTCGCAGCACGATTTGACCCGCACAGACATCGGCCCCTGCGCGACGCACGTTTTCGCCTTTTTCCACGCTGTCGAGGCATCGAATGGTCCCGCCCTCCCGGCGCACATCTTCCTGCATGATGACGGCATCCGCTCCGGTAGGCAGCGGAGCACCCGTGAAGATGCGAATGCAAGTTCTAGGCTCGCAAACGAGCCCCAGATCACGCCCCGCAGGCTGCTCGCCGATCACAGGCAGAGAATCGAGAGCTGCATCCGATGCCCGCAACGCATAGCCATCCATCGAGGACTGCTCAAAGCCAGGAATCGGCACGCTGGCGATCACATCACCGCCTGCGAAAGCATCGAGCGAATCTTGAAGCGACCGCTTTTGAGGCTCCATCGGCTTCACCGCCGCCAGCACGCGTTGCAGAGCCTCGTGTTCGGAAATCATCGAATCTCTGGAAGTAAGGGGGCAGGCTCCAGCGGCTTGGGCAGCGGAAGGTCACCGCTGGTGGAAGGCGCAGGAGATGAAGACGAAGAGGCAGGCTTGGAAGGAAACTGGATCTCCGGGATGGGTGGCGGACGCTCACCAGGCATCTCAAACGCAGGGGCCGCCGACGCGGGCTGTGTCGTGACTTCAACGATTGGAGCCTCAATGGGCGGAGCAGGCAGCGTATCGGACTCGCGGATCTTTTGCAGCGCCAGGCTGCCCACGGAGGGCATGCCTTCCTGGATGTCCGCCGTGAGATAATTGCCCTTTCGCTCCGGCGTGACGATGAGCTTCGATTTCTGCCCATTCGCATCCAGGCCGATCAGGATCGTGCCTTCCTTCAGCGTGGGCCGGGTATCGCAATTGATGAGCACATAGTTTTGCTCCGGGTTCACCATCTCGATCACGCCGATGAGCCGCGCCTGACCGGTGCGGTTATCCTTGGGTGGGGGCGTTTTCTTTTTCAGCAGGCCACAGCCCGTAAAGGGCAGCAGCAGGCAGAGGCATAAAATCAATCGCATGCGCCGATGGAAGCGCACCCGCCGCCGGATGTCCAGCGTGGCACGCAGTCCCCCACAGTGGAAAAGTGCTTTCGCAATGCCCGGCCTCCGCCATACTCCGCGCCCCCATGTCCTCCGCAGCCCCTCAGCGCATCGTTTTGAAGTTCGGTTCCGGCATTCTCACCCGCGTGAGCACGCCCGAGCCAGACCCCGTGCAACTGCGCAAGCTCGTCGAGGCCGTCGCCCTGCTCAAACAGGCCGGCCACGCCGTCGTCGTCGTCAGCAGCGGTGCCGTGGCCTCCGGGTTGAAGCCTCTGGAATTTACCCAGCGCCCCACCGATGTCACCACGCTCCAGGCACTCGCCGCCGTGGGCCAGACGCACCTCATGCACGCCTATGAGAGCCTGCTCCGTGATCACGGCCTGCATGTGGCGCAGCTTCTTGTCACCCATGAGGACTTTGAAAATGCCGACCGCTCTCCACGGGTGAAGGCCGTGCTCGACAAGCTGCTTGAGTTCCCCCAGGTCGTCCCCGTCATCAATGAGAACGACTCCGTCGCCGTCGAGGAACTGCGCTATGGCGATAACGACAAGCTCTCCTCCCGCGTCGCGCAGTTCTGGGGAGCCACCACCCTCATGCTTCTCACCAGCGCCCCCGGCCTGTTGCGTGACATGAAAAAGCCCGAGGAAGGTCCCATCCCAGTCGTCACCAATATCGACGACGTGCTCCACCATGCCGAGCAGGAAAAATCCACGCTCGGCACCGGCGGCATGATTTCCAAACTCCAAGCCGTGCAGGACGCGGTCAATGCCGGCATCACCTGCATCATCGCTAGCGGTCGCCATGCCGAGCAGCTCCCCGCCATCATCGCCGGTGGTGGCGTTTGCACCCGCTTTCCGGGTCGGAAGCTCTGATTCAAGGCTTCGCCACCGGCGCAGGCGGGATCACCACCTTCGAGGAAGCCGCCGCGTGCATGGTCATGCGGTAGCAGAGGATCTTTTGGCGGGGCGAGAGAGCGCGGCTGTCGAGCAGGTGGTCGTAAAAGGCCAGCATGTGAGGTAGCTGCTTGTTGTTCACGCCCTTCTTCAGGGCGTTCATCACCCGCGAGAGCTCCTCGTAGCTGAGGCCCGTTTCGTCTTTGCGGAAAGCCACTAGCTCCTCGGGCGTCAGCACAAAGGGATCCTTCTCCGCATTCATCTCACGCACCACCAGGTTCAGCGTCTCATCCACCTCCTGCACGGGTGGGGTGTAGCCTTTCGGAGCCAGCCGGATGATGGCACTGCGCACATCCACTCGGAGCTGACTCACCACCACCTCCGGCAGCTCGGCCAGGGCACAAAAAGGCAGCAGAAAAAGAAACAGGGCGGTGAAGGCTAGAAAACTCATGGCCGCAGATCGTAGCGGCTCACCGCCGCCTTCTCAAGCCTCCACCTGTGCCAAAATCATCCTCGCCGCCCTGTTTCAGTTCTCAGTTTCCCCATGTTCGAGCATCGCGTTTACACCACCGCTCACTGCCTTCCTCGCTAAAGCAAACCTACATTTTTCTTGCCGCACTCCAACCTAGGAGGGTAAAACGACGCCCGTGAGCACCACAACCCGTGATATTCCGACGATATCGTTGGATATAAAGCGGCTGATCAACACACGATTCTGTTAACTTCCACACTGTTAGTCCAAGAAATCGAACCCTTTCACCAAACGAGCGATGACGGAGGTCAATCAACTAAAACAGCCTTTGCCTCCACTGTTTGAAGTATACATGCCTGTTGACGAACGGAAGCCTCGATTGGCAAGGCGCTTTTCGTGGCCTGTTGGCGTCGAGCGATTGAGTGAGCGTTTTGCCGCAGTTCCGCAGGCTCCCAATTTCCGAGTTTGGTTCGGCGATCATCCTTTCGATAGCACATCCGCCAAGCCGCGATTCACGATGGAGTACATCGCGAACCATCACCTTGCGTATCCAGTCCTTTCCATCTGGTATTATGTCAGTGGCGGAAATGCCGACTGGTTCATCATGTTGTATCCAGTCGAGGCCGCAAAGAAGCGTCAGGTTCGTGCACAGCTTGAGGAATCTATCTTCCCGGTAATTGAGTCCTGGCTTCTTGAGTTGCGAACACCCTCTTGGCTGGCGACTTCTCACAGGCTTGAGTGTATCTATGATCCAGATGGCGAGACGATTAACATCTCCATAACCAAGGGTTAACATTAAAGGGTGCAGGCAACGGCGTATATGGCATCTGTCGCGTCATCAACGCTTCTCGTTCGCCGTCGCCTGATCCGAAGCGTTCAACTTGGAAACAGCACTACTCGCCATGATAAGACTCCCATTGCTATGCATTCTCGCCGTTACCCTAAATTCATGTCAGGATGTGAACTCAGCTCTGACGCCAGCAACCAAAACTTCGACCGACGACTTTGACGGATCAACGGTAGTTCGTCAGCCGCCAGTTAGTGCAGCTTCTAGCTTGGCAGAGGCATGGCACACACTCGGATTCGACTGGAATTCTCGAACGCCAGAAAAAGTATTTCTGACTGCCGGAGTTCAGGGCACAGCTAATATCTTCGGTTTGGACTTCAACGTTGGCGGCCATTTTATCACCGCTTCTGAAACTGAGATCGTCACAGACTACGGACCAGTTTCCACTCGTCGATTCGCAGTCAGTCGAGCAGACTTCGTGAAAATCGCCACCGCCCCTTCCGTGAAGATGAAGGTTTCGGGAGCCCACGGTTACGGAGTATCGTCGTTTGGCACAGCCACGAATGCCCTCGTGAACAAGAAGTTTCCACAGTTCCTCCAGAAGTTACAGCGATGACATAGGAACGAACGAGACCGAACCGAAGCGTTAAGGCACTTTGCTCAAGAGAAAACCACGATTCCAGAAGAGCTCTGGACCGCCTCAACGACATGAGAAGGAGCCACCTGCTCATTTCGTGCGTCTGGCAGGTGGCAGTGCTCTCCGAAATGCGGCATATTCGCGACCGTCATGCCTGAAGAAGACTCTCACGCCACGCCTTTGAATCCCATCGCCGAGAAACTCGCCCGGAGTAGTGATCCGGTGCATCATGAGACGGCGAAAATCTTGGCTCGTTACCTCGATGAGGTGCTGCGCATCCCGGGCACGAACATCCGCTTCGGTCTAGATCCGGTGCTGGCGCTGTTTCCCGGCGTAGGGGACCTGCTCGTCTCGGGCGCGGGCGGTGTGATCCTACTGGAGGCGCTGCGAAGCGGCGTGAGCTTCACGGTGTTTCTGCGCATGGCGGCCAATATGGGGCTGAATTTCCTCCTCGGGCTCATCCCAGGTGCGGGAGCTTTCTTCACGGTCTTTTATAAATCGAACTCGCGAAACCTCGCCATCCTCACTGCTTGGCAGGCCGGGCATCACGGGCAGGTGCGGCAGAGCACGCTGCGCTTCTTTTTGGGCCTGCTCGTGCTGCTGACGATGCTCGTGGGCTTCGTGTTCGTCATTTACCTCGCTTACGGCCTGCTCTTTTACGCCGCTGTGAAGGCGCTGCTGCCTTCGGGATGGCTGTGATGCACCGCAAGGTCTACCCTGCCCTCTGCGTTCCCAGCCGCCATGTTTCGTTTCCTCTTCCTCACGGCACTCGCTGCCTTCACGACCTCCCTGGAGGCCGCTTCAAAGCCCAACGTCATCCTCATGCTCGCCGATGACCTCGGTCGCCAGGATCTGGGCTGCTACGGCAGCACTTTTTACGAGACACCAAACCTTGATCGCCTCTCCAAAGAAGGTGCCTTGTTCACCAATGGCTACGCCGCCTGCCCGGTCTGCTCACCCACCCGCGCCGCCTTCCAAACAGGCCGCTGGCCGCAGCGCACGGGCATCACGGATTACATCGGCTCGCCGTTGAAGCCGGAGCTTTGGAAACGAAACACCCAGCTCCTGCCTGCGCCGTATCAAGACCGCCTCGCGCATGAAGAGGTATCCCTCGCCGAGATGATGAAGACGGCGGGTTACGCCACCTTCTTCGCCGGGAAATGGCATCTCGGCATGGAAGGCTGGTATCCCGAGGACCAAGGCTACGACATCAACAAAGGCGGCGTGGAAAAAGGCGGCCCCTACGGCCCCGGTAAATACTTCACGCCTTACAACAACCCTCGCCTCCCCGACGGCCCGCCCGGTGAGCACCTCGCGGATCGACTCGCCGCAGAAACCTGCCAGTTCATCGAAGCTCACAAGGACAAGCCCTTCTTTGCCTGCTACGCCTTTTACGATGTCCACACGCCCCTGAACGCCAAAAAGGAACTCGAAGCCAAGTATGAGGCCAAACGGCAAAAACTCGGCCTCAGCGCCCAATTTGGCCGCGAGGAGCCTCGCGATGTGCGCCTCGTGCAGGAGCACGTCACCTACGCTGCCATGGTGGAGGCCATGGACACCGCCGTGGGCACCATTTTGAAGAAGCTCGACCAGCTCGGCCTCACGCAAAACACGCTCATCGTCTTCACCTCTGACAACGGCGGCCTCAGCACCAGCGAAGGCTCTCCCACCAGCAATCTCCCTCTTCGCGGCGGCAAAGGCTGGCTTTACGAAGGCGGCGTGCGTGAGCCGCTACTCATGCGCTGGCCCGCCGTGCTGAAGGCTGGCCGCACCATAGACACGCCCGTGTGCAGCATCGACTACTTCGCCACGCTCCGCGATGTCTGCGGCGCTCAGTCCACCTCAAAGATCGACGGCACCAGCCTCCGCCCGCTCCTCGAAAGCACCGGCGATCTACCCGAGCGTGCCCTCCTTTGGCATTACCCGCACTACGGCAATCAAGGCGGCGCTCCCGGAGCCGCCATCCGTCGGGGCGATTGGAAACTCATCCACTGGTTCGAAGGGGATCGCCACGAGCTCTACAATCTCCGCAGCGATCTCTCCGAGCAAACCAACCTCGCCGCGCAAGAGCCCGAGCGCGTCAAAGCCATGCTCGCCGAGCTTCACGCTTGGCAAAAAGACGTGGCTGCCCTCATGCCCACGAAAAACCCGGCCTTCGATCCTTCGAAGCCTGATGGCCGCAACGCCGCCTCACCTGCCAAAGGTGGCAAGAAGAAGGCCCAATAGAACGCGGGCTACTTCTGCAGCGCCTCGCGCACGTTCTTGGCAGCTGCCTCCACCGCTGCAGCGGCCTGCGAGGCTTTTTCAGCGGCTTTGTCCTTGAGTTCGGCGGCCTTCTTTTCCGCCGCCTCTTTGAGTTCAGCCGCTTTTTTCGCGGCGGCTTCCTTCGCGGCTTCCGCCTCCACCTTCGCGGCATCCATGCCGGACTTCGCCGCCTCTTTCACCGCCTCACCGGCCTTCTTGGCATCGTCAGCGGCTTTTTGAGTTTCAGGCGATTTATCACAGGCGGCGAGAGCCAGGATGGAAACGAGGAGGAAGGAGGAGATGCGGAGTTTCATAGATTGGATAGGTGCGTGCCGCTTTATGACAGCCCGGAGGAAAAATGTCTCGCAAAATCCAGCGAAGCACATGAAACCACTTCGTTTCAGATGGTTCAATACGCCGCCATGAAAGCTCTTCTCCTTCTTCTCACCGCCACGGCCCTCACCTCCTGCTGGGTCGCCCCACGCCGCCATCCCCTCAGCCCCGGCGGGCCAGCCATCACCCCGATGGAACGCCATGACCGCAGCGTCCTCAGCCCTGGTGGCCGTGCGATCACCCCGCGTGAGCGTTACCACCGCCGTCATTGATCCTGCCCAAGAATGCCCCGCCCATGGCCGACGACGAAACGCATCTCTTCCGCACTTCCTGGAGCCTCTACGACGCGCTCTCTGAGAAGAACTACATGTTCCATCGTGAGATCTACGTCCGCATCGCCAGCCTGCTCCAGCAGCGGCGTGAGCAGGGCGGTTATTCCATGATCGATCTCGGCTGTGGCAACACACGCTTCCTCGCCCCCTGCCTCAAAGCGGCTCCACCCGCCCGCTATCACGGCGTCGATCTCTCCGCCACGGCTCTCGACGAGGCTCGCAGTCATTTGAGCGGCTTGGATAACGTCACGCTCCACTGTCAGGATATGCTCCACGCTCTGCATGAGCGTGAAGAAGCCTCCCTCGATACCATTTTCTCCAGCTTCGCCGTCCATCACCTCGCTGGGGCGGAGAAACAGCAGCTCTTTCATGCCTGCGCCCGTGTGCTCGCCCCCGGCGGTGTCTTCATCCTCGTCGATATCGCCCGTGAGGAAGGCCAGTCACGCCAGCAATACCTCGATACCTATCTCCACACCATGCGCAGCCAGTGGACTGCGGTGCGTCCTGAGGACATCGACGCCGCGTGCGCCCATGTGGCCGCTTACGATTTCCCCGAAACCGTGGCCGATCTCCAGCAGATGGCGGCGAATGCTGCGTTTCGGGAATCCACGCTCTTGGAACGCTTCACCCAGCATCATGTGCTGGTGTTCAGAGGCTGATCAGAGGCCATGAAAGAATAAATGAATCGCAGGAATAGCCGCTTGAATGTCCGAGCTGCGCCGTCGTCAGAGGGCATGCGTTTTGACGCACCCACATTCATGAAAAAAACATCCCTCGTCTCGACCCTCGTCTCGACCCTCGTACTCACCCTCCTCGCCTCAATGGCTTTTGGCGGCACGCTGAAAGTCCCCCAGGACGAACCCGCCATCACCGTGACCATCCCAGACAACTGGGAGCCTGAAGCGGATGGAGATGGCGTCTTGGCTGAATCTCCTGACAACGTCGCCACCCTTTATCTCGAAGTCGTGACCTCCGAGGATGAACTCAACGAAGCCATCGAAGGCAGCACCGAATGGCTGGCTGAGCATGAAGTGAAGATTGACGAGGCCACCGAAGAAAAAAAAGACTTCAAGACGGGTGAACGCGAGTGGAAAGTGATCTCCTGGACAGCTGACCACAAGGAATGGGGTCCTGCCTCCGTGGGTTTCCTCTTCACCGAAGCGGGTGACGGCAAGATGCTCACCATCACCTACTGGATCTCCAAGAAGGACAGCGAGAAGAGCCTGGAAACGCTGGAAAAGATCTTCAGCAGCGTGAAAACGGTGAAGTAATCCTCCACCGGTTTTTTTCATTCCTTGCTCCAAGCGGCATCGGTCTCCCGATGCCGCCTTTTGTTTTGCCTCATTCACCTCGGCGGTGGAGGCGGCGGCCCAAACCCTGGGCCGCCTCGGCGTCCACGCGGCGGTGGTGGACCAAAGCCGGGAGGGCCTCCAGGCGGGCCAAAACCAAAGCCACCGGGACCTCGCGGAGGGCCACGACGCTCGAAGCTGGCGTCTGGCTTGCCGACAAATTGACGTGGAATGTAAGGGAACTGATCCGTGAGCACATAGTAGTAGGTGCCCTGCGGAAATTCAGGCGTGACGCCCGTGCGACCATTGCTCGCATCGAGGTCTCCATGGCCTTCCACCCATTCGTAATCTTGCACAAAGGAGCCGTCATACTTTCCACCGGGGGCGGCATCAGCGGGACGCGGCCCTTTCTTGATCTGGTAACCAGATTTCATCGTCTTGAGCGGGCTTTGGGCATCCTTGGCCTCCGCGTGGGCAAGCGGGCCGTAGATGGGGAAGCCATCCGCAGCCCAACCAAGCAAGGTCATGCGCTTATCGCCGTTGGAAAGGCGCTTGAGCAGACCATGTGGGATGCCGTGGTAATGATAGGCACCATTGGGCTGCACATGGGCATTGTGTTCATCGAGGCCGAGATCGATCGCGCCGCTCTGGGGTTCGTATTGCCAGCCGCTGGATTGATCTCCGCGCCACCATTCCGCAGCGAAAGGATCCAACACCACGCCATTCAACGCCACGCCAAAGGGCTGCATGCGAAAGGACGTGGGCTTTTCCTGCGGCTCCGGCTTGAGCGGCACGGTGTAGTGGGAATCCTGCGGGCGAATGCTGTTCGGATTGTGCGCATTGGGGAAACGACCAGTCGCATGATCCGGGATGCCATTGGAGCGGATGTGCCGCAGGCCGTCCTCCTCGGTGAAGCGCACCTCGTTTTTTGAAGAGGGAACTTGGCTGAGCGCTGGCAGTGCCAGCATGGAGAACAAAAGCGGGAGACGCATAGCCACTTTAAATCCCAACGAGAGGCCGATGTTACAGCCTTTTACGACACCATGATGCCGCCGAGCTTCCGCAGGCGGGTGGGATGGCGCAGCTTGCGGAGGGCTTTGGCCTCGATCTGGCGGATGCGCTCTCGGGTGACGTTGAATTGCTTACCCACTTCTTCGAGCGTGCGGCCCTGACCACCATCACTGAGGCCGAAGCGCTGATCGAGCACCTCACGCTCGCGTGGATTGAGGCTGTGGAGCACATCACGCAGCTTATCGCGGAGCAGATGCATGGAGGTGAGCTCCATCGGATCGCGGGCTTCCTTGTCCTCAATGAAGTCACCGAACTCCACATCGCCTTCACCGCCATCACCGCCCACTTTGGCCTGCATGGAAATGGTGGGCTGGGACATGCGCAGCACGGCATTCACCCGCTCGACGGGAATCTGAATCTCCTCGGCGATCTCCTCCGGCGTGGGCTCGCGACCCAGCTCTTGATTGAGCTGGCGGAAGACACGCATGAGCTTATTGATCGTCTCAATCATGTGCACCGGGATGCGGATGGTGCGGGCCTGATCGGCAATGCTGCGCGTCATGGCCTGCCTGATCCACCAGGTGGCGTAGGTGCTGAATTTGTAACCGCGGCGGTATTCGAATTTCTCCACGGCCCGCATGAGGCCCATGTTTCCTTCCTGGATGAGATCGAGGAAGCTCAGGCCACGGTTCGTGTACTTTTTGGCGATGGAAATGACGAGGCGTAGATTGGATTCAATCATCTCCGTCTTGGCCCTGGTGGACTCCGTGACCAGCTTCACCGCGCTCTTCGCCTCATCGCGAAAGCTGGCGGCACTCATCCAGACGCCATTTTCGAAATCACGCACCGCGTGCTGCTCGGCATGGCGGCGAGGATGCTCGTTGAGAGCCTTTTCGAGCTTATCGAGCTGCGCTAGGCGCTGTTGGGTGAGGGACATGAAGTCCTCCATCACCTTCTGCTTGAAGTGAAACTTCTCGCACAGCTTGAAAAGGGTGCCGCGTAAGGTCTCGAACTCCGCCTTCAGGCTTTCCTTCTTACGCGGGCCAGCTTCGGCGAGCGAAGCGTAAAGGGCTGAGCACTTTTCGAACTGCTCACGGGCTTGTGGGAGACGGGTGCGCAGCTTTTTGAAGTAGCTGTCACGCTCAGCGGCCTTGTGATCGGAGACGAGCTTATCAAAGCGCTCTGCGCCGCTTTCGAGGTTCCCGGCATGCTGGATGTAGGCCTCAGCCACAAAGCCGAGCTGGTGCATGCAGTGGCGGAGGCCGTTATCGGCGCGTTCGATGCGCTTTGAGATCTCGATTTCCTGCTCGCGGGTGAGCAGCGGCACCTGCCCCATCTGGCGCAGGTACATGCGCACCGGATCATCCAGTGAATCGAGCTTCGCGGATTCGGCATCGCGTTCACGCGCCGTTTCGCGGCGTGCCTGCTCCACCTCACCATCATCGAGCACACGGATCTCCATCGCCCGCAGGCGAGTCATGAGCTCATCCATCAGATCCGCCGTCACAAAGCCAGATGGCAGCGTGTCATTGAGATCATCCCAGGAGAGATGCCCCTGCTCACGGGCTAGGCGGATGAGCATGCGGAGGCGGCTCTGCACCTCCGTGGAATTGATATCTGAATGGGTAACGGAAGGACCGGAGGCACGCTGGCCTTGGAGATACTTTGGCGGGCGTCCACGGCCACGCTTCACCGGCAAGCCATCCGCAGAGACGGGTGGAGCCAGCTTTTCCTTCGGAGGATGAATCCGCGGACGACCACGTCCACGCTTCACGGGGATCTCAGAGGACGAGCCAGCCGGATGCGTGTTGGAGGAGGGAGCGTGGATACCTGGATGTTTCGATTTAGATGCAGCCATACGCGCCGCTGGGGGTTCTCTCCGGAAGAATTACTTCTGGCTGGAAGCGGGCGGACTATTCGGAGGCCCCCGCAAACGGTCAAGGCTTTCTTTCAGCCTCGAATTAAGCTCCATGACCCGATGTTGGATGACCTCCATTTCCTGCGCGGAGAGTCCTGGGTGCCTCAATTGCCCCTTGGTGCGCTGCACCAGATTTTGCAGCCGCGTCACATCAAGAGCATCCATGGTCTGTCGGGCATCCAACATGCCACCCGGAGGCCGTTTGCGCCCCAGCAGCATGCTAAAGGCCGCCTCCAGATGCCTTTCCTGTCCCGCCATGAAGGCCGTGCGGGCAAATTCATCCAGCGGATCGTAGCGACTACGCCAAAGAATGGCGAGCAGCTCCGTCCCAGGCACCTCGCTGAGGATTTCTTCGCAATCCGTCTCTCGCAGCCAGTAAAGCACTTCCGCATCGGCAAGGGCGAGCTGGCTCAAAAGCATGGCGTTGGGGTTTTGGGCCGCCACGAGCTTCTTCGCGCTTTCATCAGGCTTCGCGGCAGGTTCAGCACCACCGGCAGACTTTGGCGCGTCCTTTTTGTCCTTCGCCGCACGGGCCACCATGCGGTTGAGTTCTTCTTCAGGCACTTCGAGCAGCTTCGCGACCTTGTTCACCGCCGCCACCCGCTGTGCCACACCACTGAAAATTGCAATGGCCGAGGCCACTTGCTCGGCCATGCGCACGCGTTCCACCATGCCTTCGCCCTTGGTGCTGGCCCGCAAATGCATGATTTGATGCTCCAGAAACTCCGGTGCCTCCGCCACGATGGCTCGCAACGCATCGGCTCCTTGCTTGCGAATCAGCGAATCCGGGTCCTCACCTTGCGGCAGAGCAGCGACGCGGACGGAAAGGCCATGCGGTGAGAGAATCTCAAACGCACGCTCCGCTGCTTTGCGACCCGCTGCATCGCTATCGTAGCAGAGGATAACTTCATTGCAGAGGCGCTTGAGCATCTTGGCATGCTGCTCAGTGAAAGCGGTGCCCTGCCCTGCCACGACGTTTTGCAATCCAGCCTCGAAGACCATGATCATGTCGATCTGCCCTTCACAAATGATCGCCTGGCCTGCCTTTGCGATGTGGCGCTTCGATTTGTCGAAGCCAAAGAGCACGCGGCTCTTGCTGAAAAGCGGCGTCTCGGGCGAGTTCACATATTTCCCGCCCTTTTGATCTTTATCGAGGATGCGCCCGCTGAAGGCGATCACATCGCCATTGTCATTGCGAATGGGAAACATCAGCCGGTGACGCCAACGCGGATACGATCTCCCGCCGCGCCCCTGCTCATCCTGATCCGCTACGCTGAAAATACCCGCTTCCACCATCACCTGATCATTGAGCTTATGCTGCACCATCCACTCGCGGTAGAATTGCCGATTATCCGGTGAGTAGCCCATCTGCCAGCGCTTCGCCATTTCCCCATTGATGCCGCGAGCCTTCAGATATTCACGAGCGGGTGCGGCGGCTTGGTGCTTCATCAGCAGCAGGTGAAACCACTCCGCCGCTTCCTTGTTTGCCCGCGTGAGCAGTGACCGCTGCTTGGCCTCCGCCTCCGCGTTCGCATCCCACACTTCTTCTTCGATGCGAATACCCGCCGCATCTCCGAGACGCTTCACCGCCTCCACGAAGGACAGCGCATCATGCTCCATCACAAAGCGGATCGCCGAACCACCTGCGCCACATCCAAAGCAGTGATAGGTGCTGCGTGTGGGACTCACATTGAAGGAGGGCGACTTCTCATTGTGAAAGGGGCACAGGCCCACCCAGTTCGTCCCGGCACGGCGCAGCTTCACCGAACGCCCGATCAGCGCCACAATATCTGTGGCGGCGAGCACTTGGTTGACGGTTTCCTCCGGTATGCGACCCATGGGTTCGACAGTGTCACGCATGCTGCCCGGCGCAAGGCACGGCGGCTCATTTCATAGGCAGCCTCTGAAACTTCGTGCTACTTTCAAGCCATGAATGAAGCTGACCTTCCCCATGTCGTGATCGGGGCCTGTATGAACGTCCACCGCCAGCTCGGCCCCGGCCTGGCCCGCGAGGCCTATGAAGAATGCATCGCGATTGAGCTTCGTGACCTCGAAATGGACTTCCGACGCGGTGACATGCTGTCCTTTGACTACCGAGGCAAGACGATCCAGGGCGGCGTGAGGCTGGACTTCATCGTGCAGGATAAACTCCTGCTGCTGGTGCGTGGGCAGGAGCAGCTCACCGCACTAGATAAGCTGCAATTTGAATCCCATCTGCGCCTCAGTGGCCTGCGGGCGGGGCTGCTGGTGAACTTCAATGTCGCCGCACTGCGCAGTGGCATTCATCGCGTCACGCTGAAGCGTAAGGAGAGCTAACGACGAATCATTCCACCCAGCGGCGCAGCCAAGGCAGCACGAGCACGCTGAGCGTGATGACGGCGGCTCCCAGATAAAAGCCGATGCTCATGAATTCAGAACGGCCAAAGATGAGCATCGCCAGCAGGATGCCATACACAGGCTCCAAATTGTAGATCACATTCATCGAAAAGACGCTCATCGTGCGCAGCGCCTTCATGAAACCTGCGTAAGCGGCCACAGTGCAGATGAGCACGAGAAAACAGAGGCCCGCAGCGGAGGCTGCATC